>NZ_JAKLJH010000047.1 GCF_023151265.1 Flavobacterium sp.
TGTACATTTTTGACCGTTATGGTAAATTGTTAAAACAACTAAGCGCAACTGAAGACAGTAATGGCTGGGACGGAACGTACAATCAAGAACTACTTCCATCAACAGATTACTGGTTCTCGTTAGATTACACAGAAAATGGTGTCGCTAAACAATTTAAAGCGCATTTTTCACTAATCAGATAATAAATGAAAAACAATAAAAGCAATCCTAGGATTGCTTTTATTGTTTAAAAAAAGAGCCCGCTAGTTATAAGCGGGCTCTTTTTATGTCATTTATTTTTTATTATTGTAGACAGCAATAGCTTCTTTTAAAATTTGAACAGATTTAATTAAATCTTCTTTCTTTAAAACGTAGGCAATACGAACTTCGTCTAAACCAACATTAGGGGTTGAGTAGAATCCTGCAGCTGGAGCAACCATTACAGTTTCTCCATTTAAGTCGTAAGATTCTAATAACCATTGAGCAAATTTATCAGCATTGTCAATTGGTAATTTAGCAATACAATAGAAAGCACCTTTTGGAGTAGCTACTTTTACTCCATCGATTTTATTTAATTCGGTAATTAATGTATCTCTACGATCTTTGTATTCTGAAATAACATCATCAAAATAACTTTGTGGTGTTTCTAAAGCAGCTTCACTAGCAATTTGAGCATAAGTTGGTGGACTCAAACGAGCTTGTGCAAATTTCATAGCGGTTGCCATTATTGCTGCATTTTTAGAAACAATACAACCAATACGAGCTCCACACATACTGTAACGTTTAGAAACAGAGTCAATCATGATAGCGTGTTCTTCTAATCCAGGAACATTCATTACTGAAAAATGTTTGTCTCCATCATAAATGAACTCACGATATACTTCGTCTGCAATTAAAAACAAATCATGTTTTTTAACAATTTCAGCAAGTTTCAAAATTTCTTCTTGAGAATATAAATAACCAGTTGGATTGCCAGGGTTACAAATTAAAATTGCTTTTGTTTTTGAGGTAATTAATTTTTCAAAAGCTTCAATTGGAGGTAGAGCAAATCCAGTTTCAATTCCTGAAATTACAGGAACTACATTTACACCAGAAGCAATAGAAAAACCATTATAATTTGCATAAAAAGGTTCTGGAATAATAATTTCATCACCTGCATCCATTGTGCTTCCCATAGCAAAAAGTAATGCTTCTGAGCCACCAGTAGTAATAATAATATCTTGAGTATCTATTGGTAATCCGTGATTTTTATAATATTGAGAAAGTTTGGTTCTGTAACTTTCAAAACCTGCTGAATGACTATATTCTAGCACGCTGATGTCTGCATTTTTTACAGCTTGTAAAGCCACATCGGGAGTTTTAATATCAGGTTGCCCAATATTTAAATGATATACTTTATGACCTTTTTTCTTAGCAATTTCAGCATATGGAACCAATTTTCTAATTGGCGATTCTGGCATTTGTTGCCCTTTTACGGAAACTTTTGGCATGACTTGTTTTTTAAAGATGTGCAAAATTGCGACTTTTTTTTGTGATATTAATAAAACAACACATTAAAAAATGTTAAATCAATTAATTTGTATTTATGTTTTTCTTATCTTAGAATAAAAATTTTATGGCAAAAATATTCTTCTTAAGAATACTAATTTTATATGGAGCATTATCTTTTGCTCAAGACTCTATTGTTTGGAATTCAAAAAAAGATAAAATAAAAATTCCTTTTGAACTTTCTCATAACCTTATTATAATTGATGTTGTTTTTAATGGAGTTAAACTAAAAATGATTGCAGATACTGGTGCTTCAAAGAGTATAGTTTTTAGTTTACCTGAAAATGATTCTTTGGAACTAAAAGAAGCTAATTTAATAACTATTTCAGGAGCCGGAATTAGTGAAAAAGTTCAAGGATATTTATCAAAAAAAAATACACTTAAAGTAAAGGGGTATTTGGATTATAATTTTGAAGCAATTTTTGTATTTAATCATGATATTAGTTTGGTAAACAAATTAGGTATTCCGATCAATGGAATATTAGGAAGTTCTTTTTTTAAAAATCATTTAATAGAAATTGATTACCAAAGAAAAAAAATCATTTTATATAAATCAAATAAGGAAAAGATAAAAAAAATAAGTAAAAAGTATGTAAAATCAGTTGTTGAAATTAATAGAGAGAGACCTTACGTTTTTATTAAAACTAAATTTGATAACAAAAACATGGACTTAAAATTACTATTTGATACAGGTTTGGGAGATGGATTATGGTTGTTTGAAAACGATAGTATAAAATCTAATCCAAACTTTTTTTTAGATTTTTTAGGAAGAGGACTCTCGGGAGATATTTATGGAAAAAAGTCTAGAGTTGATGAAGTAAAACTTGAAATCAATTTACTTGAAGATGTTTTGGTTTCTTATCCCGATTTAAATTTTTTAGATAAAAGTATGATTGTTAAAAATAGAAATGGTTCTTTAGGTGGAGAAGTTTTAAAAAGATTTAATTGGATTTTAGATTATGAAAATCAAGATTTTTATTTTAAAAAAAATGATTTGTTTAGTAAACCTTTCAATTATAATATGTCGGGAATCGAAGTGCAACATTCTGGTTTTCAATTAATAAAAGAAAAGTCAAGTGATGCCGTAGCTACAACTGTAATTAATTATGGTAAAGAATTAAAAGAAGATAATTTTAAATATGAACTAAAGCCAAATTTTGAAATATATGCTGTTAGAAAAGATTCGCCTGCAGATAAAGTAGGATTATTAGTTGGCGATAAAATTATAAAAATAAATAATAAAGTTGCATATAAACTTTCAATACAAAGCATAACCGATTTATTTCAATCCGATGAAGGTAAACAAATTACAATTGTGGTAGATAGAAAAGGTGAAATCTTAACTTTTAAATTCAACCTCGAAAAAATCCTATAAAAAAAGTCCCAATTTAATTGGGACTTTTTATTTATGAATTTGGAAACGTTTTCTTTTTAACTAACGGACTAATTTCTTCCTTAACAATTACCGTTCCTTTAATTCGTAACGGAACCATACCATTTGGTTTGTTTACCGCATTACTTTCAATCGTAATGGTTTTACTAATCGGACCTGGATTCATGTTGTACTGAACTTTAATTTGTCCTTTACTATTTGGAGCAATTGGTTCTTTTGGCCATTCTGGAACCGTACAACCACAACTCGATTTTGCATTTTTAATAATTAACGGAGCATCACCAGTATTTGTAAATTCAAAAACTCTTATTCCATTATCTTTTCCTTTTTCCACTTCTCCGTAGTTTATGGTTTCTTCTTTAAACTCAATCTTTGGACCAGTTTGAGCAAATGAAGCCATCCCAACGAATACAGTTAAATAAACAAGTAATTTTTTCATCATCTTATAAATTAATAGGTTGTTGTAAAATTAATTAAATAAAAGCAACCAACAAACTACTCCTAACATTTTTTTTATTTTCGTTATATAGTTACTTTTGCAGTAAGTAATACAAAAAACATACCAAAGTGAGTTTTGGAATGTTAAAACGAACGATTCAACCGTTCAACCATTCAACAATTAAACAAGAAAAAAATATAATGATTCCTGCACAATTCAACGCTAAAGAAGTAGAACAAAAGTGGTACGACTACTGGATGAAAAACGATTATTTTACATCCAAACCCGACCACAGAACGCCGTACACCATTGTAATTCCGCCACCAAACGTAACGGGAGTTTTACACATGGGACACATGTTGAATAACACCATTCAAGATGTATTAATTCGTCGTGCGCGTTTAAAAGGGTTCAACGCTTGTTGGGTGCCAGGAACCGACCATGCCTCAATTGCAACCGAAGCTAAAGTAGTAGCGAAGTTAAAAGAAGAAGGCATTAATAAAAACGATTTAACTCGCGAAGAATTCCTAAAACACGCTTGGGATTGGACCGAAAAATACGGAGGAACTATCTTAGAGCAATTAAAACAATTAGGTTGTTCTTGCGATTGGAGTCGTACTAAGTTTACGATGGATGACGATATGTCAGCATCTGTAATTCATTCATTTGTAGATTTATACAACAAAGGATTGATTTATCGCGGTTACCGAATGGTTAACTGGGATCCAGAAGCTAAAACGACTTTGTCTGACGAAGAAGTAATCTTTGAAGAACGTCAAGGAAAATTATATTTCATCAAATACAAAATCGAAGGTTCGGAAGATTTCTTAACCGTTGCAACTACACGTCCTGAAACGATTTTTGGAGATACTGCAATTTGTATCAATCCAAATGACGAACGTTTTTCGCATTTAAAAGGTAAAAAAGCTATTGTTCCAATTTGTGGTAGAGTAGTGCAAATTATCGAAGACGATTATGTAGATGTAGAATTCGGTACAGGTTGTTTAAAAGTTACGCCTGCTCACGATACCAATGATAAAACGTTAGGGGATAAACACAATTTAGAAATCATCGATATTTTCAATGAAGATGCGACGTTGAATTCTTTCGGATTGCATTATCAAGGAAAAGATAGATTCGTTGTTCGTGAAGAAATTGCGAAAGAATTAGAAACAATCGGAGCGTTAGCAAAAACCGAAACGCATTTGAATAAAGTAGGAACTTCTGAAAGAACGAAAGCGGTAATCGAACCAAGATTATCGGACCAATGGTTCTTAAAAATGGAAGAATTAGTAAAACCTGCTATCAAAGCCGTTTTAGAATCAGACGAAATCAAATTATATCCAAGTCGTTTTAACAATACTTACGCACATTGGTTAAACAACATTCGCGATTGGAATATCTCACGCCAATTGTGGTGGGGACAACAAATTCCAGCGTACTATTTTGGTGACGGAAAAGAAGATTTCGTAGTAGCTGAAAACATCGAAAAAGCAGTTGAACTTGCGAAAGTAAGAACAGGAAATGCACAGTTTCAAGCTTCTGACTTAAAACAAGATGCGGATGCCTTAGATACTTGGTTCTCTTCATGGTTATGGCCAATGGCGGTTTTTGGTGGTGTTTTAAATCCAGAAAGTGAAGATTTTAAATATTATTATCCTACCAATGATTTAGTTACGGGTCCAGATATTTTATTCTTCTGGGTAGCGCGTATGATTATTGCAGGTTACGAATATGCAGGCGAAAAACCATTTTCAAACGTATATTTAACCGGATTGGTTCGTGATAAACAAGGTCGTAAGATGTCGAAATCTTTAGGGAATTCACCTGAACCACTTGGACTAATTGAAAAATTTGGTGCAGATGGAGTTCGTGTGGGACTGTTATTGAGTGCTTCGGCAGGAAATGATATTTTATTCGACGAAGAATTATGCAACCAAGGAAAAGGTTTCTCTAACAAAATTTGGAATGCTTTCAAACTAATCAAAGGTTGGGAAGTAGCGGATATTGCGCAACCAGAATCTTCAAAAGTTGCGATTGAATGGTACGAAGCGAAGTTGCAACAAACCTTAGCCGAAATCGAAGATAATTTTGATAAATACAGATTATCAGATGCGTTAATGGCGATTTACAAATTGGTTTGGGACGATTTTTGTTCGTGGTTCTTAGAAATGATCAAACCAGGTTACCAACAACCTATCGACCGCGCTACGTTTGAAAAAGCAATTGAAATGTTAGAAAACAACTTGAAATTGTTACATCCGTTCATGCCGTTTTTAACTGAGGAAATTTGGCATCACATTGCAGAAAGAACGCCAGAACAAGCGTTGATAGTAGGTGAGTGGCCAAAAGCAAAAGCATTTGACGAAAAATTAATTACCGATTTTGATTTCGCAACGGAAGTAATTTCTGGAATTAGAACGATTCGTAAAGACAAAAACATTCCGTTTAAAGATGCGATGGAATTAAAAGTGGTAAACAACGAAAAAGCGTCAACGTATTTTGATTCAGTAATTCAGAAGTTAGGAAACTTGACGACGTTAGAATATGTTGCGGATAAAGTAGATGGTGCGTTATCGTATCGTGTGAAATCGAATGAATATTTTATTCCAATTACAGGAAACATCGATGTAGAAGCAGAAATTGCAAAATTAACCGAAGAGTTAAACTACACCAAAGGATTCTTACGCTCAGTACAAGGGAAATTGTCTAACGAGAAATTCGTAGCTGGCGCACCGGAACAAGTAATTGCCAACGAACGCAAAAAAGAAGCCGACGCTTTAGCAAAAATTGCAACTTTAGAACAAAGTTTAGCGAGTTTGAAATAGTGCTTTGTTATTCTGAACTTGATTCAGAATCTAAAATAAGAAATCCCGAGTGTGAGCTCGGGATTTTTTTAGACTTTAAAAATGACGAGTAGCCATAAATATCTTTTTAACGTTTTGCAAATTGCTATTGACAGAACTTTATTCTTTCATTATTTTAGTATTCATTATTCCTTTTTCAGTGTAGAGTTTTAGAATATAATTTCCGGTTTTTAAATCACTTAAATTGATTTTATTTTCAGATATCGAATTTGAACTTAAAATTCTTCCTTCATAATCATAAACTTCTACCTTAAGAATTTTTTCTTTACACTCAAATTGTAAAATATCATTTACTGGATTTGGATATGACCTGATATTAACTTTATCGAATTCATCAATAGATAGTGTTTGATTATTTAAACGTACAATTTTTCGTTTTTGCTGACCTTGACAATAGTTAAAATTTCCTGTAACCAGAATTTTACCATCAGCCAGATAAAACATTTCAGATATATACGTATCAACATTACTATTATTTGTGTTGTTAAGGCTAAAAACCCCTGAAACATTAAAATCACTGTAAGAGCCATCAGAATTCAACCTTTTGAAATAACAAGTATTTCCATTTGTTGTAGATGTATTGTAACCAGAAACAAGTATTTTATTATCTGGTTGAACTACAGTTCTTAATAAAAATTTTGTAGATGAGGCTTCAAAATAGTTAAACGTATTATCAATTGACCAATCACTATTTAATCTTAAAACAGTACCTATAACTGTCCCGCTATTCGAAGGAATTCTTGCTGTTACAAGTATTTTTGAGTTTTCAATAAAATCTAATGAATACACATATTGATTATTTCCTGAACAACTAAAAGGTAAATTAAAAGTATTATCTAATGTACCATCTTCATTAATTCTTATCAAATTATTTGTTGTATTATTATCATAGGTATTAATCTGACCACCAATTAATAATTTTCCATTGGGATCTATTTTTATAAAAAAGACATTCGGAAAATTTGGAAAAGACCCGATATGGTCAATTGTTCTGGGAGCAAAACTTGTATCAGTTGTACCATTACTATTTAATCTGATTAATTTATTTGTTTTGTGAATTACATAAATTTTTCCATTTGGATGAAAAGTTTGATTTTTATATGTGTTTTGATAATTAGTACCCGTAAAATTTAGATTAAAAGTGTTATCAAAAGTTCCATCTGGATTTAGACGTACCAAATGATGTACAGCTGCTCCATTCAGATAGGGAATGCATTCTGAACTTTCAGAAACTAATATTTTACCATCGGGCAATAATTCGATATGGTCAGCACGGTCAAAACCAGTACCTAAATTGTTCATAAAAATGGCATCAAATGTTCCATTTGAATTTAATCGCATCAACTTTCCAAAGTTACCCAACCCATTATAATTAAGGTAATTTCCTAAAATTAAAATTTTTCCATCAGGTTGAATTATAGTCTTTCTTATTTCCGAAGTTGAGTTAAAACCATTTATACCAAGTTGAAAATTTGTATCAACACTTTGAGAGAACGAAATAAAGGAGAAAAATAAAACTAAGCTTGCTATTGTTTTTTTCATATTTAAATTTTAAATATTTGCCAACTTACTTACATCTGGCAAGTTGTCTTTTTTTTCTTCAAATATAATAAAAAATTCTTACAAATTATCAAACACGTATTGGTTTAACAACTAACTTATAAACAAAAAAAATCCCGAGCTTAAACTCGGGATTCTTAATTTTTAGTGTTCTTTAATTTTATCTAAAGTCGTATCTAAAACACGTTGGATTTTTTCTAAAGCTTCAAAAAAGGCTTTCTCTGCGCTATCGGCTGTTGAGGTAACAGCAATCGGTTGTTTTTTTTCTACTCGGGCTTCAATAACACATTTTTTATCGTTTGGAGTGGATTTATTTCCATTTTCGTCAGAGACGTGCACTTCTATTCGGGTTACGATTTCGTCAAATCTTGCTAATTCATTTTTAATTTCGTTGGTAAAGAATTCTGAAAAACGGCTTCCGCCTTCAATGTTTTTGTCGGTGTGAATTTGAACTAACATAGCTATAGGGATTAGAATTAATAATACCTAAAGTTATGAAAATTCTTTCGTTTTTCAAAATTTGAATTAAAATTTTCCTGTTTTCAAACAGTAATTGAAAAAGATATTTAGTAAAACTTGTCTTTTGAAGTTTTTACTTTTTAAGCTTTTTGTATTCTCTAATTAAAGTTTTAAGCTCGCGGTTAGAAGTTACATCAATGACTTTATTTGATAAAAAATGACCATATTTGAATTCTACCGTGTATTTTGATGTAGTTAACTTTGAAGCAATTTCATCAAGGTCATTTCGTAACGCTTGTTTTTCCTCTTCTATTTTTTGTAAAAGTGAAAATTTGTCTTTAAAATCTCTTCTAAAAGTGGTGGTGTTAAATGGAATCGAATTAAGAATTTGCATTTGTTTCTTCGATTTTAAATCCAAAGAATCTATAATTTTAGGTACTATGTTCTCAATTTCTTTTCTTGATAATGAGTTCATTTTTTCAGGAAGAAAAGATTCTTGCTTTACATTTCCTTTTTTAGGGACTGATTTTATTGCTTTTTCAGGAGCGTCGGTATTGATATAACCGCTCCCAAAACACTTTTTACACTTTACATCTAAACCTTCACACGTACAAATTTGAACTGCCATAAATAGTTGTTTTTTAATATTCTGAATCGGTATTAATTGGTTTATAACAAACTTCTAAACACAGTTTCAAATGAGGTGTAAAGATATGTAAATCCAACTGAAATTAAATGTAACAATCAATAATCATACTTTAGTCTGCTACATATTCCAAAATATCACCTGGCTGACAATCTAACACTTTGCAAATCGCTTCCAGTGTACTAAAACGAACAGCTTTTGCCTTACCCGTTTTTAAAATGGATAAATTAGCCAACGTAATATCCACCTTTTCCGAAAGTTCGTTGAGCGACATTTTTCGTTTCGCCATCATCACATCTAAGTTTACTACTATTGCCATAACTTTATACGGTTAATTCGTTTTCGTTTTGAATATCGATTCCTTTTTTAAAGATAATCGCAATAATATAGATTACAGCTCCCATTAAAATAAAAGCTTCGCTATCTACCCAAAACTGGTTTAAGTTATCAAGAACAAAGCCGTGATGCATTAAATTTTTAACGAACTGTCTCGCAATATGACTTAAAAATCCTATTGAAAGCGTGAAATAACTAATTAGAGAAATTTGCTTAGCCACAAACGTGTTGAACGGTTTTGATAAATCCATTTTGTGCATTAAATGAATTACCGCATAAAATAGCACCGCTTTTAAAATGGAAATGATAAGGATAAAGCTATACACACCATAAAATGCAAACTTACTGTCGTTGTACATATCCATTAAGTCTAACTTTTGATACAGATTTTGAAGAACTTCTGGATTGTAAAGGCTAAAAAAGAAATTAACGACTAAACCTCCTGCTTCAATTGATAAGCCCACAAAAATAAGCCAAGCGATTACATATAAGCCCCAAAATACGAAGTTGTTTGTTTTTGACATAACTACAAAGTTTAAAATTACATTGCAAATGTCAATAAAAATTTATTGAAAAACAATAAAAATTTAGTATTTTTTGATAAATATAGGTTTAGTCGCCTCCACAACCGCCACAGCCACTACATCCACTGCAACCTCCATCAGACGAACCGCCATCGCTACTACAACTGCTATCAAAACTTTCTGAATAACTTTCAAAATATGTCCAAGAGCAACCGGAACAACCAAAAGAATTATCGGTTTGCCTATTCATTTCTGTAGAAATGGTTTGGTCTATTTGTTTTAATAAATCAAATTCAATTGGTGAGATCAGAAAAATATTTCCTTTGATTTCTTTTAAAATTTCTAAGGCTTTCTCTTTATCGTTTTGGATTATTGAAGGTAAATCGAGTTCTAGTTGATTAATTTCTTTTTGAAGTTCTCTTTTTAGTTTTTCATGTTTAGAAGTTTTAAAGTTGTATCCGATAAAATAAAATATGAAGCTTTCTTTGAAGCAATCCGAAATATTTGGACTCTTTCTAACTAACTTATGAAAGTAGTTATATGATTTAGCATTTTCATATCCAACTTTAACCACATGACGGAATAGATAACGATAGTCCTCATTTTTCTGAAAAATATTTAAAAAGACATTTTCATGTGGTAAAGGATTGTAAAACCTGAAATTTTTACCTGTTTCAATATATTCGTACAGTCTTTGCTCATCTGTTCTTCCGGTTTGTTTATAAACTTCTTCAATTTTCAAAACTTGTTTTAACAACAAATCCATTAAAGTTACTTTTAATAATTCTTTTAAACGCGTGTCTTTGTCTTTTAGAATTATTAAGGTTTCAGCAGGTGTAAGTTTAGAGAGATGTTTCACTTTTTAAATATTGAAGGTTTTTTTATTATCCAATTTTGATTCAAATTAACCCTTTGGAAATTATTTTCACTAAATCGAATTTGGCTAGGTTCCCAAATATCTTCAGGAGCATCGATTTCAAAAATTAATTTATAAAGTTCTTTTGTTTTTTCATACCAATTCGTGAATTTGGTGTTTTCATCTACACCACCTTTTGTTGGTCCATGATGAATAGTTTTGTTTAGTGTATTCTTGCAGAAATCATTCCAATAAGATTGCGTATATAGCAAATGTAAATGCCAAACTTGATCTATTTGATCAGAAGGTGTTAATGGATGTTCTGCAATACAAATTAAGAACATAAATTTTTTATACTCTTCGATTGCTCTCAAAGTAAATTGAGTTGTCCAACCATTTTCTCGTGCTAATCGTTCTGTGAATGTCAAAGCAGATGAAGGTTCGTCAATTTCAAATTCCTTAATTTTTTTCCAGAGTGTTTCTTGAGCCTCTGTCATTTTATATATTTATTATTCTTTCTTACTACCATTAATTATTCTAGAAACCAATCCTTTGTCAGAAGTTAATTCGGCAATTAAAATTCCACCGAAGTGTAAAATCATGAATCCTAATAAATAATACAACGAAAGTTCGTGAATTTCTTCCATAGGTTTTTTGTATTCCTTTGGACCAAATTCAATAATCAGACCTGTAATTAACGAAACGGCTGTACAGGCATAAAACACTAAATACACCCAGAATTGAAATTTAGTTTTGGTATCCAATCCTGCTTTAAAAGGAGAAGAGAATTTCATTTCACCAAAGAACGGAACTGCTAATCGAATGCAATATAAACCAGTTAAGACATAACCTAAGTAAATATGCCAATCCCACATAGGTTTTCTGATTTTTTTAGCTAACAAAATGGCGTCATCTTCTGGTAAAGCCGGATAGCCTTTGTCCGCTAAAAACACTTGAATAATTTCGGCTACATGATTTTTCTCCATCCAAGTTTTACGAAGAAAAATGGTAATCAATAAGAAGATAAAAGAAAAGGCAATCAACCAATGCAATATTCTATATACTCTTGAATAGTTTCGAGTTTTCATAATGTTTGATTTTATGTTACTCAAATGTAAGAATAAGTTTCAGATTTTGAACTATTTTATAGAAACAAATAAGTGATAGAAATTTTGCGAACTTTGCGAAAATACTTCGTGTCTTTGCGTTTAAATTACTTTATTACCAAATCATATTTCTTCAACAATCCAGCTAAATTTTCAGTAGAAAAAATAGCACGTTTTAATTTGTTTTTCTCAGGGTCGATAATGAAATCATAACTGGTTGAAAAATCCGTTTTGTGAGCGGTTGTTCCAATGAAAACAGCGTGTCGTAAATTGCAGTTATCGAATAGCGCTTCTGATAAATCACTTTCCATAAAATCAACGGCAATCATGCTGCAATTAATGAATTGCATTTTCTTCAATTTTAAACTGTAGAATTGTGCGTAATCCAGCAAACTGTCTTTGAAGTGAAATTCATATAAAATTTGGTCTGTCATCGCAAAATTTACCGAAGTAAAATCACATTTGGTAAACCAAACATCTCGCAGCGATACATGATTGATTTTAGTTCCTTTAAAATTGCAATCAAAGAAATTGCAATCGATAAAAGTTACGGCAACAAAGAAGCAAGAAGTAAAATTGCAATTCGTAAACGTGCAATTTTCGTATTCTTTGTATTTGATATCGTTTTCTGAAAAGGTGATATCAGAAAAATTTTGGTCAATAATGTAATCTGCGTGCATAAATATATTTTTTAAAACCCTTCAAAAACACCTAATCCAAATAAAGCAAAATCGTATTTTACAGGATCATTTGGGTCTAATTTTCTTAAATTTTCGTCCAATTCAGCTAAGGCTTTAGCATCGTTTTGTTTTCGTGTTAGCAATTCTAATTTCCTCGCCACATTTCCCGAATGTACATCTAACGGACAAGATAATAGAGCAGGAGAGACGTTGTTCCAAATGCCTAAATCAACTCCTTTATTGTCTTTTCTAATCATCCACCTCAAGTACATATTTATTCTCTTTGCAGCGGAACCATTCAATGGGTCGGAAATGTGTTTTTCAGTTCGATCCAAATGTGGAATTTCAAAAAACAATTGCTTGAATTCGGAAATCGTATGTTGCATCGTTAGATTTTCCTTTGAGAAAACCGCTTCTAATCCGTTATGATTTTGATAAATGTGTTGTAATCCTTTTACAAATCCCACAAAATCTTTTCCATTAAAAGTACGATGCACGAAATTTTCTAACGATTCTAATTGCGATTCCGAATGATTCATAACAAAATCGTAAGGCGAATTTCCCATCAAATCCATCATTTTCTTAGAGTTGTTGATAATCATTTTACGATTTCCCCAAGCGATAGTAGCGGCTAAAAATCCAGCAATTTCAATGTCTTCTTTCAAAGAATACAAATGCGGAATTTGAATCGGGTCACTTTCAATGAAATTTGGATTGTTGTACAACTCGACTTTTTCGTCTAGAAATTCTTTGAGCTCTGATTTAGTCATAAAATTTCTTAGATTTCATATTCTAATTTGCAGTTCAATACAATTTTAGGTGTATGATTTTCTTTATTTTTCCTTGGTTCAGTTCCTTCAATGATAGCTTTAAACTCATAAATTTGATGATGACCTTCGTCTTTGATAGTTTTAAAAGAAGAAGGAATTGACCAGAATTTTAAGTATTTATGATTTGGAAAATCAGATGTTGTTTCATCTTCAATATATAGGGTTAGAATACCATTTTTTGGGTCAAATATAATATGAGATTCCTCAGTGGTATATTTCATTTTAGTTTGATCAATACGCAACTCAGCTTTTTCTAAAATACCTGTAATATCTTGTAGTTCGGCATTAAATTCAGTTCTGCCAGAATCTGATTTACAGGTTAAAAAAGCAGTTCCCGAGCCTAATTTGAAACTTGTTAGTGTAATGATAAACAGTAATATTATTATTTTTCCTTTCATAAATTTAATTTTAAACGACAATATTCCCATCCACCATCGTTAGTTTTCTATCTGCCATGTTGGCTAATTCTTCGTTATGAGTAACAATTACAAAGGTTTGCCCAAATTCATCGCGCAATTTGAAGAACAATTCGTGTAAGTTTTCGGCAGTATGCGTATCTAGATTTCCTGATGGCTCATCGGCAAAAATAACGGCTGGTTTGTTGATTAAAGCTCTCGCAACCGCAACACGTTGTTGTTCTCCACCTGAAAGTTCGCTGGGTTTGTGATGTGTTCTTTCGGCTAAACCTAAATAGGAAAGGAGTTTTTTTGCTTCAGCTTCTACTACTTTTTTATCGCGATTGGCTATAAATCCTGGAATGCAAACATTTTCTAAAGCTGTAAATTCAGGCAATAATTGGTGAAACTGAAAAATGAAGCCTAAATGTTGGTTTCTAAACTTAGAAAGTTCTTTGTCTTTTAAATTCAAAATGGATGTTCCATTGATTTCTAAAACCGTATTGTTCTGTTTTGCAGGTTCGTCTAAAGTACCTAAAATTTGTAGTAAAGTCGTTTTTCCAGCGCCTGAAGCACCAACAATCGAAACGATTTCTCCTTTTTTTATGTGTAAATCCACTCCTTTTAAAACATGAAGTGAATCGTAATATTTATGTAGATTTTTAGCTGTAATCATAACCGAACATTTCTACAAAGAAACAAAGATTTTTGGCGAATAAAAAAACTATTCTATATCTATTCGCGTATCTCAAATAATAAAGTTTAGTTAAATTGAATTTTGTGTTTAATTTTTGTGTAAATTTGTTAAACAAAATAAACGAATATAATTTATGAGAAATAGTTTAAAAGGGTTGTCGTTAGTTTTGGGTTTGTTTTTTAGTTCATGTACGGCTAAAGAAAAACCAGTTGTAAAAGAAGAGTTTAAAGAACCTGTAAAAGTAAAAGTGAAAGAAGGTATGGAAGTTGCAACATTTGCCGGAGGCTGTTTTTGGTGTACCGAAGCGGTTTTCTTAGAAATAAAAGGAGTTGAAAAAGTGGTTTCGGGATATATTGGAGGGAAAACAGTCAATCCTACATATAAAGATATTTGCACTGGAGAAACAGGTCATGCAGAAGCCATTCAAATTACGTATAATCCCAATGAAGTAGCGTATGAAGATTTGTTAGAGGTTTTCTTTGCAACTCACGATCCAACTACTTTAAATCGACAAGGTGCTGATGTGGGAACGCAATACAGAAGTGAGATTTTCTATCATTCGGAAGCTCAAAAAACGAAAGCAGAAAATTACATTCAGTTATTAGAAAAAGAAAAGTTGTACGATAAAAAAATCGTGACTAAAGTTTCTTCAGCCACCATTTTTTATCCTGCGGAAGACTATCATCAAAATTATTACAATCAGAATTCAAGTCAAGGCTATTGCCAAATGGTGATTGCACCGAAATTAGAAAAATTGCGCAAATATTATAAATCGAAATTAAAATAGAAGGGAAAAATTGCTATGAACACTACTATTGAAAAAGAAATATTCGACATAATTGGTGATAATCACCAAATGACATCGGTTGAAACGCCGTTACGACCAGATGCTTTTTATAAATCAGATGCGGAAAAAATGGAGGTAATTGAACATCATTTTGAAATCATCATGAAAGAATTAGGTTTGGATTTAACTGATGATAGTTTGCAAGGAACGCCACATCGTGTGGCAAAAATGTTTGTGCAAGAGATTTTTTCAGGATTAAATCCAGCGAATAAGCCAAAGATTTCGGTTTTTGATAATTCGTATCAGTATGATAAAATGTTGGTTGAGGCGAATATCAGTTTCAATTCTACTTGCGAACACCACTTTTTACCGATTGTTGGAAAAGCGCACATTGGTTACGTTTCTTCTGGAAAAGTTATCGGTTTGTCTAAGCTAAATCGTATTGTTGATTATTACGCAAAACGACCACAAGTGCAAGAGCGTATGATTATGCAAATTTTCAATGAATTGAAATCGGTTTTAGAAACGGATAATGTGATTGTAGTGATGGAAGCAACGCATTTGTGTGTATCAAGTCGTGGTATTAAAGATGAAAGCAGCTATACTTCAACTTTGCAATATGGTGGTGTTTTTAATCAGAAAGAATTTCGTGACGATTTTTATAAAATGATTCACAAAGAATAAGGTTTCAAAAGTGGCATTAGTTTTGTATATTCGTTAAGGAAATTTACAAAATTAAAATGGTACAAGAACCAATTCCAGCTGGACCAATTCCAACAAAAAATAACAAAGGAACAATGTTAGTCCTAAGTTTGTTGTTTGATAGTATAGGAATG
>NZ_JAKLJH010000048.1 GCF_023151265.1 Flavobacterium sp.
CAATTAGAATTTGGTCGTGTTTAAAATCTTGATATTTATTTGCAACGGCTTTAAAACGCTTTTCTAATGACACTTTTTGCGCATTGGCATAAGCAGGATGAATCACATGTAAAAACGAATACGGATTAAAATCTAACCAAGCAGCAAGCTCAGCCGAACTATAATCGTCATACGTTCTACAGGTTACCAAAGCCACTTTGTCTGGCGCTGGTCGAACTGCTTTAAAAGGTTTTATTTTAGCCATTTTGTTTAGTTTACAGTCTCAGTCGCAGTATTCAGATTAACTGCGACTGAAAACTGTGACTGTTTACTTTAAGAATTGTTTCGAAACTTTTTCTGCTTTTTTGCTTTCTGAGTAATCGTAGAAACCTTCTCCTGATTTAACTCCTAATTTTCCTGCCATTACCATGTTTACCAATAACGGACATGGAGCGTATTTTGGATTTTTGAATCCGTCGTACATTACGTTTAGGATAGATAAACAAACGTCTAATCCGATGAAGTCAGCTAATTGTAATGGTCCCATTGGGTGTGCCATTCCTAATTTCATTACCGTGTCGATTTCGTAAACACCACCAACACCGTTGTATAACGTTTCGATAGCTTCGTTAATCATTGGCATTAAAATACGGTTGGCTACGAAACCTGGATAATCGTTAACTTCTGTTGGAGTTTTTCCTAATTTCACCGATAAATCCATGATGATTTTAGTCACTTCATCCGAAGTGTTATATCCACGGATAATTTCTACCAATTTCATAATCGGCACTGGATTCATAAAGTGCATTCCGATTACTCTTTCTGGATGCACTACATTAGCAGCAATTTGTGTAATAGAAATTGAAGAAGTGTTAGTTGCTAAAATTACGTTATGGTCACAAACTTCGCTCAATTGTTTGAAGATGTTGAATTTCAATTGTACGTTTTCTGTAGCCGCTTCCACTACTAAATCACATCCTACAACGCCATCTTTAACGTCGGTATACGTGATGATATTTCCGATTGTTTTGTGTTTGTCTTCTTCGGTGATACTTCCTTTTGTTACCATTCTATCAAGGTTAGCGGCGATAGTTGCCATTCCTTTTTCTAATGATTTTTCAGAAACATCTATTAATTTTACGGTAAATCCGCTTTGCGCGAACGTATGAGCAATTCCGTTACCCATAGTTCCTGCTCCGATTACTGCGATTGTGTTCATTGTTTTATTTTAGGTTTGTTTTTAAAATATTTGATTCCAAAAATTAATGCGATTATAATAAATATGATTATTTGATTAGTTAAGTCACCATTATTATAAACATAAGAATCGTATAAATAAGCAATTATGAAAAGTACTAAATTTATCCAAATGAAATATTTGAACTTTTTTAAATTAACTTTAAATAACGATAATAGAGAACTAATCATAATTGTTGTAAAACCTACAACAAATATTATATCTTTTGTATTCTCATTAATTGATAGTATAGAAATAAGGATGACATAAATAATTAAATTTATTAGAATTGAAATAATATCACCTTTTTCTATCTTCATAAATTTATCTTTTCATACACTCAATAATCTGATACGCCACACGAAGTGCTTCTGTACCATCTTCTAAAGTTACGATTGGAGTTGTATTATTGTTTATAGCATCAGCGAATGTTTCTAATTCATCTAAAATGGCGTTGTTAGCATCCACTTGCGGATTATCAAAATAGATTTGTTTTTTTACGCCTTCAGCATTTTGTAAAATCATGTCGAAATCACCTGGAACTTCGGGTGCGTCTTTCATACGAACTACTTCGCATACTTTATCTAAATAATCTACCGAAATGTAAGCGTCTTTTTGGAAGAAACGTGATTTACGCATGTTTTTCATGGAAATTCGGCTTGAAGTAATATTTGCTACACAACCGTTTTCGAATTCAATTCGTGCATTTGAAATGTCGGGTGAATCTGAAATTACAGCAACACCACTAGCGTTTACTGATTTTACTTTCGATTTTACAACACTCAAAATCGCATCAATATCGTGAATCATCAAATCCAAAACCACAGGAACATCAGTTCCACGAGGATTGAACTCCGCCAAACGATGCGTTTCAATAAACATTGGATTTTTGATTTTATCTTTCACGGCAGTAAACGCTGGATTGAATCTTTCCACATGACCTACTTGACCTTTTACATTGTATTTGTTTGTTAAAGCAATGATTTCTTCGGCTTCGGCAACAGTATTTGAAATTGGTTTCTCGATGAAAATGTGCTTTCCAGCTTCGATAACTTGTTTTGCACATTCAAAATGTTGCATAGTTGGTGTTACAATATCAACTACATCAACTGCAGCAATTAATTCGGCAATAGAATCGAATTTTTTATAACCAAATTCGGCTGCAACTTTGTTGGCGTTTTCTTCAAAAGCATCGTAAAAGCCAACTAATTCATATTTTTCAGATTGATTTAATAATCGCAAATGTATTTTTCCAAGGTGACCTGCACCTAAAACTCCCACTTTTAGCATAAAAAATTAATTTTATCAAAAGTACGATTTTAGTTGAAAGTGCAAAAGATTAATTCTGAAACTTCGGAAAAAAGTTAGTTTATTTTCTGATTTGTTTTTTGAGATTTTAAAGCTATTTTTACCCAAACAAAAACAACCCAAATTGAAAGATACTAATAAACATCAAGGACTTAGAAATCAGTTGGTAAAGCAATTGGAAGAAAAAGGAATTACCGATAAAAACGTGTTAGCGGCTATTGGAAAAATTCCGCGTCATTTGTTTTTAGATTCTAGTTTTGAAGATTTTGCTTACCAAGATAAAGCTTTCCCAATAGGTGCTGATCAAACCATTTCACAACCATATACAGTGGCTTTTCAATCGCAATTGTTAGAAGTTCAAAAAGATCATAAAATATTAGAAATTGGAACTGGAAGTGGTTATCAAACCGCTGTGTTGTTTGCATTGGGAGCTAATGTTTATTCGATAGAACGCCAAAATCAATTGTTTAAAAAGACTTCTCTTTTGTTGCCAAAATTAAATATTCGTCCTAAAAAGTTAATATTTGGTGATGGTTATAAAGGATTATCTGAGGCTGCTCCTTTTGATAGTATCATTGTAACTGCTGGAGCACCATTTATTCCACAACCATTGATGGCACAATTAAAAATAGGAGGAAGGTTAGTGATTCCTGTAGGTGAAAAAGAGCAAATTATGACGTTATTGATTCGTAAAAACGAAACCCAATTTGAGAAACACGAATTTGGTGATTTTAGATTTGTTCCACTCTTAGAAAACAAAAACTAATTAGCGAAGATTCGTTAATTTTTGTTTTAAAACTTCTAATTCATCTAAGATGGAAGTAATTTCTTTTTCTTTTGATGAATTGCCAACTTCAATACCTTTTTCTTGAAGAATTTCGGTAATAGCTTGAATGGCAAATGGATTTAAATCGAAATTATGGTCTAATTTTACTTTGTACCAAGCGACTAACAACGGTTTTAAATCGATTTCTAAAATTTGGGCAAGCGTTTGAATTTGTTTTTTGGTAGGAATACGAAATCCGTTTTCAAACTTACTAATTAAAGCTTGGTCGATTTTCGCAATTTCGGCTAACTTTCTGGTTGAAAGTTCTTTATCTATTCGGGCTTGTTTTAAAATTTCTTTCATAAAAAATGATTAGAAACTTTTCTTAATTCGATCTAAATCGCGTTTGGTATCTTGTTCTTTTAACGATTCGCGTTTGTCGTAATTTTTCTTACCTCTACATAATGCAATATCTAATTTTGCCAATCCTTTTTCATTGGTAAACAAACGAAGAGGAACAATCGTCAAACCTTTATTATCAGAATCTTTAAATAATTTTTTCAATTCTTTCTTGTTTAAAAGAAGTTTACGTTCACTTTTTGCTTTGTGATTGTAGTGGGTTCCGTATAGATATTCTTCAATTTGCGAGTTAATAACAAATAATTCGCCATCATTAAATTCGCAAAAACTTTCTGTAATAGCAGCTTTTCCGAGACGAATTGATTTGATTTCGGTTCCGGTTAAAACGATTCCAGCGGTGTATCGGTCTAAAATTTCGTAATCGAATTTAGCACGTTTATTAAGTATGTTAACTGTTTTTTGCATAAGGACTACAAATGTAAATTAAAATTGTAGCATTTTAAAATGATAATTACAGATAAATAATTTTTAATCTATGATTTATATCAGTTTTTATGTTTTTTCACTCATCTACCTTTGACTCATAATTTTAAACTAAATAAAAATGAGAAAAATAGTTTTTGCTTTAATGGCAATGTCTTTAATGACAGTAAATTTTGTTAATGCGCAAGATAAGGAAGAAAAAACAAATGAATTTAAAAGATGGCAAGTTCGTTTAAGAGCTTTAGGAGTTGCTCCAGACGAAAGTGCTAAAATTGGAATTATTGGTGGTGATGTTGCTATTTCAAACACGATTGTTCCTGAATTAGATTTTACGTACTTTTTTACAGAAAATTTTGCGGCCGAATTAATTTTAGGAACAACAAAACATGATGTAAAAGCAATTAATACTGCTGCTGGAGATGTAAATTTAGGTAGTGTTTGGTTATTACCTCCAACATTAACGGCTCAATATCACTTTTATACATCAGACAAAAAAGTTTTCAAACCTTATATTGGAGCAGGTGTAAATTATACTTTGTTTTACAATGTTAAGTCAGGAGATGTTGCTGGTGTAGATTATGATAATGCATTAGGATACGCAGCTCAAGTAGGTTTTGACTTAATGTTAGATGATAAATTTTTCATCAATGTTGATGCTAAACGTTTATTTTTAAGTACAGATGTAACAGTTGATGCTTCAAATTTAGCTCCAGGATTAAGTATTCCTGCTGAAGTAGACATTAATCCTTGGTTGTTAGGAATAGGTGTTGGTATGAAGTTTTAATAACATATTGGTTAGTTTTATTAAAAAGAGACTGCTTAAATGCAGTCTCTTTTTTTTTGGCACATATTTTGTTAAATCTTTAGAAGAATTTTTAGGTTAAAATAAAAATGGAAAAAAATGAATTTATTTAGTTTTTTTTATAAATTTATTCAACTAACCTAACTAAGAAAATTATGGACTCAGCATTTGAATTAATAGACAAAGAACTTATCACATCATTAAATTTTCCAAAAACGGATGTACTTGAAGATAGAGAAGCTATTTTAGGTCGCAAAAACGATTTAGATAGAGCCTTATCATTAGGGAATTTGGAACATGTTAAAATTCAAATTTATTTTGAAGATGATATGTCAAAAAAAATGGTAGAAACTACTATTTGGGGTGTTACAGATGAACGTGTTATATTAAAACAGGGAGTTGTAATTCCTGTAAAAAGAATTCACAAAATAGTTTAATTTTAAATTAATTATAGTATGAAAAAAATCGCTCTTTGGGGATTATCCCTTTTATTTACTTTAGGTGCTTTAGCGCAAGAAACAAAAACTGCTAAAGAAGTTAAGAAAGTTACCACAGAACAAACTGAGAAAGACAAAAAAGCGGCTGAAAAGAAAAAGAAAGCTGTTGATAAGAAAGTAGCTGATGCTAAGAAAGATCACGATAAAAAAGTAAAAGAGGCAAAAGACGAAATTTCGAAGGCAAAAAAAGAAACAGATGAGAAAATTTCTAAAGCTAAGAAAGAAGTAAAATCGAATAGTGCTTCAGATAAAGGAGAAGCAAAATCTGCTGCAGGAAAAGCGAAAGCTGAAGCAAACAAAGCAGAGGCCAAAGCTAAAACTGAAACAAAAACTAAAGCAACTGAGACTAAAGCAAAAGTTAAAAAAACTGTAGCTGAAGAAAAAGAAGATTTAAAAGAAACAGCTATTTCTAAAGCAGCTGAAAAAAAAGTAACAGATAAAGTAACAGGCGAATACAAAGGTAAAAAAGTATATACTGGACCAAGAGGTGGAAAATACTACATCAATAAAAACGGAAACAAAACCTATATAGATTAATCTAAGGATTTTACTGTAACCCAATAACGATAAGCAATAATTGCTTTTTGCCATTTTTTAGCTTTTATAGGATCTAATCCTTGTTTTGTAAAACTGGGTAATAGTGCTTTGTTAAGTTTGGCAAGTAGTTTATACATGGTTTAATTTTTGGCAAATATATAAAAATAAAAAATCCCGAGTTGCTCGGGATTTTTTGTTATTTGGTTTCGATAATTATTTTTTTGATTCTTTTCTTTTCTTTTGGAGACATTTCATCTTCAATAATGATTAGATCTTTAATTTTTTCAAAATCGTAGTTTTTTATGAAATCAATATTGTCTTCAAGAATTTTACCTTTTAATTCCAATTTTAGTTGATTTAAATAGTGGGTAGGATATCCTGGAAATTTAATTTTGTCTCCATCAAAAACAACAACATCATCACCATTTTTTATAGTTATAATTCTTGGTTTTGGTTTGTCTGGATTATTTTTTAATTCTAGGTATTCTTTGTAAATTGGATTGTTTTTTTCAAAAAAATCTTTAGATTCAATTACAATAACACCATTTTTAGCTTTTTCGCCATATTTATCTAACGCATACTTTGTAGCAGTCATTACGCTAGATGATGCTATTTCGTTAGGATTAATTTTATCAAGTTCTTTATATGAAATCTCTTTTTCATTAAAAATTATGAGTGCTTTTTTAGAATCAATATTTTTATTATTCTTTATATTATTCATTACATCAACTTGTTCGCTCTTTTTATAGCTAACATCATAAGTGAAAGATTCTTTATTATTTGAACTGTTGGTTGATATAGTAGTCGTTTTAAATTTTTTATTTTCATCACTAATTCCTACTTCCTTTTTTGTCGTAAATTCATAGTAAATCTCATCTTCTTTTTTGTTAATGTTGAATTTTGATTTTAATTCTTTTTCATCTAATTCTTTTAAAACATCTAACTCTTGGTCTAATGGAATTTTAACTTTTTCGTTTTCTGATTGTAGTTTACCGTTGATAATTAGTTTGACTTTTTTTCCGTTTTTAATCATATTATCAACAGTATAGCCTTCAGAATCCATTTTTATTGCTCCGTTTTCATCATCTGAAGTATACTCTGCAGTAACGTTGTTTGAAATTTCTTCAAAACCGCAAGTAATAGTATCATCTTTATCAGAATTAATAAAAATTTTAATAGCATCAATTGGTTCGGATGACTTTCTTTCAAGAATTTGATTATAGGTTTTTCCTGTGTCAAATGTAAGTTTGATTTCGATTATTTCTCCTTTTTTATTTCGCTTTACGTTTGAAATCTTAAGTTTATGTTTTTCGTTTGAAAAAGTCTTTTCTAATTCAGCCAATTCTTTATCTGTGCTATTTTTTGTTAGAATTGAAGAGTAATTTGAGGTAACTGCATAATTAGTTTCTTCAATTTTACTTTCCTTTACTTGCGCCACTGTTTCAATTTGGAACAATAACATAAAGCCAACTAATAGCGGAAGAATAATTCCGTACTTCCAAGCATTTCTTTTGTGGGATTGATTTGTGTGTAACATAACGATTCGTTTTTTGATTAATGATTGATAAAATTGATTAGTAATACTTAAGTCGTGTTGATGAGTCACAACTTTTAATAAGGTTCTTTGATATTCGTATTTGTTTTCGATTTGCTGAAAAGTTTCGTTATCTGCAATAAATTCTAAGTTTTGAAGTATGGCTTTTCGATACAACCAAATCATTGGGTTTACCCAAAAGAAGGCACAAAATAGTTTTGAAAGCAATACATCTATTGAATGTTTTTGCTTCACATGAATGCTTTCGTGCGTTAAAATATGTTGAAATTCTTCTTCAGAAAATCGATTCGGATTAATCACAATGTAATGAAAGAACGAAAATGGATTTTCGGTTGTGTCGGAATGAATTAAAGTAAAATCAGTTTCTTTTTGCTTTTTATTTTTTCGGATTCTATTAAAAAAGGAGACCAATTCAAACGTAATTTTCATTACGATTAACATTGAAATTACTACGTAAGCGGTTGTTAAAATCAATGACCAATCCAAAGGCGTTTCTTGAATAGGAACTTCCATTGTATTGTTTGTTATTGGAATTACCTCTTCATAAAACTCAGGAATAGGCGTTGGTTCTACCCAAATAATTTTGGTAAACGTAATCAAAGGTAAAATCAATGACAAAACCAAACCACTAATTAAATACCAACGATTTGATGTAAAAAAGGTTTCTTTTCGAAGAAATATAATGTACATTAAATAAAACAGAATAATGAGTCCGTTTACTTTTAGGAAATAAATTAATAGATTTTCCATACTATTTCTTTTTTTCGATTAAAGCTAAAATCTCACGAAGTTCGTCTGCCGAAATCTTTTCTTCTTCAGCAAAAAAGGAAACTAAATTTTTGTACGAACTATTGAAATAGTTATCAATAGCTGTATTCATAAAGGTTTTTCTATAATCTTCCAATTTAACGATAGGGAAGTACTGATGCGTTTTTCCGTAAGCATTGTAACCTACGTATCCTTTATCTTCTAAATTACGAACAATAGTAGAAAGAGTATTGTAATGGGGTTTCTCGTCGGTAATTTCTTCCATGATGTCTTTTACAAAAGCTTTTTTTAGCTTCCATAAAATATGCATGATTTCTTCTTCTTTATTGGTTAGTTTTTGCATGACTTATCGTTTTGATAAATCAAATCTATAACTATATTTTTAGTTTTACAACTATTTTTATAGTTATTTAACTAAATTTTTAGTTTTATAAATTTCTTGGCGGTTCTTTAGCTACCAATTTATTGGTCCACATGAATAGTACAACACCAATAACACCAAGTGTTCCCATGAAAAACCAGTTGGTTTGATAGCTGAATAAATCAATAATTTCCATTCCGGTTTTCGCACTTAAAATATGAGCCAAACTATAACTCATGGTAAAAATTGCCATGTAACGACCTTCGTGACCTTTAGGAGCGCGACTCATAGCAAAAGAATTCGAAAAAGGAAAGGCGAACATTTCGGCAAACGTCATGAAAATCATCATGATGATTAAGATTCCAGCCCAATTATTTACTAACAACAAATAAATACTTATCGCCATCGCTAAACAGCCATAGGTAATGACTTTTAGTTTGTTGATTTTGTGTTTTTCGATGTAACTCACAATTGGCATTTCTAAGAAGAATACTAAAATACCATTTAAGGTTAATAATAATCCCGTTTGAAATTCCGATAAATTAAATTGTTCTTTATGATATAATGGAATGGTAGTAAACAATTGGAAGAATAAAATTCCAGTAATTAAAGTTCCTATTAAGAAAATCCAGAAAGGCGTATCTTTAAAAACGGAATGTGTTAATACTTCACCTGGATGCTCTTTATCAGTATATTTTGATTTTTTCTTCTCTTTTACTTTGATCCAAAAAATTAATATTGCCAAAATGCAACTTGTTCCATCTACCCAAAATAATCCTTTATATCCAACACTCATGATTAATAATCCACCCAATGCTGGTCCAGCTGCAAAGCCTAAGTTGATAGCTAATCGAACTAAAGTTAAGGCGCGAGTTCTATTTTCAGGTTTTGCATAAGCTCCTAAGGATACAAACATGGCAGGGCGAAACATATCGGCAACCGTCATAATTAAGAACATGGCAATAAGTAAACCTTCAAAACTTTTTACGAATTGCAAGCCAAAAAAAGCAAATCCACTGGTTAGTAAACTAAAAATCATGATCTTATAAAACCCGATTTTGTCGGATAGTTTTCCACCTAACCAAGATCCTAAAATCGAACCACAACCAAAGCTTACCATAATCCATCCTACTTGGCTGTACGAAAAATGCAAATCTTCTTTCAAGTATTTCGACAAGAAAGGAAGTACCATAGTTCCGGCACGATTGATGAAAGTGATTAAGGTAAGTATCCAAATTTCGCGAGAAAATCCTCTGAAATTATCGATGTATTTATTGAAGGCGCGTTTTAACATGACTTTATTTCTGATGCAAAATTACGAAAGCTCAAGACAATAAAATGTTATAGAAATTATATATTTTTGTAAAAAATACTTTCAATGAAAAAAATCATTCTTTTTCTTTTTTGTTCAGCTTTTGCGTTTGCACAAAAAGACTTGACTTCTGCTGAAAAATTTCAAGCAGAACTAAATCAAAGTTATGCAGATTCTTTGAAAAGTCCTTTGATGAAAGCCGATTTAAAAGTTTTTAAAGGTTTAGATTTTTTTCCTTTGAATGAAAAATTTATTGTGGAAGCAAAGTTTGTTAGAACCAAAAAAGAGAAAGCTTTTGGTATGAAAACCACAACTTCGAGAACGCCATTGTATGTGAAATATGGTGAACTTCATTTTACTATTGATAATAAAGATCTAAAATTGAATGTTTATAAGAACATCGATTTATCGAAAAAACTGGGTTATGAAGACTATTTATTTCTTCCTTTTTCCGATTTGACTTGTGGAAAACAAAGTTATATTGGTGGAAGATACGTTGATATGAGAATGCAAAAAGGAAAAACATGGACCATCGATTTTAATAAAGCATATAATCCGTATTGTGCTTATAATTATGAATATTCGTGTCCGATTGTCCCTTTGGAGAACGATTTAGATATCGAAATTAATGCTGGAGTAAAGAAATTTCATGACTAAATTTATCAACTTACATACGCATAAATTTTCGAATTTTTCGGATGTGATTGAAGTCGTAAATCAATATCCTTGGGAATTTGATGCATCAGTTCCAAATTATTCTATTGGTATACATCCTTGGTATATTGATGAAAATCGTTTAGAAAAAGATTTGGAAATCATCAAAGAAAAATTGCAATTACCAGAATGTTTAGCATTAGGAGAATGTGGTTTAGATAAACGAATTGAAATCCCATTAGACAGACAAATTTCAGTGTTTAAACAGCAATTGGAAATCGTAAAGCAAACCAATAAGCCTATCGTTTTGCATTGTGTGGCGGCTTATGATGAAGTGATTGCCATCAAAAAAGAAATGAAGATTGAAAATCCAATGATTATTCATGGTTTTTCAAAAAACGAACAAGTAGCACAATCTCTTTTAAAAAGCGGATTCTATCTTTCGTTTGGAAAATACTTACTTCGTAATCCAGATTTAGAAAAAGTATTTACCTTTGCACCCGAAAATCAAATTTTATTAGAAACAGATACTATTGAGGAAACTATTTATCAAGTTTATGAAAAAGCAGCTGCGATAAAAGGAATTTCTGTAGAGGAGATGAAAGCGATTGTTTTTACTAATTTTTCAAAGATTTTCAGTTAACCAATTTAACGATTCAACCCAATTATGGCAAAGTGGAAAGAAAGAGCAGTATTGCTATTTAAAGAAGAAGGTATTCAACGATTAGAAAACGCAAATGTTTTAGTTGTTGGATTAGGAGGAGTAGGGAGTTTTGCTGCGGAATTTTTAGCGCGAGCAGGTGTTGGTTCTATGACAATTGTAGATGGAGATGTAGTGGATATTACCAATATTAATCGTCAATTGCCCGCTTTGCATAGTACTGTTGGTGAACCAAAAGTAAAAATTGTTGGTGACAGATTGATGGATATTAATCCTGATTTAAAATTAACTCGCATTGAAGAGTTTTTATCACCAGAGCGTGCTTTTGAATTAGTAACACCAGAATTTGATTACGTTTTAGATTGCATCGATAGCTTAACACCAAAAATCAATTTGATAGTAGCTTGTAAACGCAAGAAAGTGAAAGTTATTAGTAACATGGGAGCAGGAGGCAAGTTTGAAGCTGAAAAAGTTCGTGTAAAAGACATTAGTAAAACGGATTATTGTCCGTTAGCGAAACAAGTGAGAAAACGTTTAAAACTAGAAGGAATTTCGAGCGGTGTTAAAGTAGTTTACTCTTTTGAAAGACCCGATTATGACAGTGTAAAAATGACTGATGGCTCTAACTTCAAAAAGTCTTTTTATGGAACAAATAGTTGGATGCCAGCTTTGTTTGGTTTGCATGCAGCAGAAACAGTCGTAAAGCATTTGATTGGGAAAAATAAATAATAAAAAAAGGACATTTTTAAAATGTCCTTTTTTGTTATCTTGAAGTTCTTTCGGTAATATCTTCGTTGTATTTATCGTAGAAAGTTTGCACTTTTTCAGGGTTTAAGTTTCCTTTGGCATCTATTACTTTTTCTTTTAAAAGCCATTTAACTAGTTTTTGCATATTTTTTCTAGAATTCATTCCAATTCCAGCAATTACATGTTCAACACTTGTAGATTCAACTTTTGTTTTAGCAGTTAAAAAGTTTAAAATAATGTAGTCATCGTCACTATATTGATCAGTTTCATTATTGTGCCATTTAAAAAGTAGAATCTCATCATCACTTTCCAAAGAATAAAAAGAATGTTGTAAAATATTTATTTTTTCATATTTCAAGATTGGAGTTCCATCTAAAAGAACTTTATCATCTTTAATTTCGACTTCTTGTGCATTTAAAAATGTAATACTTGAAATTAGTAATGTAATTGTTAAAAATAGTTTCTTCATTATAATAGAGTTTGAATTATTGATTTGTATTTGTAGAATTTTCTTCTTTAGGAGATGTTTCTTCTTCTGTACTAGTTTCTAATTTTGGTTTTGGAGCATAAACTTTTTTCTTAACAGGAACATATAATTCTGTTACCCATTTTGAAGGTTTGCGTTCTTTTGGTAAACTTACTTTGTAAACTTCAATAAATTTTCCGTTGAATGAATCTTCTACTAATTTGTATTTTTGTCCATAATTTCGAGCTTTATTCCATGCTTCTTTGCGATGAGAGTAATCTCCGGTTAAAGTTGTTTTTACGGCTAAAAATTCATCAAAATGACCGCCAGAAATTTCACTTCCTGGAGTAGTTAAAATTTCTTCTTCAACAGGAACACACATGGCAAAAATAATTTCTTTATCATTTGAACTAATGCTTTCGTATGTAATAAAAGGCAATCCTAAAATTTCAATATCATTCTTTTCTACAAATGACATCATGTTTTGTAACATTGATTTAGATACTTTTTGAAAATCAGCTGTACTACAAGTGTCAATTTGTTGTATGTAATTGGTCATGTGTTTCGTAACCAATCCGTTAATTTTAATGTTGTAATTTTTTAATTCTTTTACTAAATAAGTATCGATGTTTTCTAAACCTTCTTCTAATTTATCGCCTAAAACATTTTCAACACCACCTTGAATTACACTTAATAATTTCAAATTAAAATTTAAATTCCCTTTCATTTCCCAAGTAATCAATACACCTTGCTTGGTTTTTTGAAATCGCATTAACGATTCATTTTTAATTTCAGAAATGGTTATGTTTTGCGCCAAACTATCGTTTGGAATGACTTTAATATTTTTAAAAGAAGCTTCATTTGATTTCCAAGGTGACCAATCTTCACTTGAAGTAGAATCTGTTACAAAAGTGAATACTACGTCTTGAGCAATTTTAATCTCTTTTGAACGTACAATTTTATAATCACCTTTTAGAGTAGCCACAAAAACAATGAAGGCAACGCTTAAAAGGAGTAAAAGAAGTAATATGTATTTTAAAATTCTCATCGAGGGGCATTACGTTTTATCAAAAGTAAGAAAATTAATCTTTCATCAAGACTTTTATCAAAAATAGTAATCCTATAAAGGCTAAAAATCCAAGAAATACCCAATATGTCCCTTTGTAGAAAGGTTTCATTTGTCTTAAATCTTTACGATATACTAATATCATTGTGGTTACAAAAGCAATTATAAAGAAAATAGCAAAGTAGATTTGTCCTGTTGAAAACATATTGAAAATTTTCACAAAAATAACAATTTAATACTATCTATTTTTTTAAATTTAGATAAATTTATTATGATCAATTATGCAAAAACAATTAAATGCAGTAAGGTTGTTTCACGAAACTTATGGTTTAGGTGTTAGTGAAGAAATGAAAGCCGATTTAGGTACTTTAAAAAACGAACTTCGTTTTAACTTAATGAAAGAAGAAAACGAAGAATATTTAGAAGCGGTTCAAAATAATGATATCGTTGAAATTGCTGATGCTTTAGGTGATATGTTGTATATTTTATGTGGTACCATTTTAGAACACGGATTGCAACATAAAATAGAAGAAGTGTTTGATGAAATTCAACGTTCAAATATGAGTAAATTAGGCGAAGACGGAAAGCCAATTTACCGAGAAGACGGAAAAGTAATGAAAGGTCCGAATTACTTTAAACCTAATTTTGAAGAAATTTTAAAATAACAAAAAGGCGATTTCAATTTTGAAATCGCCTTTTTTAGGTATTTATGAATTCTTATATTTTAACTGTCCAACCAAAAGTATCTTCTGCTAATTTATATTGAATATTTGTTAATTTTTCTTTGATTTCAAGCGCCATTGAATTTTCTAATTTTGGCAATTCATAATAATGGTCTTGGAATGAAAATCCAACAATTGGGTTGATTACTGCAGCCGTTCCAGCTCCAAAAATTTCTTTTAAAGAGCCATTTTTAGCAGCTTCTACAATTTCTTCTACTAAAACTGGACGTACTTCAATTTTTATATTTTCTCTTTGAGCTAATTCGATAACACTTTTACGAGTAACACCATCTAAGATTCTTTCGCTTGTTGGAGCTGTATAAATCGTATCGTTAATTCTAAAGAAAACATTCATGGTTCCAGCTTCTTCTAACTTAGTATGCGTTGCATCGTCTGTCCAAATGATTTGTTGGAAACCTTGTTCGTTAGCTAATTTTGTTGGGTAAAATTGCGCTGAATAATTTCCAGCTGCTTTTGCTGCTCCAATTCCTCCGTTTGCTGCTCTACTATAGTGTTCAGCAATAATTACTTTAACTTCTCCCGAATAATAAGCACGAGCTGGAGATAAAATAATCATAAAACGGTATTCTTGAGAAGGCGCTGCAATTACACCATGTCCGGTTGCAATCATAAACGGACGGATATATAATGTATTTCCTTTTCCTTTTTTAACCCATTCTTTTTCAATTTCTAATAAACGGTGCAAACCTCCTAAGAAAACATCTTCTGGAACTTCTGGCATTGCCATTCTGGTAGCACTTTTATTAAAACGGTGGTAGTTTTCATCAGGTCTAAATAACCAAACATCATCTTGTTGGTCTTTGTAAGCTTTCATACCTTCAAAAATAGCTTGTCCATAGTGGAAAACTTTAGCAGAAGGATCAATCATGAAAGGTGCATAAGGCTCTATAACAGGTTTTTGCCATGCTCCATCTACATAATCGCACACTAACATATGGTCTGTAAATACATTACCAAAGGTTAAGTTTTCAAAATCAACCTCGCTGATTTTTGAATGAGGAGCCGAAATAATTTCAATTTCGTTTAAAGTTTTTAATTCCATTAGGGTCAAACTGTTATTGTTAAGCTTTTGGTTTTCGCAAAAAAAACCTTTTTTTTCTATGTTTTTTGCAAATTTAATAAAAAATAGCCTTTGTTATTATGTTTTACAAAATAATTATTAACATGCGATTAATTCACAAACTACTGATTTTCTTAATGATATTTCTTTTTTTCTAAACTTTATAACAAAATATTGGTTTCATCATTACTTTTAATTTTAAGTTCTCACTTGAGAAAATTTGTTTAAATTTGTTCCATAATCTAAATATAACCATGAAAAAAATAAAATTTGTTTTAGCAATTTTAGCTATTCTATTCTCATTTCAAGTTGAAGCACAAAAAACAACAAATTCAAATGCTCAAAATCTTTCAGGATATGCTTCTTTTGGAGAAAAATTTACTCCAAATAAAGTTATCTCTAAAGATGCTATGTTGAAAAAATATAAGAATTTGAAAAAAGGAGACTCAATTCCTGTTCAATTTAAAACTACTATTAATTCGGTTTGTAAGAAAAAAGGTTGTTGGATGAAATTAGATTTAGGTAAAGGAGAATCTTCATTTGTAAAGTTTAAAGATTACGGTTTTTTTGTT
>NZ_JAKLJH010000239.1 GCF_023151265.1 Flavobacterium sp.
AATAAAAACAACGCATAATTGTTTCCTTTGGTTAATCCGTTCTTGAGTGTAATGAAATTTAAAATGAATAATGAAGCAAAAAGAAGCACATATAAACCAAACTCTTCAGCATAATAAATCCAATTAGCATTAGGTTGTGCTAACACAATTATCTTCACAGAAAAGAAAAAAAGCGATAGAATACCTACTACTAAATAATTAAATGGTCTTGTTTTACTAAAAATGCTTGCTAACATTAGAATATTTTATATTTTTGTGGTGTAAATATAATACTTTATCAAAATGAAATCATTTTTTGAAGGAATACAATCACTTTTCGTAGATTTTTTATTCTTACCAATGGATTGGTTAAGAGAACTAGAATTAACTAATTGGTGGACTGCAAATATCTTAAACTGGATTTTTATTATTATTTGTTGTGGTGCAATGACATATTGGATTAAGCAATTGAACATCTTCAAAGCAAATAATGAAGATGAGCAAGATACTACTGCACACTCATTTTTAAAATAATCTTAAGATATTAGCAAGGATTATAAATCCTTACCAATATCGTTTCTAAAATACATCTTATCAAATTGTAGTTTTGCTATACTTTGATAAGATTTTTTTATGGCTTCTTGAAAGTCGTTTCCGTATGAAGTTACCGCAATTACACGACCTCCATTGGTTACCACTTTTCCGTTTTCTAATTTTGTTCCTGCATGAAATGGTATAGAATCCGTGATGTTTTCTAAACCGAAAATCTCTTTTCCTTTTTCATAATCTTCTGGATAACCTCCTGAAACTACCATGATAGTTGTAGCGGCTCTTTCATCAATCTCCAGCGTGATTTTCTCTAATTCTTGATTTCCAATGGCTTCAAAAATTTCAACTAAATCACTTTTTAATCTTGGCATGACTACTTCTGTTTCTGGATCTCCCATACGAACGTTATATTCGATAACCATTGGTTCGCCTTTCACGTTTATTAATCCGATGAAAACAAATCCTTTGTATTCGATTCCGTCTTTTTGTAAACCTGCGATGGTTGGTTTTACAATTCGAGTTTCAATTTTTTCTAATAAAACCGCATCAGCAAATGGAACTGGAGAAACCGCTCCCATTCCGCCTGTATTTAAACCTGTGTCGCCTTCTCCAATACGTTTGTAATCTTTTGCTGTTGGTAATACTTTATATGATTTTCCGTCGGTTAAAACGAAACAACTTAATTCGATTCCGTCTAAAAATTCTTCGATTACTACTTTGGAACTTGCTTGTCCAAATTTAGCACCAACTAACATATTTCGTAATTCGGTTTTCGCTTCTTCTAAATCAGATAAGATTAAAACCCCTTTTCCGGCAGCTAATCCATCTGCTTTTAAAACGTAAGGTGCTTCTAAAGTTTCTAAAAATTGGCAACCTTGCTCTACTGTATCTTTGGTGAAACTTTCGTAACGAGCCGTTGGAATGTTGTGTTTTACTAAAAATTCTTTAGCAAATTCTTTACTTCCTTCTAATTGCGCTCCCACTTTTGAAGGTCCAATTACTGGAATATGTTTAATCTCAGTGTCATTCTTGAAGAAATCATAAATTCCTAGAACTAATGGATCTTCTGGTCCAACCACTACCATTTCTACT
>NZ_JAKLJH010000049.1 GCF_023151265.1 Flavobacterium sp.
GGTTTCGATAATAGCGATTGTTTGTCCCACTTGAACTACATCATCGGTATTAAATAAAATTTCAACAAGTGTTCCTGCAACTTCTGAAGGCACTTCACTATCTACTTTATCAGTAGCAATTTCAAGTACTGCTTCGTCCATTTCAATTTTATCACCAACTTTTTTTAACCAGTTAGTAACTGTTGCTTCTGCAACACTTTCACCCATTTTAGGTAATTTCAATTCAAACTTTGCCATATCTTTAAACTAAAGTTGTGTTTTTGTATTTGGTTTGCAAAAATACTAATTTTTCATTCGTTTTTTAAACAATTCAATAATTTTTTACAACAAAATTATTTGTCCTCTATCATTCGAATTATTACTTCCAATTAGGTAATTCGAACTAGAAATATAATTCTTGAAACTTAGATTTTTACCTTTATTTGATTGCATAAAAGTAATAATTTCAGCAAAACTAAAAGTAGTAGTATCGAATATTATTTCAATGTTTTTATGCGATTGATTCACAAATTGATTAAAATCAGATAAATAAGTTGCTTTTTTTGATAGGTTTAACTCTAAATTTTCTTTGGAAAAAACAACATATTCATCAATAGTTCTGACTTCATTCTTCTGCTGATTCTTCTTCAAAAGACTAAAAACGAAACTTCCAACTTGCATCATTACATCAAAAAACCATGATTTCTTGAAGTGTTTTTTATAGAAAAACTGCATCGCTTCACGGAAACGTTTCATATAGGTTCCGTCTCGAACAGTGCTTTCTCCTTTATAATGAATCACCGAAGTTTCATGAAAGTAATAATTCGATTTTCCTGTTTTCAAAACCAAATAACTCAAATCGATATCATCAGAATACATGAAACAATTTTCATCAAAACCACCGACTTCGAGATACAAGTCGCGTTTCATTACCATAAAAGCTCCCACCAAAATATCAACTTTTCCCGATTCATTTTCTGATAAATGCTGTGCATAATATTTTCCAAAATAATTTGAAATTTTATATAACCCAAAAATCTTAGTGAAAGCTACCCAAGGAGTTGGAACGCCACGTTTGCTTTCGGGAAGGAAATTTCCAGCTCCGTCGATTAATTTGCAACCGATTATTCCGAGTCGCGAGTTATGAGTTCCGAGTTGGGAGTTTAAAATTTTAGTAAAAGTATCTTCCGCAACCACAGTATCTGGATTTAAGATGCAAATATATTCGCCTTTAGCTTGGGCTACACCAATATTATTTCCTTTTGGAAAACCTAAATTATCCTTATTTTCGATTAGTTTGATGTGCGGAAATTTGGTTTTCATCATTTCGCAACTATCATCAGACGAAGCATTATCAATCACAATAATTTCTCCATCAATACCTTCCAATGCTTTTTGAACACTGAGAACGCATTGCTCTAAAAAATAGCGGACATTATAGTTGAGAATAATTACGGATAATTGCATGATTTATTGAGAATCTTTTTTGTTGTTCCAAAAATACACTAATTCGACTTTTTTATCTTTCTCAATAATTCTATAAAATAATGATGTTTGTTTGGATATAACTATTTTGTAAACGTTTTTATGAATTTGCCCAATTAAAGGATTAATTGATAACCTTTTTAAATTTTCATCAACTAAGATAACAAAATTATCAACTTCTTTTTGATTCCATTTTAAATAAATAAAATCAATTTCTTCCATATAAGTTTCAACAGCTAAAGGAACCCAAACAATCTTATATTCCATTCAAAAAAGGATATTTCTTTTTTAAATTTGACATAACTTCTTCATGAGTAAAAACAAGACCTTTGTCTGCTTGTTCAATACCCAATTCAATTGCTTTTTGGACATGTTCTGGTAATTGTTCCCAAGCTTCATTACCTGCAACAACTTGACTTTTCGGAGTTACTTCGTAAGCTTCTGTTGGTTCTTCTATTTTATTTTTCTTTTTGGAAGTCATAAAATGCATTTTCACAAAGTTAGGAAATAATCTATAATCTTTAGATACAATAAACTATTTTTGCATTTCTAAATTGTATTATGAATTACTTATCAGTCGAAAATATCTCTAAATCCTATGGCGAGCGTGTGTTATTTGACAACGTTTCGTTTGGAATTAACAAAGATCAAAAAATAGCTTTTATTGCTAAAAATGGTTCAGGAAAAACCACTATTATGAACATGATTAATGGTTTGGATGAACCTGACACGGGTCAAGTGGTAGTTCGAAAAGAGATTAACATGGCATTTTTGTCGCAAAACAATAATTTGCAAGACGAATTAACCATTGAAGAAAATATTTTTGCTTCAGATAACGAAATCCTGAAAGTAATTGAACGCTACGAAAAAGCTTTAGAAAATCCGAATGACGAAGAAGCGTATCAGAGAGCTTTTGATGATATGGACCGCCACAATGCTTGGGATTTTGAAACACAATTCAAGCAAATTTTGTATAAACTGAAGTTGGAAGACTTGAAAATGAAAGTCAAAAACATGTCGGGTGGACAAAAAAAGCGTTTGTCGTTAGCGATTATCTTGATTAGCAAACCTGATTTGTTGATTTTAGACGAGCCAACCAACCACTTGGATTTAGAGATGATTGAATGGTTAGAAGATTATTTTGCAAAAGAAAACATAACGTTGTTTATGGTGACGCACGACCGTTTCTTTTTGGAACGTGTTTGTAACGAAATCATCGAATTAGACAACGGAAAAATCTATCAATACAAAGGGAATTATTCGTATTATTTAGAGAAAAAAGAAGAACGCTTGGCTTCTGAAAATGCGAGTATCGACAAAGCACAAAATTTATTCGTAAAAGAATTAGCTTGGATGCGTCGTCAACCAAAAGCTAGAACGACTAAATCAAAATCACGTCAAGATGATTTTTACAAAATTAAAGAAGTTGCCGAAAGTCGAAGAAAAGAAAATGTGGTAGAGTTGGAAATCAACATGGAACGCATGGGAAGCAAGATTATCGAAATGGTAAAATTGAACAAAAATTTCCCTGACAGAACCATTTTAAAAGATTTCAGTTATTCCTTTCAACGTGGCGAACGCATTGGAATTATTGGTAAAAACGGAACCGGAAAATCGACTTTTTTAAACATTTTAACGCAAACCATTCAACCCGATTTAGGAAAAGTAATTATTGGCGATACTATTAAAATTGGCTATTACACCCAAAGCGGAATCAATCCAAAACCCGGACAAAAAGTTATTGATATCATCAAAGAATATGGCGAGTATATTCCGTTAACGAAAGGAAAAATTATTTCGGCTTCGCAATTGTTAGAGCGCTTTTTATTTGACGCCAAAAAACAATACGATTTTGTAGAAAAATTAAGCGGTGGTGAATTGAAACGTTTGTATTTATGTACGGTTTTAATTCAAAATCCGAATTTCTTAATTTTGGATGAGCCAACAAATGATTTAGATATTGTAACTTTAAATGTATTAGAAAGTTTCCTTTTAGATTACCCAGGATGTTTATTGGTTGTGAGTCACGACAGATATTTCATGGATAAAATTGTAGATCACTTATTTGTTTTTAGAGGCGAAGGAGAAATTGAAGATTTCCCAGGAAATTATTCTGATTTCAGAGCGTATGAAGATTCGGCTGAACCAAAAGTTTTGAATTCGGTAAGTACTGAAAAGACAAATTGGAAAGAAAAACAAACAGCTTCAACAGGTTTGAGTTTCAACGAACAAAAGGAATTCAATAAAATTGAAAAAGAAATCAAAGATTTAGAATACAACAAAAAACAAATCGAACAAGAATTCGCCGACGGAAAAGTTTCGGATGATAAAATTGAAGCGAAAGCTAATGAATTACAAAAGATCATCCAAGCTTTAGAAGAAAAAGAAGAACGTTGGTTTGAATTGAGTTCGAAAATGGAATAAAAAAGTAATTAGTGAATAGTAATTAGTGAATAGCCAGACTAATTACTAGTCACTTTTCACTAATCACTATAAAATGCAGCACATAATCAAATCCTACATAAAATTCCTTTTCCACTCCAAAAACGAACATGGAGTTCATTCGCCATTTGTGTTTGATTTGGTCACGAAATGCTTTTATGACAATACCAAATATCCAGAATACGAAGTATTAAAATCCTATCGAAAATCGATTTTAGAAAATAAAAACACTATTGAAGTAACGGATTTTGGAGCAGGTTCACGCATTTTTAAATCGAATACAAGAGAAATTTCAAAAATTGCCCAAACCGCTGGAATTACTCCAAAAAATGCGGAATTGCTTTTTAGAATCGTTCGTTATTTTCAACCAAAAAGCATTTTAGAAATTGGTACTTCATTAGGTTTGGCCACTTCAGCACTTTCTTTAGCAAATGAAAATACAAAAATTATCACTTTAGAAGGTTGCCCAAATACAATGGCCACTGCAAAAAAAATGTTTCAAGTTTCAAGTTTCAAGTTTCTCAATAATGCTGTTGATTTTGTAAACACTGAATTTAATTTGTTTTTTGAGAACCTGAAACCCCAAATCTTCGATTTGGTTTATTTTGATGGCAATCATTCCAAAAAAGCGACTTTAGAGTATTTTGAAGCCTTACTTCCAACGGTTTCAAATGATTCTGTTTGGATTTTCGATGATATTCATTGGTCTGCCGATATGGAAGAAGCTTGGGAAATCATAAAAAATCATCCAAAGGTTTCGGTTACAATTGATACGTTTCAATGGGGAATTGTCTTTTTTAGAGTCGAACAAGAAAAAGAACATTTTATCATCAATCCGAATAAAACGATTAGTTCGCATTTGTTTGAAAGAATTCGTTTTTAGTTGTAACAAATTCCTTTCTTTTTCTACTTATAGATAGTTTTGAAGTCAATTTTCTGAATTCAAACTTCTAAATTCTAATTTCATTATGGCAAATCCGTTAATCAAAATAACCAATATCAAAAGAGATTTTCCTTTAGGAAACGAAATCGTATATGTGTTAAAAGGTATCGATTTAGAAATCAATAAAGGTGAATATGTAGCGTTGATGGGACCTTCAGGTTCTGGTAAATCAACTTTGATGAATCTTTTAGGTTGTTTGGATACGCCAACTTCTGGAACTTACATTTTGAACGGAAAACACGTAAGCGAAATGCAAGATGATGAATTGGCAGGAATTCGTAATAAAGAAATTGGATTCGTTTTTCAAACGTTCAACTTAATGCCACGAACAACAGCTTTGGATAATGTTGCTTTACCAATGGTGTATGCTGGTCATTCCAAATCAGAACGTGTTGAAAGAGCTACTGAAGTATTGACACAAGTAGGACTTCAAGACCGTATGGATCACAAACCGAATCAGTTATCGGGTGGTCAACGTCAACGTGTAGCGGTGGCGAGAGCTTTGGTAAACAAACCATCCATTATTTTAGCCGATGAGCCAACCGGGAACTTAGACAGTAAAACGTCGGTGGAAATTATGAATTTATTCAACGAAATTCACGCCAACGGAAACACTGTAATTCTAGTAACTCACGAAGAAGATATTGCAGCTTACGCACACAGAATCATTCGTTTACGAGACGGAATTATCGAAAGCGATACGATAAATCAAAATATTAAAAAGTAATTTTATATTCGATTCAAATTACATAAATGAATGATGTAATAAAGATATATTCGGCAGTTAATGTAAGATCATTTGTTACATTTTTTTGGACTATCATTGCACTTACGATTTCAGTTATTGCTTCAATTTTTGCTTATGCTTTAATTAAAGATGGCTATTGGAAAATATCTTTTTTCACCTTACCCTTTATTTTATTGACACCTTATGTAATATTTTTTAGTGTGAAATCTAAAATAATTTTAACTAAAGATTCTATAATAAGGAAAGTTCCATTTAGTAGTAAGGAAATAAAATATTCTGAAATTAAAACTCTTAAAATTTACGATACAATAGGAAATGGATATGGCTCAGTTTCTTATCTTGAAAGCGAAAAACCAAATTCAAAAAGTCTATTTACTTTAAAAACAATTTTTGTATCGGATATAGAAAATTCTCATCCAAATAAATTCACAAAGGGCAAACAATTTACTTTTCATGATACAAATGATATTTACTTATTTCTTGAAGAGAAAATTTCTAGTAACCAAGTTGATTAAGTAATGTTTTATTATTGAAAAATCTTTTTCAAAATAACTACCTTTGCTCAAAATTGCCAAAATGACTTTTTCCAACTACTCTAAAGAATTTTCATATAACTTAAAACTCGCCTACCCTATTATTTTAGGAATGTTAGGTCATACCGTTGTGGGAATTGTTGATAATATCATGGTCGGAAAATTAGGTCCAACCGAATTAGCAGCTGTGTCATTAGGAAACAGTTTTGTATTCATTGCTATGTCATTAGGAATTGGATTTTCAACTGCAATTACACCTTTAGTTGCCGAATCTGACGGAAAAAATGATGTAGCAGGTGGTCGTTCTGCGTTTCATCATGGGTTGTATTTGTGTACGATTTTAGGTGTGGCTTTATTTACCTTGATATTCTTTTCAAAACCACTTATTGCTTACATGGGTCAACCCGAAGCTGTAGTGGAAATGGCAAAACCATATTTGGATATCGTAGGTTTTTCGTTGATTCCGTTAATTATGTATCAAGCGTACAAACAATTTGCTGATGGTTTGAGCGAAACAAAATATTCCATGTGGGCAACCATTATTGGAAATATTACCAATGTAGTTATCAACTATTTTTTAATCTACGGAATTTGGATTTTTCCAAAATGGGGCATCGTGGGAGCAGCAGTAGGAACTATTGCTTCTCGTTTTGTAATGTTAGGTTTTATGCACTACATGATGAATTTAAAACCAAAATTTCATCCGTATTTTAAAGGATTTAGTTTAAAAGAAATTAAGAAAGAAGTCAACCAAAAAATCATCAAAATTGGAATGCCTTCTGCCATGCAAATGTTCTTTGAAGTAGCATTGTTTACAGGTGCTATTTGGTTATGCGGAATGATTGGAACTACTAGTCAAGCAGCGAACCAAATTGCGTTGAGTTTGGCTTCGTTAACCTTCATGTTTGCCATGGGATTGAGCGTTACTGCTATGATTCGTATTGGAAATCAAAAAGGGTTGAATGATTATGTTACCTTACGAAAAGTAGCGATTTCCATTTTCTTATTAACGATAATAATTGAAGTGGTTTTTGCATTGTTATTTGTAGTATTACACACTAGTTTACCTTACATTTTCGTAGATATCAACGATGTAAAAAACCTAACCGAAAACTTAGAAGTAATCGCAATTTCAGCCAATTTACTTTTAGTAGCCGCTGTTTTTCAAATTTCAGATGGTTTGCAAGTGGTGGTTTTAGGAGCGCTTCGTGGTTTGCAAGATGCTAAAATTCCGATGTATATTACTTTTGTAGCGTATTGGGTAATTGGATTTCCAATATCGATTTACTTAGGATTAGAAACCGAATTAAAAGCCGTTGGCGTTTGGATTGGACTTTTAGCGGGATTAACAGCAGCAGCGATATTTTTGTATATTCGCTTTAATTACTTAACGAAAAAATTGATTAAAAATTAATAACATACAGACAAGTCATTGACTTGCTCAACTAAATTTAAAAACATGAACTTACCAAAATTTGTTATCGGAGATAATACCGATTTTCCTGAAGATATTTTCGTAATCCATTTAGAATATCCAAGATTCGTAATCAATTTAAAAGATGACGAGGTAGAATTTTTAGAAGATATCGAAGAAGAAGACGAAAAAGAATTGGAATCAGAAATGGAACATTTAATTACCATTGCTGGAGAATTCTATGATAGAGAAATTGAACGTTACGAGCAAGAATAATTTTTGATTATGATTCCCGTAGAGACAAGTCAATGACTTGTCTCTACTAAAAATTATTTTTTAAAATATTGTTCCAACAAATTTACAGCCGCTGCAAAAGGTGAAATTTCATTGTTTTGTACGGCTTTTTTGTTTTCTTCTAACAGTTGCATGATATTCGGATGATTATAAAAATGATTCTTCAATTGTTCATTAATCGTTTCCATCATCCAAAACTGGTTTTGATTTTGGCGTTTTTCTTCAAAATAATGATTCGATTTTACCAATTCAAAATATTCGGAAATAATTTCCCAAATCGCATCAATTCCCGTTTTTTCATAAGCGCTACAAGTCGTAACTTTTGGAATCCAACCTGAGGATTTGGCAGGAAATAAATGTAAGGCTCTATTGAATTCGGTTTTTGCTAATTTAGCTTTAGCAATATTATCACCATCCGCTTTGTTGATTACGATTGTATCTGCCATTTCCATGATGCCACGTTTGATGCCTTGTAATTCATCGCCAGCGCCAGAAATTTTCAACAACAAAAAGAAATCCACCATACTGTGAACAGCGGTTTCGCTTTGCCCTACTCCAACGGTTTCAATAATTATCGTATCGAAACCACAAGCTTCACAAAGAATAATAGTTTCACGAGTTTTTCTGGCAACTCCTCCTAACGTATCGCCTGAAGCACTTGGTCGAATGTAAGCATTTTCATCTTTTACCAATTCTTCCATTCGGGTTTTATCGCCCAAAATACTTCCGTGGCTAATAGACGAACTTGGGTCAACCGCTAAAACTGCTACTTTCTTTCCGATAGAAGTTAAATATTTTCCAAAAGCTTCAATAAACGTACTTTTCCCAACACCTGGAACACCTGTAATTCCTATACGAACGGAGTTATTCGCATGTGGCAAACAACCTTTTATCACTTCATTCGCTTTAGCTAAATGTTCAGGATTCGTACTTTCAACTAAAGTTATGGCGCGACTCAAAGCGGTTTTATCACCTTTTAGAATTCCAGCAATCAATTCCTCTGCCGAAGGTTGTTTTCTTCGAAATTGTTGAATTTGATTTGCGACAACCGTACTCAATGTTTCGGGTTGGGCAACGCCTTCTTTTTCTTTTAAAGCAGATTTATGTACACTTGGCTTTTCCATCTAATTTGTTTCGCGAAGTAAAAGTACGGAAAACAAAAACAGTTTCAAAAAGCAAATTGCTCAATGAAACTGTTTCTTTACAAAGTTCACAATTAATAGGCTGCTGTAAATCTAATTTGATGATGTTTTGGATGTTCCACTTCGTCTGCAATTACTACTGCTAAATCTTCTCCAGATAAAATACTTCTCTGATTTTCATCAAAAACTGGATTTTCTAATCCCAAACGATACTTCCCTGTTCTTCCTGTTGTAATTCCTTGATGCATTTCGAAAGCGGGACTAAAAAATGCCCAATCCAATTCTTTTTCTTCTTTAATTAGATTTAGAAAATCTCTTGCTGCAGAAGCGCCTGGGTAAATTTCTTTTGGAAAATCAGGTGTATCAACTGCTTGAAGATTAGGCGCTACAAATAAACTTCCTGCACCACCAATTGTGATGAAACGTGTAACACCTGATTTTTTTACAGCTTCTAGAATTGCTTTTGAACCTGCAATAAAATCATCGTAAATATTAGGATTCGTCCAACCTGGATTGTAGGCGCTAACCACAACATCGTGATTTTTTACAACTCCTAACAATTCTTCAACATTAAAAATGTCAGTTTTTACAAAGGTTACGTTTGGTAATTCTGTCGTTTTAGAATTTCTTGCAATTGCTGTAATTTCATGATTACGGTTTGCTAATTCATTTAAAATGTTTGAGCCTACAAATCCAGTAGCTCCAATAAGTGCAATTTTCATAATATAAATATTTAATAGTAATAAAAAATGTTACAGTTTAAAATAAAAAAATAGCTAAAATTTATTAGCAAATTCTTCTAATGTTGTGGCTTCAAGTTGCTTCATAACCGAATCATTTAGCGTGGTATAAAGCGTACTTAAATTTTGATTAATTTCTTTTCCAACAGGACATTTCGGATTAGGTTCATTTTTAGAAAACCCCAAACTAATTTCTTCGAAAGTTGACTCAAAAATTTGTTTTAAGGTCACTTTTGATGGTGAGATATTTAATTTAGTTCCTCCATTTTTACCCTCTTTACTCATTACAATATGGTTCTTTTTTAAATTAGCAATTTCCTTTCTTACTAAAACTGGATTCAAATTAATACTGCTAGCAATAAATTCAGATGATAAATATTCATCTGGAAACTTAGCCAATAACGTTAAAATGTGAATTGAAATAGCAAACTTACCTGAAATCATACTGTAATAAATTATGTTACAAATTTAAAACAAAAATAAATACCAAACATTAAAAAAGCGTTAAAAATTTAAAACCTTATTTTATAGTGGTATTTTTACAGTCAATTTGAAATACATGGAAAACATCATTCTTTTATTTTTATGTTTGATTTTAGGCGTTGCGCTTCAAAAAGTACCACAATTTCCTAAAAACGCCTATCAAAGTTTAAATCAATATGTGATTTACGTTTCGCTTCCGGCTTTGGCGTTGTATTATATTCCGAAAATTACCATTTCATTAGCTTTGCTTTATCCTCTCGGAATTGCGTGGTTAGGTTTCGGATTATCGTTTGTGTTTTTCTATGCTTTGGGAACCTATTTCAAATGGTCGAAAAAGCTAATTGGCTGTTTGATTTTGACTGGTGGATTGAGCAATACTTCATTCGTAGGATTTCCTATTGTTGAAGCTTTGTATGGTGCCGAAGGACTGAAAACCGCCATTATCGTTGACCAACCGGGTTCATTCGTAGTCGTAACTACATTAGGAATATTAGTCGCAGCTAGTTTTTCAAGAGGCAATTTAAGTACGTCTGAAATCTTACTGAAAATTGTAAAATTCCCTCCTTTTATCGCTTTTACGATTGCTTTATTTTGTACTATATTTTCATTAGAGTTTCCAGAAGCATTACAAAACTCATTTTTACGAATTGGAAATACGGTAACACCTGTTGCTTTGGTAGCCGTTGGACTGCAATTGAAAATCGATACACGAAGTAAACATTGGCGTTTTCTAACTTTAGGATTACTTTTCAAATTGATTTTGATGCCCGCTTTTTTCTTTTTGTTATACAGAATAATATTGAACGGAAAAGGTTTAGTAATCGATGTTTCTATCATGGAATCTGCGATGGCACCGATGATTACGGGAGCGATTTTAGCCTCTAACTACGGATTAAAACCGAAATTAAGTAACATGATGATTGGAATTGGAATTCCGTTGTCGTTGTTGACAGTGACTTTTTGGTATTGGATACTGAAAATATTTTAAACACATAGTCACATTAGTGTTGCTTTGCGTTTAATTAGTCGTTTCACTTTTCATAGTTTACATAGTAAAAAATCGTATAAAATTAACCTACTTATATGTTTAATTTCCTATGTGTCTATGTGTTAAAAACAACACACATTTATTATCTTTACACATCAATTTTACACTATGAATCCTGAAATATTACTTGCGCTTGAAAACATTGTAGGTTCAGCTTATATTTTTACTGACGAGGCTACTCGTAAAACGTATGGTCACGACGAAACGGAAGATTTGAGTTTTCCGCCTCATGTTGTGGTGAAACCTGCGAATACCGAAGAAGTAGCGCAAATCTTAAAAGTTTCCAACACCTATAAAATTCCGACAACACCTATTGGTGCGCGAACGGGTTTGAGTGGTGGTGCTTTATCGATTTATGGTGGCATTGCGATTTCAATGGAACGATTCAATCAGATTATTGAAATTGATGAACAAAATTTACAAGTTACTACTGAACCAGGCGTAATTACGCAAGTTTTACGTGAAGCTGTTGCCGAAAAAGGCTTGTTTTATCCTGTTGATCCAAGTAGTATGGGAAGTTGCTTTATTGGTGGAAACATTGCAGAAAATTCAGGTGGTGCGAGAGCTTTGAAATATGGTGTTACGAAAGATTATGTACTAAATTTAGAAGTGGTTTTGCCAACAGGCGATATCATTTGGACAGGTGCAAATACCTTGAAAAATTCGACAGGTTATAATTTGACACAATTGATGGTGGGTAGCGAAGGAACTTTGGGAATCGTAACTAAAATTGTATTGAAATTATTACCTCAAAACAAACATAATGTATTGCTTTTGGTTCCGTTTTATAAAGCGGAGCAAGCTTGTGAAGCGGTTTCAGCGATTTTTAGAGCTGGAATTGTGCCAAGTGCTTTAGAGTTTATGGAACGTGATGCGATTGATTGGACGTTGAAATTTGTTGAGGATTTGAATGTGGAAGTAAAAGACAACGTTCAAGCGCATTTGTTGATTGAAGTAGATGGGAATTATCCAGAAATTTTGATGCAAGAAGCTGAACAAATTTTGGCAGTCGTAGAACAATTTGAAATAGACGAAGTATTATTTGCCGATACCGAAGAACAAAAAAATGCACTTTGGAAAATGCGACGTTCTGTTGCGGAAGCAGTAAAAGCGAATTCAATTTATAAAGAAGAAGACACGGTTGTTCCAAGATATGAATTACCTAAACTACTAAAAGGCATCAAAGAAATTGGTTCGAAATATGGTTTTCAATCGGTGTGTTATGGTCATGCGGGCGATGGTAATTTACACGTAAACATCATCAAAGGCAACATGACCGATGACAATTGGAAAACGGAAGTCCCAAAAGGGATTCGTGAAATTTTTGAATTGACAGTTGGTTTAAAAGGAACACTTTCTGGCGAACACGGCATTGGTTTAGTACAAAAAAACTACATGGATATTGCGTTTTCAAAAGTACATTTGGAATTAATGGAACGCATCAAAGCCATTTTTGACCCAAATAATGTATTGAATCCTGGTAAGATTTTTCCGGATGGGGAATAGATTTTATTTATTTCTAAGTTGATTTATTTTGTTTGCGATAAATGTATATAATCCCACAAACAATATAAAAATCAAAATCTTCATTAAAATTGAAAGAATAAAATTTGAAGGATAAATATCTAATTGTCTATATATAGTCCAAGAACTTGGCAAATAATCTCTATGTAATGAAGTACTTATTATAACCAATCTTTCAATAGAAAATATTAAAAAGAAACTTGCAAAAATTCTTATAAGTATGTTTTTGGAAAAAAACTTTATTCCGAAAATTTGTGACAATAAAAACCAAAATATCGGTTGTATCCAAATGCCAAACCAATATTTTCCAAACATTCTATCAATCATTGCGCTTTTTTCTACAGGATTACAATCAATATAATAGACAATCGTTCCTAGAACCCAAAAAATAATATAAAGTACTCCAACAAAAGATATAAACCTTTTTGCTTGATTATCAAATTGGTATAACGCTATTTTCTTTATAAAAATTGATAAAATCAAAAAAAGGAAAGAATACAATCCAAATGCAGTGAAAAAATCTAAAATCAATAATTCTAGATTGAAAAAAATATTCATCATTTAATTTTATTAAAAAAGCAAACTACTTCCCCAAAAAATCCACCAAATTCGCATCCGCATTTTTAAACGTTGGCGGTTGTTCAATAATACTTGCCACGCGCTTTTTGTTTAATTTCATGGTAATATCAGCTTCGGTAGTAAATAACAGAGCAGATAAAAATGGGTTGTTGATATGTGGAATTAACTCCGATTCTAAATCGTCTAATTTGCAGATTTTGGCTAATTCTTGCTTTTCAGTGGTGTAAATTTTATACGTCATCGACAATTTTAAGATGTTGTCTTCTACTATAGTTTTTACGTAAATGTTTTGTAATTCGGGTTTTCCAACGGTTTTGGCAAGTGTTAATTTAGCAAATGTTCCATTCGCAATACTGACTCTAACTTGGTTGAAAAATTCGGTATAAGTGATGTTATTTTCGTTCATATTACAATCCTAATGCTTTTACAATTTTCTCATCAAACAACATCGAAAACATGCGGTTCTCTTTGTCTTTATTTAAAAATTTCCATTGGTTTTTTGTCAAATCATCCGCAACTGCAATTAAAGTAGAACGCATTTCGATACGGAACGAATTAGTTAATTTATCATACGTTACTTTTTCAGCACTCATTGAAGATTTAAAAATTTCAATCATCGATTCGGCATCTTCCATTGGTTCTTTAAATTTCATTGACATTACATTGTTATGATCAATAAAACAAAACGTTTTTCCTTCAATTTTCTTGATTTCTCCAAATGAAAAATTTGGTTCAACCTCAACTAACTTTATAGAAAATTGCTCATTTTCCATCATTTGTCCAAACATTGCTTTCATTTGATCTTGCGAAACAATATCAAATACTTTGGGGTAAGTGGTTTCAAAAATGGCATCAAAATTCATATTCACACTCGCTTTGTATGATTTTAAAGCTTCCGTTTTTAATGAAGCCATGTCTTGTGCTAAAACAGCAATAGTTTGAAAAAGAAAGAATACGAAGAATAGAATTTTGGTTTTCATTTTTAGTGATTTTTAATTTTATCAAAGATAGTTAGTTTTGATGAAACACAAATAAAATTAAACACATGGACACATAAGATTTACTATGTCTTTATTTTAGGCGTTTCACTTATCATAATTCACATAGCAAATTAATTAACCTATGTGACTATGTGTTTTAAAAAAAATCCCCAACTACTTTTAGCAATTGAGGATTAGTTTCTTTCTATGTGGTTTTGATTATTCGTTCACCAAAACCCATTCGCCAGAAGCTAACATGCTTTCTGCTTTTTTGTATTTCATGGTTTCGCTTTTTCCACTCATTACGTGTTTGATAGTAACGGTGTCATTACGATTGATTTTTGGCATCTCTCTTGTAATTGTTTCCGTTACTTGAGGTCTCTGACTAGCCATTTCTCCTGCTTTTTTTGCTTCTGAAGCTGGTGAGTCTAAATCCTCTTTTGTTTCAGTATATTGCTCTTGACGTGTTTCTTGTCTTGCCTCTTGAATGTTTTCATTACGATGTGGCAAATCACCTTTGAACAAGAACGAAATTACTTCTTTATTTACATCGTCAATCATTTTCTTGAACAAGTTGAATGCTTCGAATTTGTAAATCAATAATGGATCTTTTTGTTCGTGAACCGCTAATTGAACCGATTGTTTTAACTCGTCCATTTTACGTAAGTGTTTTTTCCAAGCCTCATCCACAATTGCTAATGTGATGTTTTTCTCGAAATCTGCTACTAACGAACGACCTTCTGAAGTATATGCTTTTTCTAAATCGGTAACCACATTTAATGATTTGATTCCATCAGTGAAAGGCACAATGATTCTTTGGTACTGACCATTATTGTTTTCGTATACATTCTTGATAATTGGATATGCTTCGCGAGCATCTCTAGCGATTTTTTCTTCGTAATGAGCTAAAACCGCTTTGTATGTTTTACCCGTAATTTCTCTAGCTGATAATTTTGCAAATTCAGATGGTGTAACTGGAGCACTGATTGAAAAATAACGAATCAATTCAAATTCGAAGTTTTTGAAATCTTCTGCCAATTTGTTTTGTTCTACTACCAATTCGCAAGTATCGTACATCATGTTCGCAATATCCACTTTCAAACGTTCTCCGTGTAAAGCGTGACGTCTTCTTTTGTATACTACTTCTCTTTGTGCATTCATTACATCATCATATTCTAACAAACGTTTACGAACTCCAAAGTTATTTTCTTCTACTTTTTTCTGAGCTCTTTCGATAGATTTTGTCATCATAGAATGTTGAATTACTTCACCTTCTTTTAGACCAATTTTATCCATCACTTTAGCTACTCTTTCCGAACCGAATAAAC
>NZ_JAKLJH010000050.1 GCF_023151265.1 Flavobacterium sp.
ACATCAAAGCTTCGCGTTGTGCAATCTTGATGTTTTTTGGATTTAATTTATGCGTTACGATTCCGATTTGATTGTTTTTGCCTTCATGAGCTTTGTTTGCTGAAACTCGAACTGGATCACCGAATTCGTATTCTAATTTTGTGTCTTCGTAATTTCCTAAATTCAACAAAAACTCGATAAAATAAGTGGCTAAATTGTTTGGGTATTTTCCGTTTTTATTTTGTTTTAATTTATTAGTAATCACAAAAAGTTGTTCTTCCGCTCTCGTTAAAGCAACATATAAAATATTTATAGTATCTAAAGTCTCTTCTTGAGTTTTCTTTTTATAAATTGCTTTAGCTTCGTTTCCATAATTCTCGACATCATTCCTTTTATTAACTAATGCTTTTGACATATTAATATTAGAATCGTCAATTGGTAGCCAAATTGTTTCTCTATGATTACTAGATAAACTTTCTTCCGCAAAAGGGAAAATCACTACTGGAAACTCCAAACCTTTCGATTTATGAATCGTCATGATGCGAACTGCATTGGTTCCTTCTGGTGATGGAATACTTTTTTGGTAGCCAATTTTATCCCAATATTCCAAGAAATCAGCTATACTCGATTGCACTTTTACATCTTTTTCCAACACCAAATCCAAGAAATACTGCAAATACGAAGTATTCACTTTGTCATTTAAGAAAGTCGCAATCAAAATTTCAACTGCTTCATAGAGTGATTTTTTCTTGCAATTTTTGAACGAAATTTCAATGCCGATGGTTTTCAAAAACACTTCTAATTCTTCCGAATTTTTATCTTTCGAAGCCAAAATGAAATCATGAATTTCCAATTCAGTTTGAAGATATTTCGCAATAAAATACAAGAAATAGACTTTTGATTCGTCGTCTTTCGGATTTTTTAAATAACGAAGCAACGCAATCAACAACTTCACTTCGGTCGCGTTTTGAATCAATAAGGTTTCCGAAGATAAAATTGGAACGCTGTTTTCGGTTAAGAAATTCGCCAACTTAATTCCCGGTGCTTTTGTTCGCGTAAGCAAAACAATGTCTTTGTATTCAAATCCGTTCGCGATACATTTTTCAATGGTTCGCAAAGTTTGATTCAAGTAAAATTTATCCTTTACCGAAATTGAATCGTTATCCGAATCAAAACCTTCGACTTCAGTTTCGTCTTCTGGCACTTCGATGAACGACAAATTCACATAACCACCATTTTTTGAATTGATGTCTTGATGCGAAAGGTTTTCGTATAAATTTTTATAATCTTCATTCTGAAATTTATCCGATAATTGCTTAAAAAAAGCATTGTTAAACTGAATGACTTCGCTATAACTGCGGTAATTTGTTCCTAAACGAAGCGTTTCTTTGTCTTTATTGGAAAACGGATTATGCTTTTTATCTTCTTTCGCCAAATCAATAAATTGTTCGGCTTTTCCGCCACGCCAACGGTAAATTGCTTGTTTTGGATCGCCCACCAACATCAAAGTTCCTTGCTGACCAAAATCGTCTTGACCTGAAAGTGCATTATCAATTAACGGAATCAAATTTTGCCATTGCATTACCGAAGTATCCTGAAATTCATCGATAAAATAATGACGGTATTTTTCGCCCAAACGCTCATAAATAAAAGGCGCTGGCTGGTTTTGAATTTCGTTGTGAATGATTTTATTGAAATCGGAAATCGAAACTAAATTTTGTTCTTCCTGAATTTGCTTAAATTCCTGATAAATCGTGTTTAATAATGAAAGTGGATTCAAATTTTGCAGAAAAGCTTCGTACATTGAAATTTTCCCAACTTTTTCATTGATTGTTAGCACTGAAGCTAAAATTTCAGAAGCATTTTCATCGATAAAATTTTTATCGGATTGTGGAATTTTTGCACCATAAGATGGTTTTTCGCCATCCAAATATTTTATAATTGTTTCATTAATAGCAATTTTATCCGACGCAACTTTTTCTAAATGATTGGTTACATAACTAGAATAAAAAGATTTTCTTGAAACGCCATTTCCATCAATCGAATCCAAAACACTTTGAGCAATTGCTTTACAATCGAGTTTTAACTGTTTGATTTCTTCTTGTAGCTTCTTTTTTACGATTCCGAAATCATCTATGCTTTTTTCAGACAATTCTTTGATTTCTTCCGAATTGTTTTCGTTAGTAATCAATTGGGCAACTTTTAATAATTCGGCCGAAATATCCCAGTTTTTATCGTCGTCTGTTTTTTCTTTTGAAAATTCGATTAGTAATTTGGTTAAACTTGCATCATCACCTGCTTTGGAAATCACCAAATCAATTGCTTCTTGTAACAATGAATCGGTTTCCAACGAAACTTCAAAATTTGGAGGTAAATTCAAATCTTGAGCAAAAGTTCGGATGACTTTGTGCGTGAATTTATCAATCGTAGAAATATCAAACGCGGCATAATTGTGAATGATATTTTTGATGATGGCTTTCGATTTATCTTTTAAAGTAGCAATGCTTAATTTGGTTTCCGAAGCAACATCTTTTAGCAATTCCATCGCTTTATCAGACGTGTTATCCAATGAAAATTGATACAAACTCGAGACAATTCGGGTTTTCATTTCTTCTACCGCTTTGTTGGTAAACGTAATGGCTAGAATTTTTCGATAGGCATCATCATTCGTCGCCAAGAAAAGAATTTTTAAGTATTCTTTCGTTAGCGTATAAGTTTTTCCGGAGCCAGCCGAAGCGTCGTATATGGTAAAAGCGGTTGTATTCAATGTTATATTTATCTTACTAATAGTGGTATAAAAACTATCTATTTTTGAATCCGAAGTTTAATTTGTAAATTTGGTGAAAATATTATTAATCTAAAAATTAAATATCATGGCTTTTGAATTACCACAATTACCTTATGCATACGATGCATTAGAACCACATATTGACGCTAGAACAATGGAAATCCACCATTCTAAGCACCACAACGCTTATGTTACCAACTTAAACGCTGCTATTGCTGGAACTGATTTAGAAGGAAAATCTATTGAAGATTTGATGAAAAATTTAGACATGAACAACATGCCAGTTCGTAACAATGGTGGTGGACATTATAATCACACTATGTTTTGGGAAATTATGTCGCCAAACGGTGGTGGTTTACCAACAGGTGAATTAGCAACTGCTATTGACGCTGCTTTTGGTTCATTTGACGCATTTAAAGCTGAATTTTCTAAAGCGGGAGCTACTCGTTTTGGTTCAGGATGGGCTTGGTTATGTGTGAAAGATGGAAAATTAGAAGTTTGTTCTACTCCAAATCAAGACAACCCATTAATGCCAGGTGTGGCTTGTGGCGGACAACCAATTTTAGGAATGGATGTTTGGGAACATGCTTATTACTTACACTATCAAAACCGTCGTCCTGATTATATGGAAGCATTTTTTAATGTAATTAATTGGACAGAAGTTGCAAAACGTTTTGCTGCAGCAAAATAATTCAGAATAAACAAAATTAAAAAAGGCGAGGATTGAAAAATCTTCGCCTTTTTTGTTACCAAGTTTATTAAAATAAAAAAGGTGAAATTGCTTTCACCCTTTTTGCCCCAAATCTACCATAAAACTTAACCTACTAATTTTCTGGTAGTACTAAAGTAGAATACTCCTGTATATATGACGAAAAAAATTGTTGAACAACACAAAAAGTCGATGAAATGCGTTTTTGAAGAATAAAATAAGTTAATTTTTTACTTTTTCTAACAAATTCATTCATTTTTGGGCAAAAAAAAGGCACGCATTGCGTACCCTTTTTGCCCCAAATCTACCATAAAACTTAACCTACTAATTTTTTGGTAGAGCTAAAGTAGTATAAGATACTATGCTTGCATAAAAAAATTGTTAAACGAATTAAAAAGTCGATGAAATGCGCATTTTGAGTAAAATTAGTCTTCAATTTTTGTTAAAACAGATTTTGGGGCAAAAAAAAAGGCACGCATTGCGTACCCTTTTTGCCCCAAATCTACCATAAAACTTAACCTACTAATTTTCTGGTAGAGCTAAAGTATGGCGAGATTTTGTATTACTATAAAAAAATTGTTAAACGAAATAAAAAGTCGATGAAACACACTTTTTAGTATGCTCGTGCATCTTTACCTTCATAGAAATTCATGAATGCACGATTTACTACACGATTTCCTCCATCTGTAGGATAATCTCCTGTGAAATACCAATCTCCAAGATTCTTCGGACAAGCAATGTGTAAATCTTCTACTGTTTGATAGATGATTTTTACTTCTGCTTTGGTGTCTTCTGGTGTTAGCATTTCGGCAATTTTATCTGAAATTTCTTGATCGGTGAACGGCGCATAAATTTCTTTTACATAATTCACTACATCAGCATCACTAAAATCTTCTTGTGCTTTCGATTTTTGGTACACTTCTTCTACAATATGATATAAATTGCGCTCTTTCAACAATTCTAAGGCTGCTCTAAACGCTACTAATCCTTCTAATTTCGCCATATCGATTCCGTAGCAATCTGGATAACGAATTTGAGGTGCTGATGAAACGACAACAATTTTCTTTGGATGCAAACGATCCATCATTTTAATGATACTTTGTTTTAAGGTAGTTCCTCGCACAATACTATCATCAATAATTACTAAATTATCAGTTGATTTTACAACGCCATACGTTACATCATACACGTGAGCTACTAAATCATCGCGACTACTGTCTTCAGTAATAAACGTTCTTAATTTAGCATCTTTAATCGCAATTTTTTCGGTTCTGATTTTAACTGAAAGTAATTCTTTTAAGGTATCTTCCGTTAACGTATCTTTTTGCTCGATAATTGCTTTGGCTTTTCGCTGATTTAAGAAATCTTGAGCTGCTTCTGACATTCCGTAAAAAGAAGTTTCTGCCGTATTTGGAATAAAAGAGAAAACCGTATTATCAGTATCGTTATCAATTGCCTTTAAAACACTTGGGAAGATTAATTTTCCTAATTCTTTACGCTCTCTGTAGATTTCGGCATCGCTTCCGCGAGAAAAATAAATGCGCTCAAACGAACACGCTTTTTTGATTAACGGTGTTCTTACTTCTTGAACCGAAACATTTCCGTTTTTCTTGATAATGATAGCACTTCCAGGAGTTAATTCTTGAACTTTTTCGAAAGACACATTGAAAACCGTTTGAATCACAGGACGTTCTGAAGCCACAACCACAATTTCATCATCTTCGTAGAAATACGCAGGACGAATTCCAGCTGGATCACGCAAAACAAACGAATCTCCATGACCAAAAAGACCAGCCATTGCGTAACCTCCATCGAAATTACGAGAAGCACGTTCTAAAATGCGTTGTACATTTAATCGTTCGCCGATAATTGGCGAAGCTTCTTGCTTAGAATACCCTTCGTGTTTGCATTGTTTGTATAATTCGGTAACCTCATCATCTAAGAAATGTCCGATTTTTTCCATTACGGTAACGGTATCAGCCATTTGTTTTGGATGTTGTCCTAAATCAATTAAGTTTTGGAACAACTCTTTAACATTCGTCATGTTGAAATTTCCCGCAACAATTAAATTTCGGTGCATCCAATTGTTTTGACGTAAAAATGGGTGAACACTTTCGATGCTATTTTTACCGAAAGTTCCATAACGAACGTGACCTAAAAACACTTCTCCCAAATACGGAATATTTTGTTTTTGAAGCGCCACATTGTTTTGATATTCTGGATGTTCTTCTAACTCGCGACTGATTCTGTCGTTAATTTGAGCGAAGATATCCTTAATAGGTTGTGGGTCGTTAGAACGAATACGGCTAATGTATCTTTCACCTGGATTTACATCCAATTTAATACTTGCTAAACCAGCTCCGTCTTGACCGCGGTTATGTTGCTTTTCCATTAGTAAGTACATTTTTTGTACTCCGTAAAAAGCGGTTCCGTATTTTTCTTTATAGAATTCTAACGGTTTTTTTAATCGTAGTAATGCAATTCCACATTCGTGTTGTATAGCGTCACTCATAAGTTGTTGTGTTGTTGTAGGTTGTTGTATTTTCTTTTTTAACACATAGATTCATAGTTAAACTTAATGTAAAAAGTCGCTTCGCTCGAAATAGATGACATAGCTATGTGTGAAATTTATTTCTTGTAATCAACTAATTCATAAAAACTTAAACTATGTGCCTATATGTTTTTATATTTATTTTTGAAACAAAAAATGCCCCGAAATTTCGAGGCACGTTTTTATTCTTCTAATTCTATTTCAAATTGCGTTAAGGCTTTGAATTGTTTCAAACGCGCGTTCACTTCATTTTTATCTAAAGTTTCCATTCGCTCTGTTCCAAATTTCTCCACACAGAAAGAAGCTAAGTTTGAACCATAAATGATAGCGTTCTTCAAATTGCCAAACGAAATATTTTCTGATTGTGCGATGTAACCTGCGAAACCTCCTGCGAATGTATCACCAGCTCCTGTTGGATCAAACACTTCTTCTAATGGTAATGCTGGAGCAAAGAAAACTTCTTTGTTGTGGAACAATAACGCTCCGTGCTCTCCTTTTTTGATTACCACATATTTTGGTCCCATTGTATGAATTTTAGCAGCTGCTTTTACCAAAGAATATTCTCCTGATAACTGACGTGCTTCTTCATCGTTTATAGTAATAACATCTACACGTTTGATTACGTCTAATAATTCTGGTAACGCACAATCCATCCAAAAGTTCATCGTATCTAAAACGACTAATTTTGGTTGTTCAGACATTTGGTTTAAAACGCCTGATTGCACTATTGGGTGTAAATTTCCTAATAAAACTACATCCGAATTTTTATACGCTTGTGGCACAACTGGATTAAAATCGGCCAAAACGTTTAATTCTGTTACTAAAGTGTCGCGAGAATTTAAATCGTTGTGGTATTTTCCACTCCAAAAGAAAGTTTTTCCACCTTTTACGATTTCGATTCCTTCGATATTTACTCCTTTATTTTCTAATAAATCTAAATATTCCTTTGGAAAATCTTCTCCAACCACAGAAACTACTGCTGCATCTACATTAAAAAAGTTAGACGCTAAACCAATGTAAGTCGCGGCTCCACCTAAAATTTTATCTGTTTTCCCGAAAGGCGTTTCAATAGCATCAAAAGCTACTGTTCCTACTATTAATAGTTTGTTCATTAAATTGAATTTGAAATAAGGTGCAAAGATAAGTTTTTGTTTAGAAGTTTAAAAGTTTATGTGTTTAAAAGTTTAAAAGGTTTTGAATGCTAGAGATTTGAGTTTTTTGTAGATTTGAAAATTGAATTTTACAAAATCGATGAAAGTACACCAAATAAAAATTATCAATTTAAGAAAACTCTATTTTCTTGCCTTACTTGGAATAATAACTTCGATTTTTATATTGATTTTATTAATATCAGCTACAGTTTATTTGTTTCCAAAATTTGATTATATCAGTTTGTTCATAGTAATTTATTCGGTTATAATAGGTAATTTAATATCCAAAATCATAACGAATAAATCCTCGAAATTGATTGAAATTAAAATCAATAAGTCAAAAATAGAAATTGGTGATGAACAATTTTTACTTGAAACAATTGACAAAATCAAAATCAACAACTTTATATTTATCTATTATCCAAAATTAACAATCCATTTTTTTGACAATAAAAAATTCACAATCAGAATTGACAGAAGTGAAAAAGACTATTCAAAACTTTTATTCAATCTAAAGGAAATAAATAATTAATGGAAGAAAAATTATGTGAAAATCCACAACAACTTCCCTTCTTCTCATTCGTAAAACTCATCAATCGATAATTTTTCTTATTGAAAATCCACAACAAACTCTATTTCTACCGAATTATAAATTTATTTCTTTCCAACTCATAACCTTTCCCAAAGTTCTCTCTTGATTAAATAATCCTGTATGAACCACTGATTTAGTTTTAATTAGTTCAGGTTTTAGCTTTTCAAAATAGCTTAATCCTTTAAACATTTCGGGCATTATGGTTTCTGATGCTTTAATTTCTACTAAATTTAAAAGTTCGGAATTTTGCCATATTAAATCTACTTCATGTCCTTCTGCATCGCGCCAAAACCATAAATCTAAAAGTAAATTATTATGATAGTTTATTTTTAGATATTCATTTATAACATAATTTTCAAACAAACTCCCTTTTAAAGCACTTAATTTTACACTTTCCGCGTCATTTAATTTCAGTAAATAACACAATAAACCTGTATCGTAAAAATACAATTTTGAACTTTTGGTAACACGTTTGTTGAAATTTGAAAAATAAGGTTGTAATTGATATACAATATAACTACTTTCTAAAACCGAAACCCATGACTTAGCAGTAGGTTGTGAAATTCCACATTCATTCGCCAATGAATTTAGATTGAGCAATTGACCCGCTCTTGCCGCACATAGTGAAATAAAATTTCTAAATTGCTTTAAATCTTTTACATGAATGAGTTCCGACAAATCTCGTTCAACATACGTTTGTATATAATTAGAGTAAAAAACTTTTGCTGGGATATCTCTATCATAGATTGCAGGATAAAATCCTTTTTGAAGATTAACGGCATAATCCTCATTTAACCAATTAGCAGCGTCCATTTCTGAAAAATCAAACGGCAACAATTTAAATAAAGCAACTCTACCCGCTAAACTTTGAGTAATATTTTGCATTAAATGAAAATTCTGAGAACCAGACAATATGTATTGTCCCATAATTTTATCTTCATCTACTTTTGTTTGCAAATAAGAAAACAACTGAGGAACACGTTGTGCTTCATCAAAAATCACATACTTACCATATTGTTTTAAAAATCCGTTTGGATCATCAGCAGCAAATTTTCTGACATCTAAATTTTCTAAATTCACATACTCATAATCCGAAAAATGAGTTTTTAAAAAGGTAGTTTTACCAGATTGCCGCGGACCTGTCAAGGCTAAAATGGGATATTTATTTTTATAAACATCCATTTGCAATTTAATTACTCTATTTGCACTCATAATTAACATTTTAAAGCACAAATATATAATTAATTTTGAAAATGAAGGTGTTTACATTTTGAAAATGCAGATACTTAATTTTGAAAATGCAGGAATTTGTATTTTGAAAATACAAAATTCTACAACAACTTCTCTTCTTCTCTTTCGTAAAATTCGTCTATTGATAATTTTTCTTGTTGCGATGCCATTACGGCTAATTCATCGCAGCGTTCGTTTTGCGGATGACTGTTGTGCCCTTTTACCCATTGAAAATCGACTTGGTGTTTGCGATACACTTTTAAGAAACGCATCCATAAATCAGGGTTTTTCTTGGCTTTGAAGTTGATTTTTTCCCATTGAAACACCCAGCGTTTTTCTACCGAATCCACTACATATTTCGAATCCGAAACTACTAAGACTTTAGTCTTTGGGCTTTTTAATTTTTCTAAACCGACAATTACCGCTAATAATTCCATTCTATTATTAGTAGACAATCGAAAACCTTCGTAAAATTCTTTTTTATAAGGAGTTCCTACCATTTCCATCACTACGCCATAACCAGCCGGACCAGGATTTCCCTTGGCGGCGCCGTCTGTGTATATGTGAACTTCGTGACTCAAGTAAAAAGTGATTAGTGATTAGTGATTAGATTCCCAATTACCTCAGGAAAATATTGATGTTCTAATTCGTGGATTTTATGCGCAATTTCTTCCGCAGTTTTGCAATCTTCGATGTTGACTGATTTTTGAAAAATAAATTCGCCTTCATCGTAATGTTCATTTACATAATGAATGGTGATTCCGGTTTCTTTTTCTTTATTTTCTAAAACAGCTTGATGCACATTCATGCCATACATGCCTTTTCCGCCGTATTTTGGCAATAAAGCGGGATGAATATTGATCACTTTTGGATATTCCTTTAATATAAACTCGGGAAATTTTAGAAGAAATCCAGCTAAAACAATTAAATCAGGTTGGAATTGGTGTAATTTTTCCAACACAAAACCTTCATTTAATTGACTTTTTGAAAAAACGACTGAAGGAATGTTATGATTTTTTGCTCTATCTAACACTTTGGCATCTGGTTTGTTAGAAAAGATAGCGACTACAGTTCCTTGGTTATTTTTTTTAAAATAGCGAATAATTTCTTCGGCGTTTGAGCCATTTCCGGAAGCAAAAAGCACAATATTCTTCATTTCAGTATTGATTTCTTCCCACAAAAAAAAGAATAATTATTGGTAAAAAATAAAAAAAAGAAGCCTTTGTGAATATTTTTTTTTATTTTCGTAGTCACATTTAGTAACAAAAAGGTTGTTTTAAAATAAAGTTTTTTATTTTTGCCAACAAATTAAATTAAAAATTAAAGATTATGTCAGACATTGCATCAAGAGTAAAAGCGATTATCGTAGACAAATTAGGTGTTGACGAAAACGAAGTTGTAACAGAAGCAAGCTTCACAAATGATTTAGGAGCTGATTCATTAGACACTGTTGAGCTTATTATGGAGTTCGAAAAAGAATTTGATATTCAAATTCCAGACGACCAAGCTGAAAACATTGCTACTGTAGGTCAAGCTATTTCTTACATCGAAGAAGCTAAAAAATAATAAATAAAACGCCCGTGTGCATTTTTTGCATGCGGGTTTTTATTATTTTAAAGAAAATTAGACTATTTTTGATTGAATTTCAATCACAATATATTGAAATACCCTTGTCTCTTTATTCATTATAACTAAAGAAAACACGGGTATTATTTGTTTAAACGATTTTTTAAAAATTAGAATATGCAATTAAAGCGTGTTGTTGTAACAGGTCTTGGAGCGTTAACTCCTATTGGGAATACTCTTCAAGAATATTGGGACGGTCTTGTGAACGGAAAAAGTGGCGCTGCCCCTATTACTTATTACGATACTGAAAAGCATAAAACCAAATTTGCTTGTGAGATTAAAAACTTCAATGTTGAAGATTTTATCGACAAAAAAGAGGTTCGCAGAATGGATAAGTTTGCTCAATATGCTATTGTTGCGAGTGACGAAGCCATTAAAGATGCTGGTATTTCCTTAGAAAATGTAAATAAACATAGAGTTGGGGTTATTTGGGGAGCAGGTATTGGAGGTTTACAAACTTTCCAAGACGAAGTAATGAGTTACGCCGCTGGTGATGGAACACCGCGTTTTAATCCATTCTTTATTCCTAAAATGATTGCTGATATTGCTCCTGGACACATTTCAATGCGAAATGGTTTTATGGGACCAAACTATACTACAGTTTCTGCATGTGCTTCTTCGGCAAATGCTTTGGTAGATGCGTTCAACTACATTCGCTTAGGAATGTGTGATGTTATTGTTTCAGGAGGTTCTGAAGCAGCCGTAACTATTGCCGGTATGGGTGGATTTAACTCAATGCAAGCTTTATCAACTAGAAACGAAAGTCCAGAAACAGCTTCAAGACCATTTGATGCTAGTCGTGATGGATTTGTTTTAGGTGAAGGTGCTGGTGCTTTAGTTTTAGAAGAGTATGAACATGCGATTGCTCGTGGTGCTAAAATCTACTGTGAAGTAGGTGGTGGTGGTTTATCTTCTGATGCATATCATTTAACAGCTCCACATCCTGAAGGAATTGGAGTTATTGCTGTAATGGAAAACTGTTTACGCGATGCTGGTTTACAACCAGAAGACGTAGATCACATTAACACTCACGGAACTTCAACACCTCTTGGAGACGTTGCTGAGTTAAAAGCAATTAGTCATGTTTTTGGTGCTCATGCTAAAAACATCAATATTAACTCAACTAAATCGATGACAGGTCACTTACTTGGTGCTGCTGGTGCTATTGAAGCAATTGCTTCTATCTTAGCGATGCAGAACGGAATTGTACCTCCAACGATTAATCATACAACAGTAGACGAAAACATTGATCCATCGTTAAACTTAACTTTAAATAAAGCGCAAAAACGCGAAATTAAAGTAGCCATGAGTAATACTTTTGGTTTTGGTGGACATAACGCTTGTGTTTTATTCAAAAAATTTGAGAACTAAACATGCGTCGTTTATTTAATAAAATACGAAAAAATTCCCGTTCTCAAGAAGACGGGATTTTTTTTGAAAAAATTACCAAAATTCTCGGTTTTCAACCAAATGAATTAAAATATTACAAAAAAGCATTCACCCATCGCTCGGCTAACAAACTCGACGAAAAAGGAAATCCGTTTAATTACGAACGTTTGGAATTTTTAGGCGATGCCATGTTGGGAAGCGTTATTGCTGCACATTTATACAACGAAGTTCCTTCAGGAGATGAAGGATATTTGACAAAAATGCGTTCCAAAATCGTGAGTAGAGAGCATTTAAACGAACTGGGTCGTGATTTTAATTTAGTGAGTTTTGTAGAAAGCAAAGTCAATTCGAGTCAGTTTGGCGAAAACATTCATGGTAATTTATTTGAAGCTTTTATTGGCGCTATTTATTTGGATAAAGGTTTTACCTATTGCGAAAAATTCATTCAAAATAAAATTATCAAACAGTATGTTGATATTGCTAAATTAGAAGGTAAAGTCATCAGTTACAAAAGTTTAATTATCGAATGGTGTCAAAAAGAAAAAGTACCATTCGCCTTTGATTTTATAGAAGATAACGGACAAGAAGGACAAAAATATTTCAGCGTAAAATTGTCGATTAACAACAAAATTATCGCTAAAGCTAGAGCAACTTCTAAGAAAAAAGCAGAAGAAAAAGCGGCACAAAGAGCCTATTTTGTATTTCAAGAAAAAATTTCGAATAAATAATCCACTACTCAAACGTTTGAGTTTATAAATTATCGTTAAGAACTACCAAACAGGTAGTTTTTAACGATTTTTAGCCTTATATTTACCCCTTAATTTTGGAAAATGGCCATTCATAAAATTCAAATAAACGATTTTATTTCAGATGATTATGAGTTAATTGCCTTACATTCATCTTTAGAAGATTACAAATTAGCGTATTGCTTAAACAAGGAATTGGGATTGCAGTTACAAAAAAATGATAACTACGTAGAAATCGCAATACCAGAAGGAAAAAGCGCTTTTGAGAATTTCGCATTTGATGATGAAAAGAACGATGTAATTTGGACCTTAATCGAAAATAAAACCACGATTATTAATTCGGATAAACGAACGAGTTCCCTTTTTGAACAAGTTGACATCACCGTTTTTTTACTTCCAGAATATAAAAAAGCAGATTATTTGATTAAGATTGAAAATATCGATTATGGTTTTGATACCGATGAAATTATCGAAAAAATATTGAAAATCAAAAATGTAACCACTGCTTATTCCGTTGATACAACAAACTTAAAATCTAAAAATAATTTAATTTTTTAATTAAAATGCCAACAAATAAAAAGACTAAAATTGTAGCTACGTTAGGCCCAGCCTGTAGCACAAAAGAAGTGATAAAAAAAATGATTGATGCTGGAGTTAATGTATTTAGAATTAACTTTTCGCATGCCGACTATACCGACGTTTCAGAACGTATTCAGATGATTAGAGAACTAAATGAAGAGTTTGGTTACACAACTTCCATTTTAGGCGATTTACAAGGTCCGAAACTACGAGTTGGTGTTATGAAAGAAGATGTAGTCGTAAGCAAAGGTGATAAAATTACTTTTACCACAGCAGAAGACATCTTAGGAACAGCTTCGAGAGTGTACATGAACTACAAAGAATTTCCAAAAGATGTAAATCCTGGAGAAAGAATTTTATTAGACGACGGAAAATTAATTTTCGAAGTGACTAAAACCGACAAAAACACCGAAGTTGAAGCGGTTGTAGTTCAAGGTGGTCCTTTAAGATCTAAAAAAGGAGTAAACTTACCTAACACTAAAGTTTCATTACCTGCATTAACAGAAAAAGACATTCGCGATGCAAAATTTGCTATCGAAAATAATGTAGATTGGATTGCATTATCATTTGTAAGAACTCCAAAAGACTTAGAAGATTTACAAGATTTGATTGCAGAACATTCGGATCATAAAATTCCAATTATTGCGAAAATTGAAAAACCTGAAGCAGTTGAAAACATTGACAAAATCGTTGCATTTTGTGATGGATTGATGGTAGCTCGTGGTGATTTAGGTGTAGAAGTTCCAGCGGAAGAAGTGCCGTTGATTCAGAAAAAATTGATTCACAGAGCAAAAACAGCTCGTATTCCTGTAATCGTGGCAACACAAATGATGGAAACCATGATTACCTCATTAACGCCAACACGTGCCGAAGTAAATGACGTAGCAAACTCGGTAATGGACGGAGCTGATGCGGTAATGTTATCAGGAGAAACTTCAGTAGGAAATTATCCTGTAGAAGTTATTGAAACCATGACGCGTATTATTGAAAGTGTAGAAGATTCGCCATTAATTAAAGTGCCGTTATCGCAACCACAAGTAAAAAACCAACGTTATATTACCAAATCGATTTGTTATCACGCGGCTCAAATGGCCGATACCATTAATGCGAAAGCGATTACAACGTTGACCAATTCAGGTTACACGGCGTTTCAAATTTCGGCTTGGCGTCCAAAATCACACATTTTGGTATTTACTTCTAACAAACGTATTTTAACGCAATTGAACTTGTTGTGGGGTGTTAGAGCGTACTTCTACGACAAATTAGTAAGTACAGATGACACCATCGACGATATCAACACCATTTGTAAAGAAAAGAAATACGTTAAAAAAGGCGATATGGTAGTAAACTTAGCTGCAATGCCAATTGTTGCTAAAGGAATGGTAAATACATTGAGAGTTTCTGAAATAGAATAATCTCATTTCAACATAAAAAAACGAGTGCTAAAATTATCTTTAGCACTCGTTTTTGTTTCATATATATTCGTTTTAAGCGGCTATTTTTTCAAACGCAATAAAATTTGTTACTTCTCCTTTGTGATTGAAAATTGGAAATCCTTTGATGTGACAATTGTAAACCGAACCATCTTTACAGTAATTGATTACGTTTTTCTCAAATGGGACTTTGCTTAAAATGGCTTGTCTGATTTCGTTGCTTACTTGTAAATCGGTTTTAGCGCCTTGAAACATTTTTGGTGAGTTACCAATGACTTCTTGTGCTTCGTAACCGTTCATTTTTTTGATGTTTTTACTGGCGAAAACAATTTTTAATTGCGCATCGGTAACCACAATAACGGTTTCTTCTTGTAAACTTTCTTTATAATCCCAAACTGATTTCCATTGATTTTTACTAGCTATTTGATGTAATGAATTGACATCATGAAGCAACACATTGGTTTGCAACAAATACTGAGAATAAATATCCCAAGACACCAACGGCATTGCTTTAATAGCACCATTTTCATACTGTTTTGCAAACGCAGCATCGTAAACTTTGAATTCCATAACCTTGTAATTTGGGATAAAACTAAAAAGAAAAACGAATCAATAGCTTAGAAAATACAACTTTAACGCTTGTTTAAGTGGGGAAATGGAAAGAAAAACATCCGTTTTGGATTGAAAACAAAGGTTGAGTTATATTGTCCAACTAGGAAGGATTCGCCCGGTATCGGTTTTTCTCAATGGAATAGTTACTAGTCAAAAAAACCTCAAACATATTAATCTTCAGTCTCAGTCAAAGTACCTGCATCTAATTCTTTTGCTTTTTCTTTTCT
>NZ_JAKLJH010000051.1 GCF_023151265.1 Flavobacterium sp.
GTTAATTTTCTAAAACGTAAACGTTCAGATTCTAGTATTGGAAAAGGAGAGAAGTTGAGTTGTAACATTTTTATAGTTTGTATTTTTTATTGAGTTTGAAATTGCTCTTGAATAGCCTTGTCATGTTTTTTACTAAAGAAAATCAGCATACAAATGGCACCAATTGTTGCATATAACATGTCTGATTGTGTATCCCAAACATAGCCTTGTGTTCCTAAAAATGCATCACCGCCTTCCCCAGTACACAAAGAAACACCCCATTCTAACCATTCGTAAGCGGCGCTTATCGCTAAACAAACAGCAACAATGATGAAATTGAAGAAACTTTTATTTGAAATAACATTTTTGCGAATGAATAATTCTCGCACAATCATAGCAGGAACAAAGCCCTGAGCAAAATGCCCAACTTTATCGTAGTTGTTTCGAGTTTGATTAAACGTTTCTTTTATCCATTCAAAAGGTGGAACTTCAGCGTAGGTATAGTGTCCGCCAAGGAATAAGATGTAACAATGAATGAGAATAAAGAAATACGTAAAATTGGTAAATTGAAATTTTTTATAGGTAAAAACCAAAATTAATAAACCAATAATTGCTGGAGAAACTTCTAAAAACCAAGTGAAATATTCCTTTGGATTGATTCCTGAAAGAATTAATCCGATGAAAAATAACGGAATAAAGATTTGTGGTTGTTTCATTGTAAATTTACTTTTTCTTTAAAATTAAAGCACTTACTAATGAAAAAACAATTCCCAATGGCAAAATTTCCATGTATGTAAATAAGATTACCCAAATTGGATTTTTGTACATTTCTTTAAAGGAATTCATTTCTTCGGTTACTTTTGCAACTTCATCCGGACTTGCTTTTGCAATAGCCATATCTGTATAATGTTCTGCAAAATTTGGGAAGAAGTTATACAAAATCACCAACCAAACTAAAACATAAAAGGTTGAAATAATTAAAGTAATCCAGAAGCCTGTTAAAAAAGCTTTACCAAATGAAATGAATCCGTTATTTACATCTCTTTGTTGTTTAATTCCTTTAACTACAAAGAAAAAAGCCAAAAGCATTCCAGCAAATCCAACCATCATGCTTACTTCTTTTTCAGGATTTGACTTCATGTACATAGTTATTGATATTAGCAATGCCGAAACAATACTACTTCCAAGTAATCCATTTTTTAAAATAATGTTGTTCATGATGATTAGTTTTTTAGTTAGTTAATCAAATTTAATGAAATTATTCTATGAAATCTAAATCTTTATTATGAGTTTCTGAAATAGTTAGGGTAGAGTAGATACCTAATGCAAAAGCAAAAACACCAACGATAGCCGCAGCAGTAATTACTCCATTATTAACTTTTAGTCCGTCAAAAGCTAATAACATAACGGGAACTAATCCTCTAACCATATTCGGAATGGTGGTGGTTGCGGTACTTCTAATATTAGTTCCAAATTGTTCTGCTCCAACGGTTACAAACATGGCCCAATAACCAGTTCCTAAACCAAGCCAAGCACAATAAAAGTAATACATGTTTTCGGTTTTAGTTCCTCCATAAAGCATTAAAACTACACCGATAATGGTAAATAACATCATGTAAACAATGGCTTTTTTTCGAGAATGTAACCAATGTGAAATAAAACCACTTGCAAAATCTCCAATAGAAATTCCAACATACGCCCACATAATAGCTTTTCCAGGTTGAATATTTTCAATTCCCATAACTACAGCGAATTGATTCGCCATCACCGCTAAAATTCCGATACAAAACCAAGTGGGTAAGCCAATGGCAATGCATTTTATGTATTTAATAAAACGATTCCAATTGGTGAAAAACGAAAAGAAATTCCCTTTTTTGACACTACTATCGTGTTTGATGTCATTGTAAATACCTGATTCCGCTACACTAATTCGCAACACTAAAAGCATTAATCCTAAAGCACCACCAATGTAGTAAGCAATCGTCCAATCGCCTGCTAATTCTACTGTTAACTGAGCTACTACAGCTCCAAGAAGTCCAAAACCAGCCACAATAGAAGTTCCAATTGCGCGTAATTGTTTAGGTAGCGATTCAGACACTAAAGTAATTCCAGCTCCTAATTCTCCAGCTAAACCAATTCCGGCAATGAATCGTAGCCATGCGTATAACATCGTTTTATCTTCAACAGGAAAATGAGGTAAAAAGCCACAAGCAATATTCGCTAATGAATACACTAAAATAGAACCAAACAAAACCGAAAGTCTTCCTTTTTTATCTCCTAAAACACCCCAAAGAATTCCACCTAATAATAACCCAACCATTTGAAAATTAAGAATCATGGTTCCAGCCGTATCCACATCTAAATTCATGTCTTTTAAGCTGGGAATACGAACAATTCCAAAAAGTAATAAATCGTAAATATCCACAAAGTAACCTAGAGCTGCTACAATTACGGGAAATGATAATAAATGTTTTAGTTTTTCTTTGGTGGTAAAGTTTTCCATTGGCTTTGATTTGTTTCAAAAATAGAAAAATATTTGGTTATCAGATAAAAAAAGAAACACCGATTCAAAATTGAACCGGTGTTTCCCAAACTAAAACAAACTTAACCCATTATGAACCCATGGATTGTGGGTATATTTTATGAATTGATTTTATTTAACCAACTCACTTTGATTTCTAAAGACTAATTGTCCATCAAAACTATCTAAAAGAATAATGCTGTCAGTAGTTACTTTTCCAGCTAATATTTCTTTTGAAAGTTGGTTCAACACTTCACGTTGAATAACACGTTTTACAGGTCTTGCTCCAAATTGCGGATCATATCCTTTTTCTGCTAAATAGGCTACTGCTTCTGGAGTGGCATCCATTGTAATGTGTTGTTGTGCCAACATTTTAATCACACTTTTCAATTGTAATCCTACAATTTCTTTAATGTTTTTATCGGTTAACGGTGTGAACATTACAATTTCATCGATACGGTTAATGAACTCAGGTCGAACGGTTTGTTTTAATAACCCAAGAACTTCTGTTTTTGCCGCTTCGGTTGCCGCTTCAATTCCACCTTTTAAATTATCGAATTTCTCTTGAATGATATGGCTTCCCATATTCGAAGTCATGATGATAATGGTGTTTTTGAAATCCGCAACACGACCTTTGTTATCCGTCAATCGTCCTTCGTCTAAGACTTGTAATAAAATATTAAACGTATCCGGATGTGCTTTTTCAATTTCGTCTAGCAATACTACTGAATACGGTTTTCTTCTTACTGCTTCAGTCAATTGTCCGCCTTCGTCATACCCTACATATCCTGGAGGCGCACCAACCAATCTACTAACCGAATGACGTTCTTGATATTCGCTCATATCAATTCGGGTCATCGCATTTTCATCATCGAATAGATATTCGGCTAATGCTTTTGCTAATTCGGTTTTACCAACACCAGTTGTTCCTAAGAATAAGAACGAACCAATTGGTTTTTTTGCATCTTGTAAACCAGCGCGACTTCTTCTAACGGCATCACTTATTGCTTCAATTGCTTCTTCTTGCCCAACTACTCTTCGATGTAATTCATCTTCTAATTTAAGTAGCTTTTCTCTTTCACTTTGAAGCATTTTAGTTACTGGAATTCCGGTCCATTTGGCTACCACTTCAGCAATATCATCGTGTGTTACTTCTTCTTTGATTAAAGAAGTACCAGCTTGATTTTCTGCTAATTGTGTTTGTAAAGCATCTAATCGTTCTTGTGCTTCTTTTATTTTTCCGTAACGGATTTCGGCTACTTTTCCGTAATCGCCATTTCTTTCAGCTTGTTCGGCTTCTAATTTGAAATCTTCAATTTCTAATTTTACCGCTTGAATATTATCTACAACATCTTTCTCTGATTTCCATTTGGTGAAAATTTCGTTACGCTCTTCTTTTAAATTCGCTAAATCTAAACCAAGAACTTTTAACTTAGTTTCATCGTTCTCACGTTTAATGGCTTCAATTTCGATTTCCAACTGCATAATTTTTCTATCCAAAACATCTAATTCTTCTGGTTTTGAATTGATTTCCATTCGCAATTTTGAAGCCGCTTCGTCCATCAAGTCGATAGCTTTATCTGGTAGAAAACGATTGGTAATATAACGTTGTGATAATTCAACCGCAGCTATAATAGCGTCGTCTTTGATACGCACTTTGTGATGCGTTTCATATTTTTCTTTGATACCACGTAAAATCGAAATCGCGCTTTCAGTATCAGGTTCGTCGATATTTACTTTTTGAAAACGTCTTTCTAACGCTTTGTCTTTTTCGAAATATTTTTGGTATTCGTCTAGAGTTGTTGCACCAATCGCACGTAATTCACCACGAGCTAAAGCGGGTTTTAAGATATTAGCTGCATCCATAGCGCCTTCACCACCACCAGCACCCACTAAGGTGTGAATTTCGTCAATGAAAAGTACGATGTCACCTTCTGCTGAAGTTACTTCTTTTACAACAGCTTTTAATCGTTCTTCAAATTCTCCTTTATACTTGGCTCCAGCAATTAATGCACCCATATCTAAAGAATAAACGATTTTATCTTTTAGATTTTCTGGAACGTCTCCATCTACAATTCGGTGAGCCAAACCTTCGGCAATAGCTGTTTTACCAACACCTGGTTCTCCAATTAACATTGGATTGTTTTTGGTTCTTCGAGTTAGGATTTGTAACACTCTACGAATTTCTTCATCTCGACCAATTACGGGGTCTAACTTACCATTTCTTGCTAAATCATTTAGATTTTTAGCGTATTTGTTTAGCGAATTATAAGTTTCTTCTGCAGATGCAGATGTTACTCGTTCACCTTTTCTAATTTCGGCAATTGCTGCTTCTAAACCTTTTTCGGTAACGCTTTGGTCTTTTAAAATTTGAGAAACTTTACTTTTTGATTTGAAAATAGCCAATATCAAATGCTCGATAGAAACGTATTCATCGTTCATTTTTTTAGCGATAATTTCGGCTTCGGTAAGTGTTGAAGATGCACTTCTTGAAAACATTAAATCGCTACCTGAAACTTTTGGAAAACTCTGAATCGTACTGTCTAATACTTTTTTAAAAAGCTCTACGTTAACATTCAATTTTTTCAAAATGAAAGGTGTAACGTTTTCGTCTACTTCTAAAATTCCTTTGAATATATGTTCGTTTTCAAGCTGTTGATGCCCAAAACTTTGTGCAATTTGCTGTGCTTGTTGCAAAGCTTCTTGCGATTTGATTGTAAATTTGTTGATATTCATATTCTTAATTAATCCTTTTTAGTGAGTTGTTTGATAGGGATTATTCAATATATGTTCCAATGTTTAAAAAATGACAAAATGTCTTTTTTTAGCATTTTTGTTTAATTTTAATGTCAAAATGACGTATTTTTGATTTGAAAAGACATATAAAGGTACAAAAAAAGACAGTATCGTTACATACTGTCTTCTGTTAATTAAGTTATAAAACTTACCTTCTAAACTTATTATTGGTAATAATTCCTTTTAGTTTGGCTTTTAAATCTTCACCGGTGTCATATACCATTTGTTCGTTACTTGGAAACGGAACAGCTCTTCGATCAAAATATTGATAATAGGATTCTTCACAAGCGCGTTTGTCACCATTATAGTTGGCGTAGATATAATCAAAAATAAATTCGCTCGTTACTGGGAAAGCATCAATTAATTGGTTTGTTCTGAAATCAATATAATCTACTTTAGCGGTTACTTGACACGATTTGAATTGCGTAAATTCGTAAATGCTAACCGTAATAGTTTTCATGTTATCCACTTTAATTGGATTTCCTAAACTATCTTTTACTACATTTCCATTTGCATCAACAAGATTTTTTACACCATCTTTGATTTGCTTTTCTTTGATGAACTGCTTTTCTTTTACTTGTTCTGGAGAGATGTTGATTTGTCTGAAATTAACAATCATACCAAAATCGTAATTGATATTTTTCTGTTTATTGTTGTGATAAACGGTCCATTTATCGTTAATTCCATAGGTGCTAAAATCCAACAAATCGTCTTGTAAACGAGCTGGAATTACCATATTGGTTTCGTTTTTTGTATACACATGAACAAAATCAGTTCCTTTAAATTGCGCTTCATCCATTAAAGTACGAACGTCTTTATAACCTGGATTTAATTTATCTAAATACGCTAAATCATCAAAAGCTTGTCTAAAATCCATTTTGTTTTTAGAAGCCAATAGTTTTTTAGCATTACCATATAAAAATCCCGAAAGATTATTTTTACTACTAATTAATTCATCTGAATAATCATCCATCGGAAAAATAGCATTTCGACCTTCTTTCAGCAATTGAAGCGGTAAAAGTGGTTTAATTCGTTCTTGACGATTGTGTAATTGATTATAAAGATTAAATATTCTTTCGTAGTTAGCCGGATTATTTTCTTTGATTAACAAGTTTAAAGATTCTAAATCACGTTGTTTCGCTTTGGCAAAAGCTTCTTCTAATAAATAAACATAATCTTGTTTACCTTTTGAGTTTTTGTTGGTTCTTAAAGCATCAACTGCATTAATGATAGCGCCATCATAGTCACCATTACTTAACATAGATTGCGTTTGCTTTACTCCGCATGAAAAGATAACTAGCGATAAAAATAATAGGGTAATTTTTTTCATAAAAATCAAATATTTTGTCAAAGATAAAATTTTTTTGGAGCTATTTCCTGCTGTACGTTCTATCTTTTTGTTTTTAAAGAAAAAACAAAAAGGATGCCACTTCCATCAGGGCTAAAAAATAAAACTCCGAAAGACGATTTCGGAGTTTTAAATATGATAGATATAAATTTTAGAATTTCAATTCCACTGCTGGTAACAATTTACTTGAAACTTCACCAAAACCAATTCGTAAGTTATCTTTTTGGCAAAATCCTCTAATAATTACGGTATCGTTATCGTTGATGAATTTACGTTCTGAACCATCGTTCATTTTTAACGGTTTTTGTCCGCCCCAACTCAATTCTAACATCGAACCGAACGAATCTTCTGTTGGTCCAGAAATGGTTCCACTTCCCATCATATCGCCTGAGTTTACTCTACAACCATTAATCGTATGATGCGCCAATTGTTGTGCCATTGACCAATACATATATTTAAAGTTAGAACGAGAAACAACAGTTTCTTCTGCATTTTCAGGCTGAATGGCAACTTCTAAATTAATATCAAATGCTTTTTCTCCTTTTTGTTTTAAATAAGGTAGTGGTTCTGGTGATTGCTCAGGTCCTTTTGTTCTAAAAGGTTCTAAAGCATCCATTGTTACAATCCAAGGTGAAATTGATGAGGCAAAGTTTTTCGCTAAGAATGGTCCAAGTGGTACATATTCCCATTTTTGGATATCACGTGCGCTCCAATCGTTAAATAATACCATTCCGAAGATGTGTTCTTCTGCTTCTTCAACAGGAATTGGTTCTCCCATTAAATTCGCATCAGTAGTAATAAAAGCAGTTTCCAATTCAAAATCCACTAATCTTGATGGTCCAAAAACAGGAGTGGTTTCTCCGTTTGGTAACGTTTGTCCGTAAGGTCTGTGAACTGGAATTCCAGATGGCACAATTGTTGAACTTCTTCCGTGATAACCCACAGGAATATGTAACCAGTTTGGTAACAATGCATTTTCTGGGTCACGGAACATTTTTCCTACGTTTGTAGCATGTTCTTTAGAACTGTAGAAATCGGTATAATCTCCAATTTGAACTGGTAAAAGCATTTCAATATCTTCCACTTTAAAGATTACAACTTCTCTATGGTCTTTATTGTCTCTTAAAAGAGGATTGTTTTCATCAAAGATTTCAGCTAATCTATTTCTTACTAAACGCCATGTTTTTCTTCCATCAGAAATAAAATCGTTTAGTGTGTCTTGCATGAACATATCATCAGTAAGTTCAATACCTTCAAAATACCCTAATTGTTGTAAAGCACCCATGTCGATAGCGCAGTTTCCAATTCGGGTTCCTATGGTGATAACATCTTCTTTTGTAATAAAAACACCAAACGGAATATTTTGGATAGGAAAATCACTATTTTCGGGAACATTTATCCAAGATTTTCTTAGGGGGTCGTTTGCTATATTTGGCATAATTGTATTGTTAGTTTGTTGTTGAAAAATTATGAATCAAATATAAAATTATCTATCAATGTAACAAACCTTTTTCGTAATTTTGACCTAATTTTAACGAATATTTATTGCAATGCAACGCGACGAACAAATTTTTGACCTAATTCTTGATGAACAAGACAGACAAATTCACGGAATTGAATTAATTGCTTCTGAAAACTTTGTTAGCGACCAAGTGATGGAAGCGGCAGGTTCATGTTTAACCAACAAATACGCTGAAGGATATCCTGGTAAAAGATATTACGGAGGATGTGAAGTAGTAGATATTGTAGAACAAATTGCAATTGACAGAGCAAAAGCTTTGTTTGGTGCTGAATATGTTAACGTACAACCTCACTCAGGTTCTCAGGCGAATACAGCCGTTTTTGCAGCTTGTTTGAAACCAGGTGATACTATTTTAGGATTTGATTTATCGCATGGTGGTCACTTAACACACGGTTCTCCAGTTAACTTTTCAGGGAAATTATACAATCCTGTGTTTTATGGAGTAGAAGAGGAGACAGGTGTTTTAAACTATGATAAAATCCAAGAAATTGCAACTGCTAACAAACCAAAAATGATTATTGCAGGAGCTTCGGCTTATTCTCGTGATATGGATTTTAAACGTTTCAGAGAGATTGCTGACAGCGTTGGTGCTTTGTTGTTAGCAGATATTTCACACCCAGCTGGATTAATTGCTAAAGGTTTATTGAATGATCCAATTCCACATTGTCATATTGTAACTACAACTACTCATAAGACTTTACGTGGTCCAAGAGGAGGAATGATTATGATGGGGAAAGATTTCGAAAATCCTTGGGGATTAACTACTCCAAAAGGAGAAATCAGAATGATGTCTCATGTTTTAGATATGTCGGTTTTCCCAGGAAATCAAGGTGGACCTTTGATGCATATTATTGCGGCTAAAGCGGTAGCGTTTGGTGAATGTTTAACAGACGAATTTTTCCGTTATGCGATGCAAGTAAAGAAAAATGCACAAGCAATGGCAGAAGCGTTTAATAAAAGAGGTTACAAATTAATTTCAGGTGGTACAGATAATCACATGATGTTAATCGATTTAAGAAATAAAGGAATTTCAGGTAAAGATGCGGAAAACGCATTAGTAAAAGCTGAAATTACTGTAAATAAAAACATGGTGCCATTTGATGATAAATCACCATTTGTTACTTCAGGAATCCGTGTGGGAACTCCAGCCATCACAACTCGTGGATTGGTAGAAGAAGATATGGAAACGGTTGTAGCTTTAATCGATAAAGTATTAATGAATCATACAGATGAAGCAGTTTTAGAGCAAGTTGCCGAAGAAGTAAATGATTTAATGAGCGAAAGAGCAATGTTTGTATTTTAATTTCAAGCATTATCCAAATAAAAAACTCCTGAGATAATCAGGAGTTTTTTATTTTTATGAAGTTCGGATTTATTTTCCGTCTCTATCTACTTTTATTCTTTCAGGGCGATTTGCTAATTCCCAAGCCAAACCAAAAGCTAATTGAGCACGTTTAGCTAACGCATCATATTCAATTTTGTCGGGAGTATCACTTGGTAAATGGTAATCTGCATGAACTCCGTTAAAGAAGAAAATTGAAGGAATTCCTTTTTTAGCAAAGTTATAATGGTCAGAACGATAGTAAATTCTTTCAGGATCGTTTCTGTCGTTGTATTTATAATCAAAATCTAATTTGGTATATTTCGCATTTACTTCTTCATTGATCGTATGTAATTCACTACTTAATCTATCAGAACCAATTACGTAAACATAATTATTGGTATTTGGATGTAAAGTATCACGTCTTCCAATCATATCAATATTAATGTCAGCAACAGTATTTGCTAATGGATATAACGGATTTTCTGAATAAAATCTAGAACCATGTAAACCATGTTCTTCTCCAGTTACGTGTAAGAATAAGATAGAACGTTTTGGTCCATGCCCTTTTTTCTGAGCTTCTTTGAAGGCTTGTGCAATTTCTAATAAAGCAACAGTTCCAGAACCGTCATCGTCTGCACCGTTGTAAATTTCACCATTTTTCATTCCAACGTGATCGTAATGTGCTGAAATCACAATAATTTCTTCTGGTTTTTCCGAACCTTTAATGAACGCCCAAATGTTTTCAGAATCATTTAATTTTGGAGCAAATCCTCTTTTCATAAATTCAGAAGGTACTTTTTGATACCAATCTGAAGCCGTTTCTGGGTAAGAAATCCCCATTTTTTTATACTCTTCAATTAAGTATTTTCCAGCTTTCTTTTGTCCTTCTTCTCCAGTGTTTCTACCTTGCATTTCATCACCAGCAACAATATACAAGTGTTTACTTAACTCGGGAGCCGTAATTGTGTTAATGTAAGTGCCAAGATCTGCTTTTGTAGCGACCTTTGTTGACGAACAACTCATCAAAATCAAAGATAAAACAGCACCTGAAAACAATATTTTCTTCATAGTTTTTGTTTGGTTTTTTAAGTATTAAAACAAATATAAAGAGTTAGTAGCTAAAGTCAATTTTTTATTACGGTCATTTCAATATTTTAACATTTTTTAATGAAAGTATTAATAAATGAATATGTGTTTTTAATCGGATTTTCCTTCAAAAAGTTGATAAAAGCACTTCCGATAATTCCTCCTTTTTGATATTTCTTAGCTTGTTGAAACGTTTCTTCATCTTTAATTCCAAAACCAACAATTTGAGGATTTTTCAAGTTTAAATTTGAAATACGTTTGAAATAATCCATTTGCTCTGAACCAAATCCTGATTGACTTCCCGTAACCGCAGCCGAACTCACCATATAAATAAAACTATCGGAAATTGCATCGATTTGTTGGATTCGTTCTTCCGAAGTTTGTGGCGAAATCAAAAAGATGTTTTTCAAATGGTATTTTTCGAAAATCGATTTGTATTCAGTTTCGTAAACGAATAGCGGTAAATCAGGAATAATTAAACCATCAATCCCAACTTCTGCACACTTTTGACAAAATTTCTCTATTCCAAATTGCATCATCGGATTGAAATACCCCATTATAATTAAAGGAATTTGAACGTTTTTTCTAATGTCTTTCAATTGTTCGAATAGGATCGAAGTCGTCATGCCGTTTTCAATCGCAATAGTTGAACTTTCTTGAATGGTTGGCCCATCGGCTAATGGATCAGAAAAAGGTAACCCAATTTCAATCATATCTACACCATTTTTTTCCAATTCTTGAATGATGGAAACGGTGTCGTTTAGTTGCGGAAATCCTGCTGTGAAATAAATGGAAAGCAGTTTTCTATCTTCTTGTAATTTTTGGTTGATTCTGTTCATAATTTTTTGTTTTAACGCAAATCCCGAAGTTTCGGGAGCAAAGTTTTTCGCAAAGTGCGCAATGATTTTATTAAACATATAAGTCACATAAGTTTTAGTTTTTGCGATTTTAAATTTGTGCTAATTTGTGAAATTTGTGTTTAGTTCATTTAAGTTTTAAAATTTGAAATAGTCTATATAAGTATTCAAATCTTTATCGCCTCTTCCAGATAAGTTGATAACAACAATATCATTTGGTTGAAATTGCTTTTTATTCAAGACCGAAAAAGCATGAGCCGTTTCAATCGCTGGAATAATTCCTTCTGTTTTTGATACATCTAATCCAGATTGCATGGCTTCGTAATCTGGTATTGCGATGAATTCTGCTCTTTTGGTATCGTGTAAATGTGCGTGAAGTGGACCAACTCCAGGATAATCCAATCCTGCTGAAATAGAATAGGGCTCTGTGATTTGTCCGTCTTCGGTTTGCATTAATAAGGTTTTACTCCCGTGAATGATTCCAATTTTTCCCAATACAGAAGTCGCAGCACTTTCACCAGAATCTACACCATGTCCAGCCGCTTCCACAGCAATTAATTTCACCGATTCTTCGTCTAAAAATTCGTAAAAAGCTCCTGCAGCATTGCTTCCGCCACCCACACAAGCAATTACATAATCTGGATTTTCTTTGCCTTCTTGAGTTAGAAGTTGGGATTTAATTTCTTTGGAAATAACACTTTGAAATCGCGCTACCATATCTGGATAAGGATGTGGTCCGACTACTGAACCAATAATGTAAAACGTGTCAATCGGATTGTTAATCCAATCGCGAATCGCTTCATTAGTAGCATCTTTCAAAGTTTTCGAACCCGATGTTGCAGGACGAACTTCTGCTCCCAACATTTTCATTCGAGCTACATTTGGTGCTTGTCTTTTAATATCGACTTCACCCATATAAACAATGCATTCCAATCCCATCAAAGCGCAAACCGTTGCTGTTGCCACACCATGTTGACCTGCACCAGTTTCGGCAATAATTCGGGTTTTACCTAAACGTTTGGCTACTAAAATTTGACCGATGGTGTTGTTGATTTTGTGCGCTCCGGTGTGACATAAATCTTCTCGCTTCAAGTAGATTTTAGTGTTGTATTTTTCGGATAATCGTTTGGCAAAATACAAAGGCGTTGGGCGACCCACAAATTGTTGTAATAAGTCGTTAAACTCTTCTTGAAAAGAAGGTTCCGCCATAATTTTTAGATAACTTTCCTTCAATTCTTCAACATTTGGATACAACATTTCGGGAATAAAAGCACCTCCAAATTGGCCGTAAAATCCATTTTCGTCAACATTATACTTAGTTTTCATATAGCAATTTTTTAAATTTTTGTAGTTTGATTTTATTTTTTATGCCTGGTTTTTTTTCGAAACGACTGTTCACATCAATTGCGTAGCATTTTTTTGCAGCAGGTGATTTTAGAAATTCTTTTAATCCGTCAATTTCTGTAGTTCCAATTCCACCACTTAAAAAGTATGGAATATTAAAGTGATAGTTTTCCAAAACATTCCAATCGAAAGTAATGCCGTTTCCACCAGGTAATTTTCCTTTGGTATCAAAAAGAAAATAATCGACAGCAAATACATATTCTTTAATCATAGAAAAATTGAAAGTTGAATCCATAGAAAAAACTTTAATGACTTCAACACCGAGTTTTTTCACATTTTTACAAAAAATAACCGACTCATTTCCATGTAATTGAATGATGTCTAATTGGTATTGATTAATTTTTGCAGCAATTTCTTGTATGGAGACATCTACAAAGACTCCTACTTTTTTTATATTTTCAGGTAGTTCAGGAATAGCATCTAAAGTCATATTTCGTTTTGATTTTTCCCAAAAGATAAAACCAAGATAATCAGGTTGTAAAGCCGAAATTTCCGTTATGTTTTCTGAATCTTTCATGCCGCAAATTTTTAGTTTTATGTTTTTCATATTCTTTTATTTTAACCACATAGAAACATAGTTTTTGTTGTGTTTTGTTTAGGCGTTTCAATTTATAGGTTTTCATAGTTCTATGATTACTGAGAATTCCTCTTACATTTTTATTCTATGTTTCTATGTGGTTCATATCAAATAATTAAGTTGGTTATAAAACTTTTGGCTTCCAAACCAGGATTTTCGGTTTTCATGAAATGTTCTCCCATTAAAAATCCTTGATAACCAAATTGTTGTAATTCTTTCACTGCTTCAATTGAGCTAATCCCACTTTCAGATACTTTTACAAATTCGGTTGGAATTTTAGATGCTAATTCTTTGCTGTAATCTAAACTCACTTCAAAGGTTTTTAAATTGCGATTGTTCACGCCAATCATATCTAAACTTGGCATAATCGATTTTTCTAATTCTTCTAAATTGTGAACTTCCAACAATACTTCCAATCCCAGACTTTGAGCAAATACAGAAAGTTGCTTGATTTCTTCTCGAGTCAAAACAGCTGCAATTAATAGTATTACATCTGCACCATGCGCTTTAGCTTCTAGGATTTGATATTCTTCAACAATGAATTCTTTTCGTAACAAAGGAATATTAACTGAAGCTTTTGCTAATAACAAATCATCCAAACTCCCACCAAAATATTTAGTATCCGTCAAAACTGAAATTCCGCAAACTCCTGCATTTTGATAGCCTAAAACCACATCTTCTACCGAATGATTATTATTGATAATAGATTTAGAAGGTGAACGACGCTTGTGCTCTGCAATAATTCCTGAACCACTATTTTTCAATAATTTACTTAATGAATAGGTTCGTGAGTTGAATAAAACAGAAGTTTCTAGTTGTGAAACAGGAATAATGTTTTTCTTTAATTCGACTTCACGTTTTTTGTCGATGATGATTTTATCTAAGATGTTCATGATTAATTACTTATTGCGATTAATTTTTTTAATTTTTCCAATGCTTTTCTGCTGGCTAAACTTTCTTGCGCTTTGGATAAAGCTTCCTCATAATTCGATTTTTCAACTGTTTGAATAGCGATGGCAGCATTAGCACAAACTACATTGTTTTGAGCCGTAGTTCCTTTTCCAGAAATAACATCAAAGAATATTTTTGCAGATTCGTCTACGGTTATTCCTCCTTTGATGGTTTCAAGTTTACATTCAGGTAATTTGAAATCGGATGGTTTTAAAATTTGTTCAGAAGAATTTGAAATAATTTTTACTTCATCGGTTAAGGAAACTTCATCAAAACCGCTTAATCCGTGTAAAATGGAGTAGTTGGTAGCAGTGTTTTGGTATAAATACGCATACATTCGAGCTAATTCCAAACTAAAAACGCCCACCATTTGATTTTTTGGAAACGATGGATTTACCATGGGTCCTAACATATTAAAAAACGTTTTTACGCCTAATTCTTTTCGAATCGGTCCCACATTTTTCATGGCAGGGTGGAAGAGTGGTGCATGTAAAATGGCAATGTTCGTTTCTTCAATAGATTTGGTTAAGAAATCGGAATCATTAGTGAATTTCACACCCATTTTTTCCATTACATTACTCGAACCAGAAATAGAGGAAACACCATAATTTCCATGTTTTGCGACTTTAATTCCTGCTCCAGCTACTATGAAAGAAGCTAAAGTTGAAATATTGAAAGTGTCTTTACCATCGCCACCTGTTCCGCACAAATCAATCGTATTGTAAGCGGAAAAATCTACGGGAATACACAATTCTAACAAAGCTTCACGGAAACCCGCTAATTCTTCAATCGTAATGCTTCGCATCATGTAAACCGTCATAAAAGCAGCTATTTGGCTCGGATTATAACTTCCCGAAGAAATGTTTACCAAAACGTCTTTAGCTTCTTCTTTAGTCAGGATTTCGTGTTGGATTAATCGATTTAATATATTTTTCATCTTTTAGATTTTTAAAATTGGACATAAGTTGGGCTGTACTTCACCGATTTTATGTTAGTGAAGCAATAAATTAAGCATATATGTTGTTGCTAATTAATGGCTAAGCCAATTTTCTAAGAT
>NZ_JAKLJH010000240.1 GCF_023151265.1 Flavobacterium sp.
CAACAGCCATTCGTGCTATCAAAAAAGAAGATCCAAATGGAGAATTTATTAAACAATATGATTTAAGCAGTTTACGAATTCAATTCTTAGCAGGAGAACGTTGTGATGTAGCTACTTTAGAATGGTATCGTGAACATATTCCAGTTCCAGCTATCGACCATTGGTGGCAAACAGAATCAGGTTGGCCTATGATTGCTAATATGATGGGAGTAGAGTATCTACCTATAAAACCTGGGTCAGCTGGAAAAGCAGTTACAGGTTACGATATCCGAATTTTTGGAGAAAACGGACAAGAGTTAGGTCCAAATGAAGAAGGTTACGTAGTTATCAAATTGCCTTTACCTCCAGGAACTTTATTGGATTTATGGAAAGATAATGAACGTTTCAAAGCAGGTTATTTGAATAAATTCCCAGGCTATTATTTCTCAGGAGATGGCGGATTTAAAGATACTGACGATTATATTTACATCACAGGTAGAGTAGATGATGTCATCAACGTAGCAGGTCACAGACTTTCAACTGCTGAAATGGAAGAAATTGTTGCTTCTCATCATTCAGTTGCAGAATGTGCAGTTATTGGTATCAATGACGAATTGAAAGGTCAAATTCCATTAGCGTTGGTTGTTGCAAAATCGGGTGAAGATATAGAACATTTCCAATTGCAATATGAAGTAGTGCATTTGGTTCGAGAACAAATCGGTGCCGTTGCCTCATTGCGCGATGTAGTTGTGGTAAATCGTCTACCAAAAACACGTTCAGGAAAAATCCTTAGAAAAATGATGCGTAGCATAGCTGATGGCGAACAATTTCAAATTCCTTCAACTATTGATTATGAAGCGATTATTGATGAAATCAGAGACGTTTTAGAACATGCTAAAATTGGTTGTTTTAAATAAGAGCACCCGGATAATACAAACTTGTACAACAAAACGCTTATATATACTCATTTCTTATGTTAACTAAATAAAGTGCAACGGCTAAATATTTGTTTATCAAAAATCTATGTGCCTATGTGTTTAATTTTTAGAATATGCTATATATAGTAATTTAGCAAGAAATTATAAAATTCTTAAAACAGATTGGCTATCTTTACATTATCAATTAAAAATAAAGCTAAAAAATGAGTTATTATAAAATTAAAGATTTAGAGAATTACTTTAAAATGTATAAGAAATCGGTGCGCGAACCAAGAAAGTTTTGGGATCGTATTGCTGATGAGAATTTTACTTGGTATCAAAAATGGGACAAAGTTTTCGAATTTGATATGCAGGAAGCAGAATTCAAATGGTTTTTAAATGCGAAAGTTAACATCACTAAAAACTGTATCGACAGACATTTAGCAAAACGTGGTGATAAAACTGCTATAATTTTTGAACCAAATGATCCTAGCGAAGCTGCGCAACATATTTCGTACAATGAATTATATGTTAGAGTTTCAAAATTAGCAAACGTACTTCGTGAGCAAGGTATTAAAAAAGGGGATAGAGTTTGTATCTATTTACCAATGATTCCAGAATTAGCTATAGCTGTTTTAGCTTGTGCTAGAATTGGAGCGATACATTCAGTAGTATTTGCTGGATTT
>NZ_JAKLJH010000052.1 GCF_023151265.1 Flavobacterium sp.
AAGACCAAGTGAACTTTAGCACTTTAACACTAAACATTTACCAAGACGAAAGCATCAAACAAGAAATGGTGGCTAATGAAAAAAGCATCAACGCTTATCGTCCAAATATTGGCTTACAAATTTGGGATAGTGTAAAAACGGGTTGGTTTATGCTGGAAAATATTATTTCGTTTGTAGTGGTGCTTTGGCCATTTGCCTTGATTGGGTTTTTAGGATTTTTAGGATATAAAAAGTTTTTGAAAAAGTAAGAAATAAACCATCAGGAAACTGATGGTTTTTTGTTTAATAATTTCATTATCTTTGAAATAACTAACCAAAAAACTATTTAAATTATGAAAATTGCAACTATTATTGTTCGTGTGCTTTTAGGAGCTTTGATGCTTTTTGCTTCTATTTCTTATTTTTTCAATTTAATGGGAGAACAACCTGAGCCTACAGGAGATTTAGCTACACTAATGGCGGGTTTCATGGCTTCAAAATACATTTTCCCGGTAGCAAAAACTATTGAATTATTAGCAGGATTAATGCTGGTAAGCGGTAAATTTGTTCGACTAGGAACTATCATTTTATTACCAATAAGCATCAATATTTTTCTAATTCACGTGGTTGTAACAGGAACCGATATTCCAATGGCAGCAGCAATACTATTTGCTAATGTGTTTTTAATTTACGCAAATTGGGATGGTTTTAAAGAAATTGTAAAGCCATAACTTTAAAAATAATTAAATAAAGATAAAATTAACATTTGTTAGACATACAAACAAGCTACCTATAATACCAAACACCTTCTGCGAAAATGAAATATACGATACTGATATTATTTTATTGTTCATTTATTTTAGCTCAAAAAACTGATCCTACCACTAGGATAACAGATTCTATAACCGAAATAAAAGTTTTTAATCTTAAAGAATCAAAAGGAATAGTTTTCCCTTCCGAATATGCGAAAAAACTTTTCATACAAGATTCAACAGATACTGTTATTGGGTTCTTTACACCAGACGAGAAAACCATCAGGTTTATTGACGAAGAATTACCAAAAAAATATTATTCAACGATTCAGAAGTTTAATAACCAGTGGAAAAAGGTAATGGATGATAAGGAGTATTTTAAAGAACAAAAACTAGCTCTAAAAAAAGAAGCAAATAATGTAAGTAAATATTATAAACAGTTCTTTGGGTATATTAATGACCGAAAAGAGAAAATCATAGTAATACAACTGTTAGATTTTAGCGAAGATCCATCAGACGTAAAAAAACAAGTGACAAAAGAATATTTAATTGGATTTCATGGTTGGTATGAAACAAATGTATCACATGTGAGGTTTCATGTGGAATCTAAAAAATTTACAATCAATGAAGATATGTAAGCTAACCCGATAACGCGGATTTACAATCCGTACCAATAAAAAAAATCCCAAACTCAATTGAATTTGGGATTTTTAATATAATGACTTTTCTATTTACACGTGTAATGCTCTATTATCAGTCGCTGCTAATGCTGCTTCTTTGATAGCTTCTGCAAACGTTGGGTGTGCGTGAGACATTCTTGAAATATCTTCTGCACTTGCTCTAAATTCCATTGCTGTAACAGCTTCTGCAATTAAATCGGCACATCTTGCTCCAATCATGTGAACTCCTAAAACTTCATCTGTTTTTGCATCGGCTAAAATTTTTACAAATCCGTCAGTATCTCCTCCTGCTCTAGCTCTTCCTAAAGCTTTGAATGGAAAACTTCCTGCTTTATAAGCTACACCTTCTGCTTTTAATTGCTCTTCTGTTTTACCAACAGCTGCAACTTCTGGCCAAGTATAAACAACTCCAGGAATTAAATTGTAATCGATATGAGGTTTTTGACCTGCTAAAATTTCAGCAACTAAAACACCTTCTTCTTCCGCTTTGTGTGCTAACATCGCTCCACGAACTACGTCACCAATCGCATAAATATTAGAAGCCGAAGTTTGTAAATGATCGTTTACTTCTATTTGACCTCTCTCGGTAACTTTTACTCCTGCTTTTTCAGCGTTTAATCCATCTGTGTAAGGACGACGACCAACAGAAACTAATGAATAATCTCCTTCTAACGTGATGATTTCTCCTTTAGCATTTTCTGCCTTTACGGTTACTACATCTCCAGCTCTTTCTACTGATTGCACTTTGTGAGACGTGTAGAATTTCATTCCTTGTTTTTTCAACACTTTAGTCAATTCTTTTGATAAAGCAGCGTCCATTCCTGGAATAATTCTGTCCATAAATTCTACTACAGAAACTTGCGCTCCTAAACGTAAATATACTTGACCTAATTCGATTCCGATAACACCACCACCAATAATTACTAAGTGTTTTGGAACTTCTTTCAGTTTCAAAGCTTCAGTAGAAGTGATGATTCTTTCTTTATCTAATTTGATAAATGGCAAGCTAGATGGTTTAGAACCTGTAGCAATAATAATATTTTTAGATTCGATGATTTCTGAAGAACCATCTTCTTTAGTCACTTTTACAGAAGTAGCGCTTTCAAATGAACCTACTCCATTGAAAACTGTGATGTTGTTTTTATCCATTAAGAATTTTACACCACCCGAAGTTTGATCTACAACTGCTTGTTTACGAGCAATCATTTTTTCTAAATTCACTTTCACATCTCCCGAAACTTCAATTCCGTGGTCTGCAAAGTGTTGTAACTCTTCATAATGATGCGAAGATGCTAATAATGCTTTCGATGGAATACATCCTACATTTAAACACGTTCCTCCAAGAGTTGAATATTTTTCAATAATAGCTGTTTTAAAACCTAATTGGGCACAACGGATAGCTGAAACATATCCTCCAGGGCCAGAACCAATAATGGTTACATCAAATTGACTCATGATTGTATATAAAGTTTGTTGTTTGACTTAAATTCGGATACAAAAGTAACGCTTTTTGAATTAATTCTTTGTTACTTTTTTGGTAAATTATTATAGCTTAGTTTAAAGTAAAAGCGGTTGTATATTTTACTTCACCAATCATAAAAGAACTGTGTGTACTTCCAATATGTTGCAAACCTGTAAGTTTCGTAACCATGAACTCACGATACTCTTCCATATCTTTAACATTCACTTTTAAAATATAATCCGAATCGCCACTTACGTGATAGCATTCTGAAACTTCGGTTAATTTCACCACTTCGTTTTCAAATGTTGTAATGTAATCTTTTGTGTGTTGGTTTAACTTAATGTGGCAAAAAACCACGAAAGATTTGTCTAATTTAACTCGGTCTAAAAGTGCTACGTATTTGGTAATAACTCCTTCTCGCTCTAATTTTTTAATACGTTCGTAAACAGCAGTTACGGAAAGATTTAATAATAAGGAAAGCTCCTTAGTGGTCCTTTTAGTGTCTTCTTGCAGAAAACCTAAAAGTTTTTTGTCGATTGCGTCCATTGGTTAGTTGTGTTGTTTGTTTTTTAGTTGTCAGCAAATGTAACTAAAACGAATAAATAACAGAAATAAAAACTACAACTTTAACTAAATTTAGAATAAAAATCTAATTTTAATTTCAAGCATTGAATAATAGTTTACCAAATTATATTTTTGATTTAAAATAAACAACTAAACTTTAAAATTATGGAAAAATTTAATCCGGCAGATCGTATACAAGATTTGCAATATTTCGGAGAATTTGGTGGTGTAAATCCATCGATTTCAGATAGTTCAACATACACATTTCTTTCAGCAAAAACAATGTTTGACACCTTTGAAGGGAATGCTGAAGGTTGTTATTTATATTCTCGTCATTCTTCGCCAAGTAATTTATATTTAGATAAAGCACTAGCAGCAATGGAAGGAACAGAATCGGCAAATGTAGCTGCTTCTGGAATGGGCGCTATCACTCCTACTCTTTTGCAATTATGTGGAAATGGTGACCATATCGTGTCAAGTAGAACTATTTACGGCGGAACGTATGCCTTCTTGAAAAATTTCGTTCCAAGAATGGGTATCAAAACTACATTTGTTGACATTACAAAATTAGACGTAGTTGAAGCGGCTATCACTCCAAATACAAAAGTTTTATACTGTGAAACCGTTAGTAATCCTTTGTTGGAAGTTGCGGATATTGCTTCATTGGCTAAAATTGCTAAAAAACACAATATCAAATTAGTAGTTGACAATACGTTTTCACCTTTATCAGTTGCTCCAGCGAAATTAGGAGCTGATATCGTGATTCATTCACTTACAAAATACATCAACGGAAGTAGCGATACGGTTGGTGGTGTAACATGTGCTTCTCAAGAATTCATCAACAGCTTGAAAAATGTAAACGACGGAGCAAGCATGCTTTTAGGTCCAACAATGGATAGTTTACGTTCGGCTTCTGTGATGAAAAACTTAAGAACATTACACATCAGAATGAAACAACACAGCCACAACGCAATGTATTTGGCTAACAAATTTGAAGCTGACGGAATTAAAACGGTTTATCCAGGTTTAGCAAGTCACCCAAGTCATGAAATTTATAAAACCATGATTAATCCAGAATATGGTTTTGGAGGAATGATGACAATTGATGTAGGAAGTTTAGACAAAGCCAACGCTTTAATGGAATTAATGCAAGAAAGAAACTTAGGTTATTTAGCGGTAAGTTTAGGTTTTTACAAAACATTATTCAGTGCTCCTGGAACTTCAACTTCATCAGAAATTCCATTAGAAGAACAAGCTGAAATGGGATTAACTGATGGTTTAATTCGTTTTTCAATTGGTTTAGATAACGACATCGAAAGAACCTACGAAATGATGAAACAATGTATGGTAGAGTTAGGAATTTTATAATTCCATCTTAATAAAAGTAAGAAATCCGATTTAGCAATGAATCGGATTTTTTTGTAACAAAAACGTAACTTTGAACTCTAATACACAATTAATTTACCTGTAATGAAAAAATATCTTTTAAGTTTTCTATTGGTTGGAAGTTTCGCCGTTGCGCAAAATCTGACTATTGAAGAAACCGTTTTAGGGCCAAGAAAATATGCTCCAACAACACAAACCGCCCAACAATGGCGTAAAGATTCCAAATCCATCACGTATTTAAGTACTGACTTTTCTTCTCTAGTTGAAAAAAGCGCTGCAAACGGTTGGACGGCTTTAACTTTAGCAACAAAAGCTGAATTTGAAACCGCTTTGAAATCGAAAATCACCAATGATGAATTTACCATTAGAACGTTTCCATTTTCAATTAATTGGAAAACCATAAATACATTTGAAACGGAAGTTGCGGGAAAGAAAAACAATTACAAAGTAACGTATGACGTTGTTTCAAAACAGATTACATCTGTGATTAGTTATAATATTGAAGGTGCTCAAGCGAAATTCGCTTCAAACAATAATGTCGCTTGGTTACAAGAAAACAATATCCGAATTACAACTCCTGAAAGAAAAGTTATTGAAGTTACGAACGACGAAAATAAAGCAATCGTTAACGGTTCAGATTATGTTCACCGTCAAGAATTTGGTATCGACAGAGGAATGTGGTGGAACGAAAAAGGAACTCAATTGGCTTACTATCGCAAAGATGAAACTATGGTAGCTAATTATCCGCTTACCAATTGGAATGAGCGCGAAGCAATCAACAAAGACATCAAATATCCAATGGCTGGAATGACTAGCGAGAATGTAACTTTGGTAATTTACGATGTAGCTTCGGGTAAAAAAGTAACGATTCAAACAGGTGAACCAAAAGATCAATATTTAACCATGGTGTCTTGGGAACCAACAGGAAAACATATTTTCATTGGAATTTTAAATCGTGAACAAAATTTTTTGAAATTCAACAAATATGATGTGGCAACAGGCGCTTTTGTTAAAACGTTGTTTATGGAAAAAGCTACTACTTGGGTAGAACCACAACATCCGTTAACTTTTGTTCCAAATAACCCAACTCAATTTATTTACCAAACGGATTTCTTTGGTTTCAACCAAATATATTTGTACAATACCGATGGAAAACTATTGAAAAACTTAGGTTTTAATGATGTTGTTGTAAAAGATGTTTTAGGTTTTGATGCTACCAACACAAAAATAAACTACATTGGAACAACCAATAATGGCTTAGACCGTCAATTGTTTCAAGTAGATTTAAAATCTGGAAAAACAATCCAATTAACAACTATTTCTGGAACGCACACAGCTTCTGTTTCTTCAGATGGAACGATGATTTTAGACCAATACAGCAACTTAACTACTCCAAATGAAATTTCGATTTTAAACATCAAAAATAAAATGGCGAATACTTCTTTAGTAAAAGCCGAAAATCCTTTCACAGGAAAAATTGATTTACCTAAAATTGAATTCGTAACCTTAACTTCTCCAGACGGAAAAACACCGCTAAACGGAAGATTAATTTACCCAAGCAACTTTGATGCTACGAAAAAATATCCTGTAATGGTTTATGTTTACGGAGGTTCTCATGCGCAATTAGTTAACAATCGTTGGTTAGGCGGTGCTGGATTCTTCGATATTTACATGGCGCAAAAAGGATACGTAGTATTTACGTTAGATAATAGAGGAAGTGATTCTCGTGGGAAAAAATTCTGTGAGGTTACGCATAGAAATTTAGGCGTAAACGAAATGGCAGATCAAATGAAAGGAATTGAATTCTTAAAATCAAAATCATTTGTTGATGCTGAGAAAATTGGGGTTTTTGGATGGAGTTATGGTGGTTTCATGACGACTTCTTTAATGACGAATCATTCAGACGTATTTAAAGTGGGTGTTGCAGGTGGACCAGTTATCGATTGGAAATACTACGAAATCATGTATGGAGAACGTTATATGGATACTCCACAAGAAAACCCAGAAGGTTATGAAAAAACGTCTTTATTAAACAAAGCGAAAGATTTAAAAGGAAGATTATTAGTTATTCACGGAGCACAAGACCCAGTAGTAGTGCAACAACACAGTATGAATTTCATTGAAGCTTGCATCAAAGCAGGAAAACAAGTAGATTATTTCTTATATCCAAACCACGAACATAACGTAGGTGGAAGAGATCGCATTCACATGTATGCTAAAATTGCAGATTACTTTGATTTACACTTGAAAAAATAAATTTTCACAAAATAAAAAGCAAATCCGTTGAATTATCAGCGGATTTCTTTTTTAAGAAGTTTTCAAAATATAAAGCATTTTTCTATATTGCAACCTCAAACAAAACTAAATGGATACTAAAATCATAAAAAACAGAGAGTTAAAACTTTGGGAAGCCTTAATTCCCGTTTTCGCTCTAATTGGAATGCTTGCTTACAATGTGCTTTTTGCTTATAACGGACCCGATGATAATGCTTTAGGAGGAAGTAATCAGTTTATTCTTTTACTTGGTGGTGGAGTTGCGGCTATTATGGGATATTTTACAAAAGTTCCGTTCCATAAAATGCTAGATGAAGTAGCTAATAACATCAAATCTACTGCAGGAGCTATCTTAATTTTATTAATGGTAGGTGCTTTAGCGGGAACTTGGATGGTAAGTGGTATTATTCCTTCCATGATTTATTATGGTTTACAAATTTTGAGTCCGGCTGTGTTTTTACCGGCTACTTTGATTATTTGCTCGGTAATTTCTATTGCAACAGGGAGTTCTTGGACAACTTCTGCAACAGTAGGTATTGCTTTAATTGGAATTGGTGGTGCTTTAGGTTTTGAACTTGGGATGGTGGCTGGTGCTGTAATTTCAGGTGCTTATTTTGGTGATAAATTATCGCCAATGTCAGATACAACCAACCTTGCTCCTGCTATGGCGGGAACAGATTTGTTTACCCACATCAAATACATGAGTTTAACGACGGTACCAACTTACATCATAACTTTAATACTATTTATCATTTTAGGACTTTCTGTAGAAGTTACAGGAGAAGCCAATACAGATGATTTATTAAATTCAATAACAACAAGTTTTAACGTAACACCTTGGTTATTTTTAGTTCCAATTATAGTTATTGGATTAATCGTTAAAAAAACAGAACCTTTAGTTGCGCTATTAGTTGGAACTTTGTTAGCTGGAATTTTCGCAATCATTTTTCAACCTGAAATTGTAAACGGAATCACAGGTGCAGAAAACATGACTTTTAAATCGGCTTATAAAGGTGTAATGCAAGCCATAACTACTGAAGTTATTGTTCCTACAGAAAACAAAACACTTGCTGATTTATTTACTTCTGGTGGGATGGGCAAAATGTTACCTACTATTTGGTTGATTTTATGCGCTATGGTTTTTGGAGGAATTATGGATGCCATTGGAGCTTTATCAAGAATTAGCGAATCCTTGCTAAAATTAGCACACTCAACTTTTGGATTATTCGCTTCTACTGTGGGAAGTTGTTTAGCATTAAATATTACGGCTTCAGACCAATATTTAGCGATTGTAGTTCCTGGAAAAATGTTTGCCAAAGCTTATAAAGATAAAGGTTTAGCTCCTGAAAACTTAAGTAGAACTCTAGAGGATACCGGAACTGTAACATCAGTTTTAGTGCCTTGGAATACTTGTGGTGCTTATCAAGCGGGAACTCTTGGTGTTTCAACTCTTGACTATTTACCTTATGCCTTCTTTAATATTCTGAGTCCATTCATGACTTTAATTTTTGCAGCTTTCAATATTAAAATCAGACAATTGATTAATACTATCAAAGAATAAAAAAACTATAATTTTAATTTATACTTAAATAAAATTTAACCATTACTTTAACAAGGTAGTGGTTTTTTTATTCGTAAATTAGCAAGTGTAGAAAATTAGAAAACAAACACTTACAATCATAAATTAAAATTATTGAATATGGAAAACTCAAACGACATTAGCAAATGCCCTTTTCATCAAAATCAAAAAGGATTAAGTGATGGTGTTAAAAATCACGATTGGTGGCCAAAATCATTGAATTTGGATATTTTGCACCAACATGATACCAAAACCAATCCACTAGGAGAAAACTTCAATTATGCTGAAGAATTCAAAAAACTAGACTTAGAAGCCTTAAAGTCCGATTTAAAAAACTTAATGACTGAAAGCCAAGACTGGTGGCCAGCCGATTGGGGTCACTATGGTGGACTATTTATCCGTATGGCATGGCATTCTGCCGGAACTTACAGAATTTCTGATGGTCGTGGTGGTTCTGGAACAGGAAATTTAAGATTTGCTCCTTTAAACAGTTGGCCCGATAATGGAAATTTAGACAAAGCACGAAGATTATTATGGCCAATCAAAAAGAAATATGGAAACAAAATTTCTTGGGCTGACTTAATGATTTTAGCCGGAAATATGGCCTACGAATCGATGGGATTAAAAACGTTTGGATTTGCCGGTGGTCGTGAAGATATTTGGCACCCTGAAAAAGATATTTATTGGGGAGCAGAAAGAGAATGGTTAGCAAAATCTGGAAGTAAAGGCACAAGATATTCAGGAGAAAGAGATTTAGAAAATCCGTTAGCAGCTGTAATGATGGGATTAATCTACGTAAACCCAGAAGGCGTTGACGGACAACCTGACCCATTAAAAACCGCTCATGATGTTCGAGTAACTTTCCAAAGAATGGCGATGAACGACGAAGAAACCGTAGCATTAACAGCTGGAGGTCACACCGTAGGAAAAGCTCATGGAAATGGAGATGCTTCAACTTTGGGTCCAGAACCAGAAGCAGGTGCTATTGAAAATCAAGGTTTTGGATGGTTAAACCCAAAAGGTGGCGGTGCAAATGCTGTTACCAGTGGTTTAGAAGGTTCATGGACAACGAATCCAACGCGTTGGGATAACGAATATTTCCACTTACTATTAAACTACGATTGGGAATTAAAGAAAAGTCCAGCTGGAGCTAATCAATGGGAACCAATTAATATTAAAGAAGAAGACAAACCAATCGACGCACATAATCCATCCGTAAAAAGAAATCCGATTATGACTGATGCCGATATGGCAATGAAAATGGATCCTGCTTACAGAGAAATTTCAGAACGTTTCTTCAAAGATCCAGCTTATTTTTCAGATGTTTTCGCAAGAGCTTGGTTCAAATTAACACACAGAGATTTAGGTCCAAGTTCTCGCTATTTAGGTGCCGATGCTCCAAAAGAAGAATTGATTTGGCAAGATCCTATTCCAACAGCAAATTACTCCTTATCAGATTCAGAAATTGAGGATTTAAAAGTAAAATTATTAAATTCTGGATTAACTAGAACGGAATTAATCAATACCGCTTGGGATAGCGCAAGAACTTTCAGAGGTTCTGATTTTAGAGGTGGTGCTAATGGAGCAAGAATCCGATTAGAACCACAAAGAAATTGGGTAGCCAACGAACCAGAACGATTACAAAAAGTTTTAAATAAATTAGTAGAAATCCAAGCTGGTTTATCTAAAAAAGTAAGTTTAGCCGATTTGATTGTTTTAGGAGGAAGTGCCGCAATCGAACAAGCTGCAAAAGAAGGAGGACTTAACGTTAAAGTTCCATTCCATGCAGGAAGAGGCGATGCTTCACAAGAAATGACAGATGCAGAATCATTCGAAGTATTAGAACCAACAAACGATGCTTTCAGAAACTTCATGAAAGCTAAATATGTCGTAGAACCAGAAGAATTAATGTTGGACAAAGCGCAACTTTTAGGCTTAACCGCTTCAGAAATGACGGCTTTAATTGGAGGAATGCGTGTTTTAGGAACTAATTTTGGAGGAACCAAACATGGCGTTTTCACTGACAAAGAAGGAATTCTTACGAATGATTTCTTCGTAAACTTAACCGATATGAACTACTCTTGGAAACCTGTTGGAGATAATCTTTACAACATCGTAAACAGAAAAACAGGTGTTACCAAATGGACAGCTACAAGAGTAGATTTAATTTTTGGTTCGAATTCTATACTTCGAGCTTATGCTGAAGTGTATGCTCAAGACGATAACAAAGAGAAATTCGTAAATGATTTCATCAACGTTTGGACAAAAGTAATTAACGCTGATCGATTTGATTTGAAATAATTTCAATGTAAAGCTCACTAAAACCACCTAATTTCAGGTGGTTTTTTTATTTTATTACTTTAAATTTTGATAGAAAAATCTTCCATAACTTTTATCTATTATCATATCTAAAAATATAATAAATATCATGTTTTTTTGTTGTTTCTATTTGTAATTTCGCACTCAGAAAAATAACAATAATTTTAAATACAAAATCATGGCATTAGTTGGAAAAAAATTCCCAAACATTACAGTAGACGCAATCTCTTTTATGGGAGATAATTTAAGAATCAACGTTTTAGAAGAAGCGGCTAACAACAAGAAAAAAGTAATCTTATTTTGGTATCCAAAAGATTTTACTTTCGTATGCCCAACAGAATTACACGCTTTTCAAGCTGCTTTACAAGAATTTGAAAAAAGAAACACAATGGTAATTGGTGCTTCTTGTGATACAAACGAAGTACACTTTGCTTGGTTAAATACAGCTAAAGATAACGGTGGAATCGAAGGTGTAACTTACCCACTTTTAGCTGATACTACTAGAAACTTAGCTGCTGCTTTAGATATTTTAGATGCAGAATGGGTTTATAACGAAGATTTAAATGATGAAATCTTAGAAGGTTCAAACGTTACTTTCAGAGCTACTTATTTAATTGACGAAGATGGAAAAGTATTCCACGAAAGCGTTAACGATATGCCATTAGGAAGAAACGTAAACGAGTACTTAAGATTAATCGATGCTTACACTCACGTTCAAACTAAAGGTGAAGTTTGTCCAGCAAACTGGGAAGAAGGAAAAGAAGCAATGAGTGCTGATAGAAAATCTACAGCTGCTTATTTAGCTTCTCACTAATAATTTTATTTCAAGTTTCAGGTTTCAGGTTTATTCAACTTGGAACTTGAAACATGAAACTTTAAACTAAAAAAAATGTTTACAGAAATAGAACAAGATAATTTAGCCGAAATTGTTGCTTCAAACGAAACAGTTGTAGTGCAATATTCAGCTTCATGGTGTGGAAATTGTCGCATTATGAAACCAAAATTCAAAATGATGGCTTCTCAAAACGAAGCAATTCCTTTTGTAATGGTGGATGCCGAAAAATTTCCAGAATCAAGAAAATTAGCGAAAGTGGATAATTTACCTACGTTTGCTACTTTCAAAAATGGTGTTTTAGTAAATCAAACTCAAACTAATAAAGCTGAAGTTTTAGCTGAATTAGTAAATGAAGTAGTTTAATTATAAGTTTCAGGTTCCAAGTTTCATGTTTGTGAATACAACTAAAAACAACCTGAAACCTTAAACTTGAAACAAAAATAAATATGAAATTACCCGTTATAAAACAGTTAACTCAATTTATTGAAGATAACGATCAGGATTATTTAGTAGAAACTATAGAAGTTTTAGAAAATCTTTGCGAAGTTTCATCTCTTAAAGATGAAGAATTAGATGTAATTGCAGAGTTAATTTCTAACATGTACGGTGCTTTAGAAGTGAATCAAGCCATCAAAAACGGAGCTGATAAAAAAACTGCTTTAAACGATTTTATGAAGCGCGTTTTAGGTTCGATAGACAAATAATACCATTTCAAAAGAATGAATATATTAAGCTTTATGTGATAAACATAGAGCTTTTTTCATTTTAATATTCAAATCACACAAAAATTATATGCATTCATAGTAATTTAACAATTTATTTATATATTGCGCATTATTAAATTAAAAATAATGTGTATGAATAAAATTACTTTGATTGCATCATTTGCCTTATTATTTATATCTTCACTAGGGTTTTCTCAAAATGAGAGAATAGAATTTAAACCAAGACCAGCTGAATTTGAATATTTTGAATATAGAAACGATAGTATATTTCCATTAAAAACTCCTATTCAAAATACTACAAGTCGCGTTTTTGAAAGTAAACTTCCCTATCCAATTATTTTAATCCACGGATTAAATTCAAGTTCAGAAACTTGGAATACTTCAACCGATTATTATGATACGCAATACTCTTTTGCCTATGGAGGTCGTTTTGATTTTTGCTTGAACGCAGACAACAACAATACTACAACAAATAAAAACTTTTATCCTACTGCTGGAGCGGATATCGCTGCTTTCGAATCATTTGTACAAAATGGCGATTATTACTATGTAAATTTCAATGTAAATCCAAATGGTGCTGTTGGAACCACTGTTTTAAGCAACCAAGCAGCCATTGCCAAACAAGGAGCAGCAGTAAAAGTTGCAGTTCAAAGAGTTATGGAAGTCACTGGAAAAGATAAAGTAATTTTAGTTGGGCACAGTATGGGCGGTTTGGCTTCCAGAGAATACATTCAAAACTCTTATAATTGGCAAGCGGACAACCAACATCATGTAGCTAAATTAGTAACTTTAGGAACCCCACATGGAGGAAGCAATGCGAGTGATAATTTCTTAGCTTTTATGACAGGTACCGATGTAAGTTCTGAAGCAATTAGAGATTTAAAAACAACTTATTATTATAGTGGAGAACCTGGACATTTCTTATTTGGAGGTTCCGAAATACTAAGTAGCACTAGTATGAATGACAACTCTTATTCGCCTGATTTTTATAATTCTGATATTAATTGTAATGGTATTATTGAAGCTAATATTGAAGGTTTAAATCAAAAACCAATTGACAATCTAATTGATTTTTCATGTGTTATCGGTAGAATTACAAATGCATTTGGAAGTAATGTTACCACAGACGGAGTTGTTGCTGAACCTTCATCAAATATGAATACCTATTTAACCGGATTAACGTATCCTGCAAAAATATTCTATTTTAATTCAGGTTATGATATCATTGAAAATCATACAGAATTACCAGGTTATCCCTACCAAATGATGCAAGGTTTAGATGAGCCTAATTTCAAAGAATTAGCTTACGGAATTCAAACAAATAAAAATTACATTGGATATACAACCGTTCAAAATCCGGCAGCTGCTGATAACGATTATTTTAAATTTACGGTTACAGATAATGTAAACGCAGTAGTTTCTATTAGTAGTATCGTAACTTCATCTATGAATGGTACAATATTAAATTCAGCAGGAACGGCTGTTGGTGCTGCTCAAAATAATAGTGGCAATACCTTAAGTCTTACAAGAGTTTTAACTCCAGGGGATTACTTCTTAAAACTTACAAGCACGAATCCAACTAATACAAATTATCAAACGCCTTATCAATTTAATATTACTACTACTTTAAGTGCTGATGATACTAGTTTTGAGTCATTTGTATTTTATCCAAATCCCGTAGAAGATATTTTATACTTAGACAATATTGCTTTATCAAAAGCAAGTATTTATAGTGTTTTAGGTCAATTAATTGACACTAAATCTTTTGAAAATGCAACTTCAAACGCTTTAGATTTATCTAGTTTAGAAAGTGGAATTTACTTAATTGTATTAGAAAACGATTCCCAACAAAAAACGATAAAAGTAGTAAAAGAATAAAACGAAAAACGCTCTTAAATAGAGCGTTTTTTTATTTGAAATATTTCTTCTTCAACCAAAAGGCGACATTTACTAAAATAATCAATGCAGGAACTTCCACTAAAGGTCCAATTACGCCTGCAAAGGCTTGTCCACTATTGATTCCAAATACGCCTATGGAAACTGCGATGGCTAATTCAAAGTTATTTCCTGAAGCAGTAAACGATAACGCAACTGCATCTCTATAATCTGCACCAATTTTCTTAGCCACAAAAAACATCAAGAAAAACATAATCGCGAAGAAAATCACTAATGGAATGGCTATTCTAACAACGTCTAATGGTAAATCAACAATCATTTCGCCTTTTAAGCTGAACATTACTACAATGGTAAATAATAGCGCAATCAGTGTTATTGGAGAAACAAACGGAATGAATTTCTGATTGAAAAATTTAACACCCAAATACTTTTTGATAGCAAAACGACTTATCATGGCCAATGCAAATGGAATACCTAAATAAATTCCAACCGTTTTAGCGATTTCGGCAATGGTGATATTTAATTCCAAACCTTTAATTCCAAATAAAGGCAACATGATTTCCAAATAGAAATAAGCATACAAACTAAAGAAAAACACTTGTAGCAAACTGTTGATTCCTATTAAACCTGCTGTTAATTCTCGATTTCCTTCGGCAAGTTCATTCCAAACGATTACCATGGCAATACAAGGCGCAATTCCTATGATAATTAATCCCATCATA
>NZ_JAKLJH010000053.1 GCF_023151265.1 Flavobacterium sp.
AATATACAAAAATATCTGAGGACCAAATTAAAACATTGGTTACAAATTCAATACTGATTGAAAGTAAGAGAATAAAAGATGGCTCAGATGAATATCATCGAATGATTTATACAGGCGATCAAGGAATATTTCACCTCAAATATGAGCAATTTTTTTGGATAAAGAACGACAAAGCATATATTCTAACATTAACTTGTGAACAGGACAAATTTTCAAAATTTAAAAAAATGGGTGAAGCAATATTAAACTCATTTAGATTTAAATACTAGCCTAACTTAAAATTTAGCCAAATTTACACTTTGCAAGTAGTTTATTTTAAATTACTTTCTACCCATGATAAACCCTAGAAAACACAATCTTCCCCTCTTTAATTTCCAAAACTTCAGCTACTAACATATCGGCTTCACCTACAACTTGACGTGTGTATTCCATGAAAACTCGGTCGGTGTTGGCGGTTAATGAAGTTACTTTGTAATGTAATGTTGGCAATCTATCAAAAGCGTCTTGCCACCAAACGCGCATCGCTTCTTTTCCGATAATTAAACCATTGGTTTCAGGTTGACGAATTTTTAATTTCGGACTAAAATGTTGAGCTTCGTCGTCGTATAATTCTAATAACTTTTCTAAGTTTTTCGTATTGAAAGCATCAAACCATTTAATGGCGATTTGTTGTAGTTGATTTGGCATAAAGTTTAAAATTTAAACGCAAATCCCGAAGCCTCGGGACGCAAGGTTTTTCGCAAAGTTCGCAAAGATTACTAAATAAAAAAGGCACAAAGAAAAAATCGATGTGCCTATGTGTTTCAAAAAATACGTTTAAGCATTTTTAAGGTTGATGATTTCTTGTTCGGTTAAGAATCTCCAATCGCCTCTTGGTAAATTTTTCTTTGTTAAACCGGCAAAAGTTACACGGTCTACTTTTAAAACATCGTATTTTAAGTGTTCAAAAATTTTACGAACCACTTTTACGTTAGATGTTTTCATTTTAATTCCGATTTCACTTTTTGGTTGATCTTCAATGTAAGTGATTTCTTCCACATATACTTTGTGGTCGTCAATCGTTAATCCTTTTTGGATACGCTCTAAATCTTCGAATTTCAAATTTTTATCTAAAGAAACTTGATATACTTTCGATGAACGTTGGTTTGGAGCAGTGAATTTTTGGATAATCTCAGTATCATTAGTAAACAATAACAAACCTGTCGTTGTTTTATCCATTCTTCCTACAGGCATTAAATTCGCTTTTGTTGCATTTCGAACTAAATCTAAAACATTAGTTGAACCTTGCGAATCATCTCCAGCAGTTGAGAAGTTTTTTGGCTTATTTAAAAGGATATATTCTTTCTTTTCTGGGGTGATGTTTACACCATCAAACTGAACTGAATCGGTTAATTTTACTTTGTAACCCATTTCAGTAATTACTTCACCGTTTACTTTTACATTTCCACTTTGAATGTAAATATCCGCATCTCTACGACTACACATTCCAGAATTAGAAATGTAGCGGTTTAGACGAATTTCATCTGGATTAGATGGTTTTTTTGGAGATTTTGGAGCTTTAGGCGCTTCTTTAGCAGCTTCTGGTTTGGTTTTAAACTTTGAAGGCGCTTTACGAATTGGCGCATTTCCTCTTGAATTACTATCCTTTTTGTAACCTCCTTGTCTTCCTGAACCTGGACGACTTTTATCGCTATCTTGATGACGTGACATATTATAAACAATTTTTGCAAAGATATAACTAATATATGGAAATCAATTTTTTGCCATGAATTAAAACCGAAGGTTCTATTAAAACAATACAAAAAACGCCTGAAACAATGATAAATTTCAATAAAAAATGAAGTCTTAGATATTCCGTCTTAGAAGTTGCTTTCCATAAAAGTAAAGCAAAAAACAACAACCCAATCAAACTTAAATAAAAGTAAATATCCATGTAACCTACATCATAAACTTCAATTAAAAAATAAACTGGAATTAAAGTAGAAATCGTTAAAACCGAAATAATAGATTTCGCCATTTTTTCACCAAAAACAACAGGAATGGTTTTGTAATCGGCTATTAAATCGCCTTCGATATTTTCTAAATCTTTGATTAATTCCCGGATTAAAATAAGCAACAATAAGAAAGTCGCATGAGCAAAAATGACGTGATAGAAATTTTTATAATACATCAAAATTCCAAAGAATGGCAAAACAGCTAAAACAGCAGCTGTGATGTTTCCAATTAAGAACATTTTTTTCAATTTGTGCGAATAAAACCAAATCAGAAAAATATAAGTCGAAAAGAACAAAACCGCACGCCACGAAATAAAAAACATCAACAAAGCGACGATGAAATTAATTCCGAAATAGACTTTCAACTTCGTTTCCTGACTCACCAAACGGTCAATCATGGCTTTTTTAGGGCGATTGATTAAATCCTTTTTAGCATCGTAAAAATTATTAATGATATAACCCGAAGCAATCGTTAATGTAGAAGCTACCACGATTAAAAACAAACGCCAATCGAGAATAATATCCAACGCTCGTTTCTCAGGAGCCAAAATAAAAATAGCAGAAAGATATTGCGCTAACGCCACGACCCAAATATTATATCCTCTAATCACAGAAAAGAAGCTGAATATTTTAGTAAGGACTAATTTGGATTTACGAGTGAGCATTTTTGCTTATTTTTTCTTTTATGAATTTAACAACTGCGACCAAAATCATCATACAAATTAAATAAGGAATCAAATAATCGAATGGATCTGTAAAATAATTCCAAAAATTAATTTGTAATTCCTTCGGAATGGTATCGTATATCAAGTAATTGTATCTTAATTTATAAACTTCGATAAGCAATAACTCGTTTAAAGGAATTAAAAATACTAATGAAAGAATTGTAACCCAAATAAAACTATTTGAAATTCTTTTAATAAAAAACAACAACCCCACTAAAGGCAAAATGAACGGTAAAAAAAACTCTAAATAGCTTGAAAAATAAAAAGAATTATCATCTTGGTTTTTATCAATCGTATGATATAAAAATAGCTGTAATAGGTATTCATAATTCAGTAAAACAAACAAAAGAATCAACGAAAGCAAACTCCAATATTTAATTATTATTTTAGAATACTTAAAACCATTATCCACAAAAGAAAAATAGGAACTTTCTAAAGGATTTAAAAATTCATTGTTGAAAATTTCTTTTTTAAAAAAGGCTTTACTCCAACTGTTGTAAAAAAACAAATAAGCTAAAGAAAAACACTTTAAAAAAACAATGTAATATTCCATTAAAAATTATAAACTACTTCTAATTTATAGTCTTTCAAAGATTCTTTTGCTTTGTCTAAATCTTGAGTAAATCCTAAAATATAACCACCACCGCCAGAACCGCACAATTTCAAATAGTAATCGTTGGTATCGATTCCTTTTTGCCACACTTGGTGAAATTGCTCTGGAATCATAGGCTTGAAGTTGTTCAAAACTACTTTTGATAATTGTTTAGTGTTTTCTAATAGTGATTTTACGTCGCCATGTAAGAAATTTTCCACACAAGCATCGGTATATTTTATGAATTGTGATTTTAACATCGTACGGAAACCATTATCTTTTAAGTTTTCCATAAAAATCGAAACCATTGGAGCTGTTTCGCCCACAATTCCTGAATCAATTAAGAAAACCGCACCTTTTCCTTGTGTGCTTTGTGTTGGAATTCCAGTTGCTTCAATATTATCTTTTGAGTTGATTAAGATTGGTATACTCAAATAACTATTCAACGGATCTAAACCTGAACTTTTTCCGTGGAAAAACGATTCCATTTGAGAAAAAATCATTTTTAATTGCAATAATTTTTCACGTGTTAAATTTTCTAACACTGTGATTTTATCATTAGCATATTTATCGTAAATAGCTGCTACCAGAGCACCACTACTTCCTACTCCATATCCTTGAGGAATACTAGAATCGAAATACATTCCGTTATTTACATCTTGTTTTAAAACTTCTAAATTGAAAGTTACTAACTTAGGTTGTTCAACTTGTAATTGCTCCAAGTAAACAACGAATTTTTTTAAACTTTCGTTAGATTTAATAGCGCTTTCAGACGAATTCCCATCGTTCTTCAAAGCACCATTGTAAAAATTGTACGGAATTGAAAGTCCTTTCGAATCTTGGATAATTCCGTATTCTCCGAAAAGTAATATTTTTGAGTAAAAAAGTGGTCCTTTCATTTTTTAGTATTCAGTTTACAGTTTATAGTAATCAGATTTTTAGTTTCTAGTATTCAATGCTGTCAATTATATCTTCAAGATTCAAAAAATTCCCATTTTTATCAAGTATCACATTTTGACAAATAAATACAACCTGCTCTTCAGATAATTTGTCTATGAGACCCATTTTCTCTAATTGAAATATACATTTTATTTCTTTTATCACTTCTGGATCTTCTGTTTCATTGAGCAATTTCAATAGTTCAATCTTTTCTAATTCAATTTCCATTTCAATAAATTTATTTTATCTTTTTTGGATTTTGTCTAGTATCAAAAACGGATACAATGTAAATTTTCTTGTAATCAAAACGATAAAAAACAGTAACTTGTTTGATGACGACGCATTTATGGTAATTACTACTTTTTGATTTTGGAAACAATTCAGGTGATTTTTGAATTAAATCTAAATTTACCTTTAATTTATCTAAAAATTTATCACTAATCCTAACTGACCATTTCTCAATCAGATAATCAACAATCGCTTTAATTTCAGTTTTGCTTCGGGAAGAAAAAACCAACTCTCTCATTTCCAACCAAAGTACTGTTTTATTTCTTCATATGAATGAACTCTACCTTCAGCTATATCACGTTCTCCTTCTTCAATTCCTTCTTTGACATAATTAGGCAATTCATCCCACCAATCCTTCTTTTCTTTCACAAAAATATTCTTAATATAAGTTGCAACCGAAAGATTTTCTGTCTCTCTCAGCAACTTAATCAATTCTATTTTTTCTAATCGAATGTCCATTTTATCAAAATCTATGGTAAATATACGAATTATTTTAATTGATTTGCACCATTACCAATTTCATCGCAAATATACTGACCATTTTGACAATAGCCAATCAATTCATCTTGAATAAATTGCAATACGTTTTCTTTTACATTTTCAGGGTATAAAACATGTACATTGGCTCCAGCATCTAATGTAAAACAAACCGGAATCTGTGTTTCATTTCTGAACTTCCAAATTTTATTGATGATTTCTAATGTATTGGGTTTCATCAAGATAAAATACGGCATCGAAGTCATCATCATCGCATGTAAAGTCAATGCTTCGCTTTCTACAATTTTGATAAATTCTGATACATTTCCAGAGGATAAAATCGCTTTTATTTGGGATAAATTTTCATGAGCTTGAGCAAATCTTCTTTCAGCATAAGGATGATTGTGCATTAAATCGTGCCCAACCGTACTCGAAACTTGTTTTTCGCCTTTATCGACTAATAAAATCGTGTCTTGATAGTTTTTGAAGTTAGAATGAATTTCTGAAAATTCCACTCCAAATAAATCTGAACTTCCATTAATTTCAGCATGATTTCCCCAAACTACTACTTCACCTTTGATACTTCTACATGCACTTCCACTTCCTAATCTTGCTAAAAAAGAAGCTTTTGAATAGAAATAGTCATCAGAAATTGTTGGATTAATTGCTTTTTCTAAACTCATAATATTCATTGCTAAAGCTGCCATTCCAGATGCCGAAGAAGCTATTCCAGAACTGTGAGGAAAAGTGTTCTGAGTATCAATTTTAAAATGATATTCTTTCAAAAACGGACAATATTGTTCAATTCTTTCAAAGAATTTTTGAATTTTTGGTTTGAAATCTTCTTTTGGTTTTCCTTCAAAAAGCAAATCGAATGAAAAACTATTGATTTCCGATTTTTTAACGACTTCCAACTTCGTAATAGTTTTACAATTGTTTAACGTAAAACTTATCGATGGGTTCGCTGGGATTTGGTTTTCTTTCTTGCCCCAATATTTCACTAAGGCAATATTACTAGGAGCGCTCCACTCAAAACTAGCGGAATCAATAGAATTATGTGGGGTGGCGATAAAATCTTTTTCGGTAAGCATAGCTTAAAATTTTGACAAAAATACCGATTTTGATTGATTTGTTCCCTTGATATTTCGTTAATTTGCCTATAAAATTGAAAACATGAACAAATATCTTAAAATTATATACTGCGTTGCCATTTGTTTGGCTGTTGGTTACTTATCAAGTAATGTTACGCAATCGAGCATTACTACTTGGTATCCAGAAATTAAAAAACCAAGTTTTAATCCGCCAAATTGGGTTTTTGCTCCAGTTTGGACCATGCTTTTTATTATGATGGGAATTGCAGCTGGTATGGTTTGGAATAAATTAGAATCCAACAAAGAATTAGTAAAAAAAGGACTGTTGTTTTTTACTGTTCAATTGCTTTTAAATGCTTTGTGGTCGTATTTATTCTTTGGATTGAACAATATTTTATTGGCTTTAATCGAAATTATTTTACTTTGGTTAATCATTTATGAAACGTATCATATTTTCAAACAAATAGACAAAAGGGCTTCGTATTTATTGATTCCATACTTAGCTTGGGTTGGATTTGCAACGATTTTAACTGGAAGTATTTATTGGTTAAACCGATAATAATTTGTCTCGACAATAGAATTTGCCACTATAAATCCGCCTGTCCAAGCATTTTGAAAGTTAAATCCACCTGTAATAGCATCGATATTTAGAATTTCACCTGCAAAATAAACGTTTGGTAAAATTTTACTTTCCATGGTTTTGAAATTAACTTCTTTTAAGTCGATTCCGCCAGCAGTAACGAATTCTTCTTTAAAAGTGCTTTTTCCGTTTACGTGAAATTCGCCATTTGTAAGTTGTTCAATTAATGAATTCAATTGTTTTTTGCTTACATCAGCCCATTTTAGTTCGTCTGAAATTCCGGCTGATTTTACAAGGTTTTCCCAAAGGCGTTTTGGTAATTCGAAATGTGCGTATTTTGAAACTAATTTTTTGGCGTTTTCTTCTTTGATATCTTTCAACAAATCAAGCGCTTCTTCAAAAGTGGTTTCGTTTAACCAATTGACTTGAATAGCAAATTGATACTTTTTTTCAGCTAATTCTCTAGCTCCCCAAGCAGAAAGTCTTAAAATTCCTGGACCGCTCATTCCCCAGTGCGTAATCAATAATGGCCCAGAAGCTTCTAACTTGGATTTCTTAACCTTTACTGAAGCTAGAGCCGAAAGTCCCATTAAATCTTTAATTCGAGGATCTTTGATATTGAAAGTGAATAAAGATGGAACAGGTTCGATAATTGAATGACCTAAATTTTGTAGCAATTCCCACATTTTTGGATTACTCCCAGAAGCCATTACTATTTTTTCGCAAGTAAAAATTTCTTGAGTTGTGGTTACTTTCCAATGGGTTTCAGTTTTATACAATTCTTGAACGCTGTGATTAGTTAAAACATCGATTTTTAGCTTTTTAACCGCTTCTTGAAAGCAATCAATTATGGTTTGAGATGAATTAGAAACAGGAAACATTCTTCCATCATCTTCAATTTTAAGTTCAACACCATGGTTTTCGAACCATTCAATCGTATCACCTGAACAAAATTGGTTAAATGGTCCTTTTAATTCGCGTTCGCCACGAGGATAAAACTTCACTAAATCATTTGGTACAAAACAAGCGTGCGTCACATTACATCTTCCGCCACCAGAAATGCGTACTTTTTCTAAAACGCTTTTTCCTCTTTCAAGAATAGCTACTTTTAGATTTGGATTCTTCTCTACAATGTTGATTGCAGTAAAAAATCCGGCAGCGCCTCCGCCAATGATGATGATGTTGTATTTTGAGTTCAAATGATTTGTTTTTGCAAATATCGGTAATTTCAAAATAAAAAGTCCTATTGACTTACAATAGGACTTTAAAAATGAATTTAAATAAATATTTAGTTTGTCAATATGAAAGATTGAAAAGGTTGTAACGTGATGACTACTTTGTCGTTTAAACTCGTTGGTTTTCCCGTCATGTAATTGACAAATTCACCCGTAACAGCTACTTTAGAGTTAATTGGTTTACTTGAAAAATTCGCAATATAAACTACTTTTTTACCATTTTTCTCACGAACAAAAGCCAGAATATTAGTATCATCGTTTGTTTTAATTCGAGTGTATTTAGCTTTATTTTTTCCGCCGTTTAAAGCAATATTTTCAGCTTTTAACTTTCCTAATTTTGCTCTTAATTCCCACTCTTTCCCTTTTGTTTTTGGAATCGAATCTTTTTCGAAAAACTTCAAACTATGATTTAAACCGTATTCATTTCCGCTGTAAATTAATGGCATTCCTGGCATTACATAAGATAAAGCAGTCATCGCTTCTTCTGCTTTGCCTAATCTTCCTTTAACCGTTCCATTCCAAGAATTCTCATCGTGATTATCCACAAAATTCATTAGAATATCATTAGCTTCATATTTTTTTGCATCTTCCGCTATGAATTTATCCCAATCTTTCACTGTATTTTTTTCTTGAGCGATTCTATTCATAGTGTGATGCGCTTCCCAACCATAGGCCATATCAAACAAACCATCTTTTAATAATTCAGGCTCCCAAGCTTCTGCTAACATGAAAATATTTTTTTCTTTTCGCAATTGCGGAATAGCTTGTTGCCAAAAATCTAAAGGTACATTACTAGCCACATCGCAACGGAAACCATCAATGTTTTCGTTTTTAATCCAATGTAACATATCGGCTGTCATCTCTTTACGTAATCCTTGATTGTCGTAATTTAAATCGGCAACATCTGACCAACCCCATGATTTTCCAGTTTCAGGATTAATTGGATCGATAATTTCACCTTTAGCATTTTTTGTATAATATTCTGGATGCTCTTTTATCCAAACGTGGTCCCAACCCGTGTGATTTGGCACCCAATCTAAGATTACATAAATACCATTATCGTGCGCTGTTTTAACTAAATTTCTAAAATCCTCAATAGTTCCAAACTCTGGATTAACTTTTTTGAAATCAGAAACAGCGTAGTAACTTCCTAAATATTTGTGTTGCTCTGCTGCTGGCATTTCAGATGCAAATTTACTATCATCGCCACCTGTAGCTTTTCTTTTGGTTTGTGAAATTGGAAAAATAGGCATCACCCAAATGATTTTTACTCCCAATTCTTTCAATTGCGGAATGTCTTTTGAAAAGGCATTAAACGTTCCTTCAGGTGAATACTGACGAATGTTTACTTCATAAATAACGGCGTTTTCTTCCACTTTGGGAGAAAATTTTGCAATTTCTTTTGGCATTTCTGTTGTTGATGGTTTATTTTCATTTTTGCATCCGATAACCAACATAGCAGCTAATGCAATGACAATTTTCTTAATCATAATTTCTTATTTTAATTCTAAAATCATAGACGTTTTACCTTCAATCGCCAATTCATTTTTCAAATCGATTGTTTTCCCTGAAAGTATATCATTTCCTGAGGTAAACGATTTGATGTTTTCTTGAAAACGAGAAAGATTCAATTTCTGATTATCAGGTGCATTATTAATAACCACCATAACCGTTTCTTTGTCGTTGTGACGGAAATAAACATACACATTGTTTTCAGGAATATAATGCGTTAATTTTCCGGTATGAATGACTTCTTTGTTCTTTCTCCAATTCAAAACTTTTTTCGAAAAATCGAAGTATTTGGATTGTTCTGCTGTTCTTCCACTAGCAGAAAATGCATTGTTTGAATCTCTTTTCCAACCACCAGGAAAATCTTGACGAATATCGGCATCACCTTTTCCTTTGTCGCCCGCCATTCCAATTTCAGAGCCATAATACAATTGTGGAATTCCTCTCATGGTTGCCATAATGGTCATTCCTAATTGGTATTTTTTAAAATCGTTTTGATAAATCTGATTGAAACGACCTGTATCATGATTCTCTAGGAAAATCAATAGGTTATTTGGGTCGGCATACAAGAAATCATTAACGAAATTTTCGTAAAATTTAATCATTCCATTGCTCCAATCCGCTCTATCTTCATTGAAAACATTTCCAAAAACATCGTGTAAAGTAAAATCCATAACACTTGGTAAATACGAATTATAACTTTGAATTTTAGCAATTGGGCTATCTTTTTGCCAATACGAAATTTGGGCTTGATCGTGCATCCATACTTCACCAACAATATTGAAATATGGATATTCATCAGTAATCGCTTTTGTCCATTTTGCGATTCCTTCTTTATCGTTGTATGAATACGTGTCAACACGGAAACCATCTAAATCCGCATATTCAATCCACCAAATTGCATTTTGAATTAAATAATTCAACACCAAAGGATTCGACTGATTTAAATCAGGCATACTAGGTACAAACCAACCATCCATACAAAGTTTAGCATCAATTTTTGAACCATTTGTATCGTACTGAGTCGTCATGCGATAGTTACTTTGCTTATAACCTGGAAACTGGTGAAACCAATCGTATGTTGGCATATCTTTAAACATCCAATGTTCGGCTCCCCAATGATTCGTAACGTAATCTTTGATTAATTTCATGTCACGCTTGTGCATTTCATCAGCTAACTTTTTGTATTCTTCATTGGTTCCGTAACGCGGGTCAATTCTATACACGTCGGATTGACCGTAAGTATGGTATGAATAGCCTTTATCATTATCTTCACACATTGGTGTACTCCAAATTGCTGTTGCACCTAACTCTTTGATGTAATCTAAATTATTTATGATTCCTTGTATGTCTCCACCATGTCTTCCTCCTGGGAGACTTCTGTCGGCTTTTTCTTGTAGCTCAGGTGAAGAATCGTTATTTGGATTTCCATTTGCAAAACGATCTGGCATCAATAAATACATCACATCAGATGCGTCAAAACTTTTACGAAGTGCAGAATTGGGTCTTCTCTTTTTAATTTCGAAATTTCTTTTGAATGTTTTTTTACCATTGGCAAACGTAAATTGTAGTTCTTGTGCTTTAACATTTTTAGTATCAATCGTAACAAAAAGGTAATTTGGATTCTCGGTTTTGACTACATTTGTAATTACTACATTATTTGAAATGCTTACCGAATTTTGAGCAATATTCTTTCCGTAAAACAATACTTGAACTTCGCTTTTGTTCATTCCTTCGTACCAAAACGGTGGTTCCATTCGGTCAATTTGTGCCGAAAGCGAAAGTGTGAACAAGGTAATTAGTGAGAAAATTATTTTTTTCATAGCTTTTTTATTTAACCTCAACAATACTAATAGCGTAGCCACCGCCTGCTGCCGTTCTCAATTGCAATTTAGTCTTATTGGTTACTTTTTGTTTTGAAATTTTGTATGCTTGTGGATTCGTTTTATAATCCGCATCGGCAGCATCGGCGTAAATAATGGCTTCGTATTTTTTCCCTTTTTCTAAGAAATCTAATGTAATCGTTGATGTTCTAGCATTGTATCCGTTTGAATTTCCAACGAACCAATTGTTAGAATTTTTATCTTTTCGAGCAATTGTGATATAATAACCTGGCTCAGCTTCTAAATATTTTGAAGTTGACCATTCTACCGGAACATCTTTTATGAATTGGAACGCATCTAAGAATCGATTGTAATTTTCTGGTAAATCGGCAGCCATTTGAAGTGGCGAATACATTACCACATATAATCCCAATTGATTCGCTAAAGTTGTATTCACATGTGAATTGTTGTTTGGATTTAATTTGGCAATATCCATCTCGAAAATCCCAGGTGTGTAATCCATTGGACCTCCAATTAATCTTGTGAAAGGTAACAAAGTGGTATGATTCGCTTTTGAACCACCAAACGCTTGAAACTCTGTTCCACGAGCTGATTCGTTTCCAATCATGTTTGGATAGGTTCTACAAATTCCTGTTGGACGAACGGCTTCATGGGCATTAATCATAATTTTATAATCCACCGCTTTTTCAATCACATATTGATAATGATTTAAAATCGATTGGCTATAATGATGTTCGCCTAAAGGTAAAATATTCCCAACATAACCCGTTTTTGCTGCATCATAACCATTGTCATTCATGAATTGAAATGCCTTATCTAAATGACGTTCATAATTTCTGGTTGAACCAGAAGTTTCGTGATGCATAATCATTTTTACACCTTTAGATTTGGCATATTCGTGAATTCCTTTCACATCAAAATCAGGATAAGGCGTTACAAAATCGAATACATAATCTTTTTCGTGACCAAACCAATCTTCCCAACCTTCGTTCCAACCTTCCACTAAAACGGCATCGAAACCATGTTTAGCAGCAAAATCAATATATTCTTTTACATGTTGCGTATTAGCTGCGTGTTTACCGTTTGGTTTAGCTTTGGTGAAATCGGTAATTCCTAATTGTACAGATGGAATTTCATCAGTGTACGCCCAAGAGCTTTTTCCGGTAATCATTTCCCACCAAACACCGATGTATTTTACAGGTTTAATCCAAGAAGTATCTTCAATTTTACAAGGTTCGTTTAAGTTTAATATCATTCTAGAAGCTAAAATATCACGAGCATCAGCACTCGCAATAATCGTTCTCCAAGGTGAAACACATGGCGCTTGTAAATAGCCTTTATTTCCTTTAGCATCGGGAGTTAAGTGCGATTGAAAAACTAAGTTTTTATCATCTAAATTCAAGTGCATGCAAGAATAATTAATTAATGCCGCTTCGTGAATGTTGATATAAATTCCGTCTGCGGTTTTTAACATCAAAGACGTTTGAACTCCCGTATCAGAAAATTGTTTTTGTGAAGCATTTTCAGAAACCGCTCCACGAAATAACTTTCTAATTTCGGTTAACTTACTTTCTGTAAAATCGTATTCTTGCGTATCATAGTCGCCAGGAATCCAAAATGCGGTGTGGTCGCCGGTCATAGCAAACTCGGTACGTTCTTCTTTAACTACAAAATACGTTAGGTTTTTTTGTTCTGGAAATTCGTAACGGAAACCTAAACCATCATTGAATAATCGAAAACGAATGATAACTTGTCTTTCGGTTTCATTTTGTTTCAGTGTTAGTGCTAATTCGTTGTAATGATTGCGAATTTCGGTTTCTTCACCCCAAACGGTTTTCCAAGTTTCATCAAAAGTATTTCGGACTTCGTTTACCAATTTAAAATCATTCAATAATGACTTTTTGTCTTTTTGAAGTTCTAAACCTAACTTGCTTTTTTTGATGATTTCTTTATTTTTCATGAAAAGTTGATACGTTGGTGTACCATCTTTTTCTAAAGCGAAAACCATTTTGAAATTTCCATTGGGTGATTTTAATTCTTGAGCATTCATACCAAAAATCGAAAAAACCATCACAAATACTGAAACAAAATATTTATTCATATGTTTAAATTTTATTTTTTAGCGGTAACATATGGTATCGCCTTTTTTAATCATAAGTGTTTGTTTATGCAAACTTTTTGTTAATGGCGATTTCATGTCTTACTATTTAATTAATTGCGATTCTCCGTTTACAAAAACATCCACATCTGAATTTCCTTCAATGGAAACGTTTGTTCCTTCTTGTTTTACTTCAACTTTTACAATGGCGTTTCTGAAATTCACTTTGAAGGAATAGCCTTTCCATTGTGCTGGAATTTTTGGTTCAAAATGCAATTGGTTATTTTTAACACGCATTCCACCAAAACCTTCTACGATACTCATCCAAGTTCCCGCCATAGAAGTGATATGTAATCCTTCTTCGACTTCTTTGTTATAATCATCTAAATCTAAACGTGAAGTTCTTAAATAAAATGTATAAGCTTGTTCCATTCTACCCAAAACAGCCGCTTGAATCGAATGTACACATGGTGAAAGTGAACTTTCATGAACGGTAAACGGTTCGTAAAAATCAAAATGTTTTTCTAATTGTTCTTTGGTAAAATGATCTTCAAAGAAATAGAATCCTTGTAACGTATCCGCTTGTTTGATGTAAGGCGAACGTAAAATTCTATCCCAAGACCATTTTTGATTGATTGGTCGTTGCGATTTATCTAAATCAGCTACTGTGATTAATTCTTTATCTAGGAAACCATCTTGTTGTAAATATACGCCGTGTTCTTCAGAATAAGGGAAATACATATTATCCGCCACTTTTTTCATTGCTGAAATTTCGGCTTGTGATAATTTCACTTTATTCATGATTCGGGTATAATCCGATGGATATTCTGTATCAATTTTATTGATTTGCTCCACTGTATAATCAATACACCATTTTGCAATGTAATTGGTGTAGAAATTATTATTTACGTTGTTTTCGTACTCATTTGGTCCCGTTACTCCTAAAATCACATACTGATTTCTGTACGTTGAAAACGTTGCTCTTTGATGCCAAAAACGGGCAATTCCGATTAAAACTTCTAAACCTTTTTCTGGAATATACGAATAATCTCCTGTGAATCGGTAATAGTTGTAAATGGCAAAAGCGATGGCACCGTTTCTGTGAATTTCCTCGAAAGTAATTTCCCATTCGTTATGACATTCTTCACCATTCATAGTTACCATTGGATACAAAGCAGCTCCATTTTTGAAACCTAATTTTTCGGCATTTTCGATGGCTTTATCCAATTGGTTGTATCGATAGGCTAAAAGATTTCTCGCTACTTGTTGGTCTTTGGTAGCCATATAAAAAGGAATACAATACGCTTCGGTGTCCCAATAAGTAGAACCTCCATACTTTTCACCTGTAAATCCTTTTGGACCAATATTTAATCTTGAATCTTTTCCTAAATAGGTTTGATTCAATTGGAAAATATTAAAACGAATTCCTTGTTGGGCTTTTACATCGCCATCAATGGTAATATCGCTCATTTCCCAAATTTTTGCCCAAGCTTCTTTTTGGTTTTCAGTTAATTGTGAAATACCGATTTCTAATGCTTTGGCGATGCTGTTTTTTGCACCTATAATTGTATTTTCATGATTCATTGAAACGGCATAACCGCCAATTTTTTGAATAGAAGTTGTTTGTCCTTTTGTAACAGCAACTTCATATGAAAATTGAATTTTATCTTTTGTTTCTTGA
>NZ_JAKLJH010000054.1:0-4625 GCF_023151265.1 Flavobacterium sp.
CGCAAAATGAAGCGTTTCGAAAGCTCTTGCAATTGTATCAAAAACCTTTGTATTATCATATTAGAAACATGGTTTTAAACCATGATGATGCTGATGATGTACTTCAAAATACGTTTATAAAAGTATTTGGTAATCTAAAAAATTTTAAAGGCGATAGTAAATTGTATTCTTGGATGTACCGAATTGCTACGAATGAAGCTATAACTTTCATACAACAACGAGCTAAAAAACAAGGTATTTCAAGTGAAGAAGCGCAACAAAAAGCCATTAATAAATTAGAAAGTGATGTTTTTTTTGATGGAGATGACATCCAATTAAAATTACAAAAGGCAATTGCAAAATTACCTGATAAACAACAATTAGTCTTTAAAATGCGCTATTTTGAAGAATTAAAATACGAAGAAATGTCGGAAATTTTAGAAACTTCAGTGGGTGCTTTAAAAGCGAGTTACCACATAGCCGCAAAGAAAATTGAAGAATTTTTACATACGAATTAAACCTTTACACAAAATTTTTGTCCAATAAATATGAAACCTTTTGACTTAGAAAATAAAAACGAAATAAAATCAGGATTTAAAGTTCCAGACAATTACTTTGAGCAATTCGAAGCTAAAATGATGGCGCAGATTCCAGTAGAAAAAGAAACGAAAGTAGTTTCCTTATTCTACAGAAAACAAGTTTGGATAAGTGCTATTGCTGCTGTTTTTTTAATCGCAATTGCAATTCCAGTTTATTTCAATATGGCTAAGGAAAGTTCGCTTGATGCTTCAACCATTGAAAGTTATTTATCTCAACAACAAGGAATTGGCATCACCGAATTATCGAAACACTTAACCGATGAAGATATTACAGCAATAGAAAATAATTTATCTTTAAACGAATCAAACCCTGATGCTGTTGAAGATTATCTTTCCGAATCGGAAAACTTAGAATATTACATTAACGAATAAAATTTACCCATTATGAAAACGAAAATCATACTTCCAATTATATTTCTTTTAGTTACATCGTTATCTTTTTCTCAAGGTTTTAAAGAAAAAAGAGAAAAAGTAAAAGCACTAAAAGTGGCTTACATTACAGAGCAATTAGAATTAACTACAGATGAAGCTCAAAAATTTTGGCCTATTTATAATGCATTCGATGAAAATCAAGCAGAACTACGTCATGAAAAAATGAGAAGCATTTTAGACCGATTCAAACCTGGAAATGTTGAAAAATTAAGCGAAAAAGATGCTTCTAATTCATTAGCACAAATGGAAAAAATTGAAGAAGATTTATTCAATTTAAAAAAGAAATTCATCAAAGATTTACAAGGCGTAATTAGTGCCAAAAAAATCATCAAACTTAAAAAAGCCGAAGAAGATTTTAATAGAGAATTATTAAAACAAATGCGCGAAAAAAGAAGAGGTTAGTTATAAATCTTAAAAGCGTTCAACATAAGTTGAGCGCTTTTTTTTATTGGATTTCAAATCGAACCAACTTATTTCTTCCAGTGGCATAAAAGACTTTCTCTGATTCGAATCGGAAAGTATAAAAATCTTTATCATCAGAGAATTTTGTCCAAGTTTTACCAAAATCAGCCGAGTAAAACATTCCAGTTCCACCAACAGAAATTAACTGTTTTCCTTTGCTATTTGGAATAAATTGTACACATGAAGCATATCCAAAAGCTTCTCTTTCGGCGATTAGTTTCCAAGTTTTTCCACCGTTTTTTGTGATGGCTTTATTTGCCCAATTTTGGTTTTGTTTTTCGTAATTTCCACCTGCAATAATTCCTATTTTTTCATTGTAAAAATCAGCTGTAAAAATTCCTGTCATAGTTTCGCCTTGAACAATTGGCGTTTCATAAACTTTCCAAGTAGCTCCAAAATCCTTAGAAACAAAAACTCTCGATTTCTTTCCACCAGAAACCATAAAAATCGATTTCCCTTTTATAGTCAAATTCGTGTTACTAGTTGCAAAAGCGGCTTCACCTTCGGCAACTTTTGGTAAAACATCGCAATTTACTTTTTGCCACGTTTTGCCTCCATCACTAGTTTTTATAAAAGCTAAACAGTTTTCAATTGGGTCACCCATGGCAAATCCGTTTAAATCATCCACAAATTGCATACTATCATAAAACACTTTTTCGTGTTCTTCTTTATAAACAACAGTTTCTTCCAACGTTTTCTTGTCAATACGAATCAACATCGCTGGATTTCCAACAGCTAGAATGAAAATAGCTTCTTTGGTTCCTGCAATGCTTCTAAATTCGGTAGTTCTGGCAACGGATTGAATTTCTTTTAAAATGGTAGTATCTTTTTTCTTATCGTAAAATCCGTAACGACCTTTATCCATTCCCATCCATACTTTTTCTTCGTCAACAAAAATGGCTCTGCAACTCAATTTTGTTTCGAGAATTACTTCCGATTTAAATTTTACGCTTTGAGCTACTACTGAAATACTTATGAATAACAGAAATGCAACTATTTTCTTCATTGGATAGGTTTTATTTTCAAATATAGTGGAAATGTTTCAAAGCAAAAATATATTTTACAAACATTTGATTATCAAAACATTAATTAATATTAAAAAACTTTGGCACAGTAATTGGTTAACTTAAAAATAGAAATAAGAACCCTTAAACGAATATATTATGAAAACGAAATTGATACACCTGAGCTTACTGGCATCATTGACGATAGGTTCACTTTTTGCACAAGAAAAAACTACGGTTACAGCAAAAAATTCGGATATCAGCGACAACTTAGATTTAAGAGCGGTTGCGACTGTTTTTGGTGATGCAAAAGACTTAGAAGATTTTGAAAGAAGATTGAATGATCCTAAAACTCAAATTTCAAACTTAGATTTGAATAACGATAATTATGTCGATTATTTAAGAGTTATTGAAACGGTTGAAGGCAATGTGCATTTAGTTGTAGTGCAAGCAGTTTTAGAAAAAGATGTTTTTCAAGATGTAGCTACAATTGAAGTAGAACGCGATAGCAATAACCGAGTTCAAGTTCAGGTTGTTGGTGATGTTTATATGTATGGTGCAAATTATATTTATGAGCCCGTTTATGTTCATACTCCGGTAATTTATAATACATTTTGGGTAGGAAACTATCGTCCGTATTATTCATCATGGTATTGGGGTTATTATCCAAGTTACTACTATTACTGGAATCCGTTCCCAATTTTTAGATACAGAAATCACATTCATGTTCATATTAATTTTGGTCACAGTTATCATTATGTTTCACACAGAAGATGTGCTTCAGTTTATAACAACTATTATGGTAGAAGAGGAAATGGTTATGAAAGAAGATATCCAAATCGTTCATTTGCACATAGAAATTCAGGATATTCAAACCGATATGAATTAGATTCAAGAAGAAACATCAATTCTCCGAGAAATAGAGGTGAATTAACTTCAAACTCACCAAGAGGAAATCGTGAAACAAGAGAATTTAACGGAACTACGCCAAGAACTAGAACCGAAACAAGTACTCCAAGAAATAACGGAACAAGAGGAAATTCTGGTACAAGAGTTGTAACTGAAAACAGAGGGAATTCTCCAAGAGTTACTACTGAAAATAGAGGAAGAAACGAAGGTCCAAGATCAAATGGTGGAAGAGAATATACTGAAAACAGAGGTAATTCTTCTAAAGAAAGAGGAACAATTTCAAGTTCAGGAAACAGAGGGAATTCAGAATACAGAGGAGGTTCTTCAAGAGGTAACTCACAACCTAGAAATAGTGCTCCACGAGGCAATTCAAACTCAAGAGGTTCCGAAGGAAGAGGAAGCGGAAGAGGATAAATATTAAAGCTGTCAAATTTGGCAGCTTTTTTTATTTTTATTCGTATCTTTGCAGGCTGATTTAAAATAAAAAATGAGATTACACAGAAATTTAGTATTCACAACAATCGATTCGCTTATGGCGATTTTTAACGAAGGTGAATACGCTGATAAAGTTGTTGCTAGAGCTTTAAAAAAAGACAAACGTTGGGGAAGTCACGATAGAAAATTCGTAGCAGAAACCATTTACGAAATCGTAAGATGGAAACGTTTATACACCGAAATTGCAGAAGTAAAAGAACCTTTTGATAGAGATAAAATTTGGAGAATATTTGCCGTATGGGCAATATTAAGAGGTTATACCCTACCCGATTGGAAATATTTTGAAGATACACCAGTTAGAAGAATCAAAGGAAAATTTGATGAATTAACTAAAACAAGAAAATTCAGAGAATCTATTCCAGATTGGATGGACGAATTGGGTGTTAAGGAATTAGGTGAGGAAACTTGGACAAAAGAATTAGCTGCTCAAAACGAACAAGCGAAAGTAATTTTAAGGGTAAATCGCCTTAAAACAACCAAGGAAAAATTAAGAGCTATCTTAATGGATTTGAATATTGAAACCGAGTTTCACAAAGATTATCCAGATGCATTAATTTTGACAGAAAGAGCTAATGTTTTTTTAACAGATGCTTTTAAAGATGGTTTGTTTGAAGTACAAGATGCTTCTTCTCAATTAGTGGCTTATTTCTTAGATGTTCAGCCAGGAATGCGTGTAGTGGATACTTGTGCTGGTGCGGGTGGAAAAACCTTGCATTTGGCTTCTTTAATGGAAAACAAAGGGCAA
>NZ_JAKLJH010000054.1:4669-19654 GCF_023151265.1 Flavobacterium sp.
TATACGAAAGTAAATTAAAGCAGTTAAAAATTCGTGCTAAAAGAAATGGTGCTTTCAACATTGAACCACGTGTTATTGAAAGTACAAAAACAATAAAAAAATTACACGAAAAGGCCGATAGAGTTTTAATCGATGCGCCTTGTAGTGGATTAGGAGTTTTAAAAAGAAACCCTGATAGCAAATGGAAATTACAACCTGAATTTATTGATAACATTCGTAAAGTTCAGGCTGAAGTGTTAGAAAATTATTCAAAAATTGTAAAACCAGGCGGAAAATTAGTTTATGCAACTTGTTCGGTATTACCTTCAGAAAATCAAGAACAAATTAAGCATTTCTTAAGCACCGAAATTGGAAAAGAATTTAACTTTGTTCAAGATAGAAAAGTTTTAGCAAGCGAAAGCGGTTTCGACGGATTTTACATGGCATTATTAGAAAGAAAAAATAAATAGTTTATGAAAAAGAACTTTGCAATAGTATTTTTAGCATTTACGTCACTAATGCTAGCACAAGCTGGATCTCCTGCTACACCATATTATGATGGTATGAATTGGACATTAACTGGAATGAGTTTAAAAAGTGCTTTAGAAACAAAAATCTCAGCCACGCATACAAATATTTTAACTTATGCACAAGCAGAACTAGCAATAGAAATTGTAGATTTGGATCCTACTGATTTATCAAACACAAATCTTTTATTACTATATGGATTTAGTAACAATTTATGTCCATCATCATCATCAGATGACAAAGATCATAGAAGAAGAGATAAATCTTTGGAAGATACAGGTACAGCAGACCCTTGTTTATGGAATAAAGAGCATACATATCCAAGAGCTTTAGGAGTTCCACCATTGGGAACATCTGGACCAGGAGCTGATGCACATAATTTAAGAGCAAGTGATAAAAAAAGAAATGCCGACAGAGACAATGATAGATTTTTTGATGGTTCTGGAAATTCTTTTGAAAGTGGTGTTTTATGGTATCCTGGTGACGAGTGGAAAGGTGATGTTGCAAGAATGATGATGTATATGTATTTAAGATACGGATCACAGTGTTTGCCAACTGGTGTAGCACAAACCGGAATAGCAACTGCAACAAACGATAGTAATATGGTACAATTATTTTTAGAATGGAATGCAGAAGATCCTGTTTCTCAATATGAAGATAACAGAAATACTTATCTTGGAAATACAGCAAATACTTATGCACAAGGAAATAGAAATCCTTTTATTGATAATCCTTATTTAGCAACGTTAATTTGGGGAGGACCAGTTGCAGAAAATAGATGGCCAAGTACAATTTTATCTTCTGAAGATTTTGTATCAATTGAAAATGCAACCATTTACCCAAATCCAGCAATCAATAACGAAGTTACAATTTCGTCTGAAGCGGAATTAAAATCAATTGTTTTATACAACATCAACGGACAAATCATCCAAGAAATTAAAAACCCTACGCGAGTTGATAATTCATACAAAGTGAATAACTTATCTAGTGGATTTTATTTAGTGCAAATAGCTTCTGAAAATGGAGTAGCAACTAAGAAAGTTATTGTAAACTAAGAATCACAATACATAATAAATGGAAAAGTCTCATCAGTTGGTGGGACTTTTTTTATGAAATGAAAAGAGTGCTAAAGCCTAAAACCTCAACACTCTTTTCCCCTATTAACTAAAATATTTAATGACAATTGGCTTCGGGTTGCACAAATAAACTCATATTACTTGGTGATAAATATGGGATATCTAACCCTAAACCTCTTATTATAAATAACATTCCAATAATAACCGCTACTAACGGTATTGCTTTTTGAATGGTTCCTCTGAATGAAAATGAAATCAATCCAGAAGCATAAACTACCGCTACCATCATAGGAATTGTTCCGATTCCAAAAAGTATCATATACCCAATTCCTAAAGAAACATTCTGCATTGCGATAGCTCCAAAAAGTGCTACATAGACCATTCCGCAAGGTAAAAAACCATTCAATAATCCAATAGTAAATAACGATTTGTAGCTTTTGTTTTTAAACTGTTGCCCTAAACTTGATTTTACTTTTGTGATTACTCTGTAAACAGGTTTCGAAAAATTGTATTTGGCAAATATCCGTTCAGGAATTACTGCTACTAAAATCATCAAAATCCCAACGATTATAGATAGTTGTTGTTGCATTCCAGCTAAATAAAAACTTCTTCCTAAAAGTCCGAATATTAAACCTAATGTTCCGTAAGCCGTTAATTTCCCAATATGATACGTTATAATTTGTGTGATTTTTTTGACTTCATTACTTCTATCTACGGGTAACATCATAGCAATTGGACCGCACATTCCTATGCAGTGAAAACTACTAATTAAACCAAATATAAAAGCTGAATACAACATTAATTACAAGTTCAAATTCAAAAGAAAGAAATTATTCCATTCTAAACGAATCTTTGTTTAAATATTTCACACCATCGTATTCCCAATCGATAGAAATGTCCCAAAGACCGCCAGCCAAATTACTTTTAGGTATGAGCAAATGTGGACTAGATAGTGAAATCGGAATTTCAAAATCTAATTTCTGACTAGACGGTCTATATAAGGACACTTTTCCATTTATTTTAGAATAATCGAAATCGGCTGGGAATTGAATTTTTATTCCTTCCACAGTTTTTTCGATTGTTACTTTATTTGTTAACGCATTCGCATTTTCTTGTTTTTCAATATCACCTTGAACTAATGCTTCTTTTTTGTAATAATCTTCAACAACTAGTTCGTGATCATATTTATCATTAGATTGTACTTTGTACACATACGACAAAATAAATGTCATAAAAAGTGCAAAAGCAATAACGATTCCGGTTCCCCAATTAAATTTCATAGCTGTATTTTTTTTAATTAAAGTTTCTTGGTCCTTGGAAATTAGTTGAAGTTTCTTCTATCAACTTATCACCATTATATAATTCTAATTTTAAATGTACCTTTTCTTCTTTTAGCAAACTTTCAGGAATATCAATGTATAATGTTCCGCTTATTAAACCTTGTTTTGGTACTTTAATTACTGGACTTCCTACTAATTTTATTTCTCCTTTGTAATTGACAATTTTGACAGAAACATTGTCAAATTCTTGTTCTGTTTTATTAACAATTTTATACGTGTAGAAATTTCGAATGTTTTCTCCATTGTGTTGGAACAATTGCCCCGACATTGGTAAGAAATTAGCTTCTACATCATTTCGTAAGAACAACATTCCAATTAAAACGCCGACTAACAATGTTAAAACAGCGATGTAACCTTTCATTCGAAGTGTTAACTTGAACTTCTCTTTATTGACAATTTCATCTTCACTTGCATAACGGATTAATCCTTTTGGTAATCCTACTTTTTCCATAATCACATCACATTCATCAATACAAGCAGTACAATTGATACATTCTAACTGAGTACCATTACGAATGTCAATTCCGGTTGGACAAACTACCACACATTGGTTACAATCGATGCAATCTCCGTGACCTAATGCAGTTCTATCTTCACCATTTCTCCATTTTTTTCTTCCGTTTGTACCTTCACCTCTTACGTGGTCATAGGTTACATTAATGGATTTGTTATCCAATAAAACCCCTTGCATTCTTCCGTAAGGACAGGCGATAATACAAACTTGCTCTCTAAACCAAGCGAATACAAAATAGAATACTCCTGTAAAAATTAATAAGGCAATTAACGTACTTAAATTACTTGTTGGTCCTTCGGTAATCATTTTGATAAGTTCATCGCTGCTAATTAAATACGCTAGAAAAACATTGGCAATGAAGAATGAAAAAATAAAAAAGATAGTCCCTTTTGTAACTCTTTTTCTTATTTTTTCAGCATCCCATTTTTGTTTTGCTAATCGCATTTGAGCTCCTCTGTCACCATCAATCCAATATTCTATACGTCTGAAAACCATTTCCATAAAAATAGTTTGCGGACAAAACCAACCACAAAATATTCGTCCGAATGCTACTGTAAATAAAGTCAACCCTACTACTCCAACAATCATTGAAATAACAAACAAATGAAAGTCTTGAGGCCAAAATGCAAATCCGAAAATACTAAAACGTCTTTCCATTACATTAAACATCAAGAATTGATTTCCTCCAATTTTAATAAATGGCGAAGCAATTAAGAATACCAAAAGAAAATAACTCAATAATTTTCTTTTATCGTAGAAAGGTCCAGAAGGTTTTTTAGGATGAATAAAATTTCTTTTTCCTTCTGCATTAATAGTTGCAATGGTATCTCTAAAACTTTCGTCTGGTAAATTTGACATAATTATGCAATTTTTAGTTTAAAAAAGGTTTTGAGAAATTCCCAAAACCTTTTTTATAATTTTATTTTTCTGCAGGAGCTTCTACCTTAGTAGAATCTACTACTGCTTCATCTGCAGGAGCTGCAGTTTCTGTCCATATTTCTCCTTCAGCGGCTTTTGCTCCTGGAGGATTAGATCCTTCTAATGTTAAAATATAACTTGCTACACTTTGAATATCTTTAGAAGATAAATTAGCTTTCCAAGCTACCATTGAAGGGTTGTTTTTACTTCCTTCAGAAATTAACTTGAAGACATTTTTAATTCCTCCACCGTTAATCCAGTTTTTATCCGTTAAGTTTGGCCCAACTAAACCTCCACCATCTGCTTTATGACATGCAGTACAAGCGTTTGTAAAAATTTCTTTTCCTTTAGCTAAACTGGCAGCATCTGTAACAGCAACTACGGTTTCATAACTTACTTCATCAGCTGGATCTTTAGGCAATTTAGATTTTTCTAATTCTGCTAATGCTACTTCGTTTTTAAACTCTTGTTCTTGATCGTACTCATTCATTACATGGAAACGAACCATATAAACTAAAGCAAAAATAATGGTTCCATAGAACAAATATACCCACCATGGCGGTAATACATTGTCTAACTCTTTGATACCATCATAATCGTGGTCTAACATGATATCTTCTTCTCTCTCCATTTCTTTAGAGCGAGTTAATTTACTAACTATGTTTTGATACCATGAACTTTCTGTAAAAGAAACCGACTGCGCATCTGCTAATTGTTTCTTTTGTTCGTCTGTTAATAAATGGTATGTTACTTTATCAACGGCATCGATTACAATTTCGATTGCGATTAATAAGAAAAGGAATACTCCTAAAAATAAAGCTACCATAGGAAACTTTATAAAAGCTGGCCTGTCTCCAGAATCGATAAAATATTCCAAAGCTGCAAATACTACTGCAAACAGTAATGGAACTCTTACGTATGATGGAATTAATTTTTTCATTTGTTGAAAATTTTGATGTTATGAGAACCTGAACAACCATGAAACTACCCAATAATTACAAACATCATGGTTGTTTCAGTTTCCCGCTAATTATAATTATGACTATTCGTCGTTTAAAGGCATTTCACTAATTTCTTTGATTTTTTCTTTGCTGTACGTAAATGCCCAAATTGTGAACAATACAAACGCTGTAAAGAAAATCGTCAAGGAAATGATTGGATAAATATCTACTCCTGTAATAGTTTCCAAATTATGTTTAATGAACTTTAGCATAACTTTTTATTTTTTAACTTGAGTATCTGTACCTAATCTTTGTAAATATGCAATCAACGCTACAATCTCTCTATCTTTCAATGGAGAAGCTGTTTGACCTCCAAATGATTTCTTAATTTCTGGATTTGCTAATAAATTGGTTTCAATTTTAGTAGCTTGTTCGTCCATATGTTTAAGAGCATTATTAATATCTGCATCAGAATAAGGAACTCCTAAAGTTACCATGGTTCTCATTTTGTCTTGAGTTGTTGATTTATCTAACTCATTTTTAATTAACCATTGGTATCTTGGCATAATTGATTTCTCATTTAAACCTTGAGGATCATACATGTGGTTAAAATGCCATACGTCATCTCTACCTCCATTAAATGGTTTTCCTTTAACACCTTCGCGAGCTAAATCTGGACCTGTACGTTTAGAACCCCATAAGAATGGATGGTCGTAAACAAATTCACCTGCTTTAGAATAGTCACCATAACGCTCAACTTCTGAACGGAACGGACGAACCATTTGAGAGTGACATCCCACACAACCCTCACGGATATATAAATCTCTACCTTCTAATTCAAGAGGTGTATATGGTTTAACAGATGATATGGTTGGAATATTAGATTTCACTAAAATCGTTGGTAAAATTTGGATTAAACCTCCAATTAAAATTGCAACTGTAGTTAAAATCATAAATTGAACTGGTTTTCTTTCTAACCAAGAGTGTAATTTTTCACCTTTTAAACGGTTAGGAGAAATAACTGCTAAAGCTGGAGCTTCTGCTAATTCATTCTCAACTGGAGAACCTTGTCTTACTGTTCTAATAACATTATAAACTAATACAATTACCCCTACTAAATATAACGTTCCACCCACAGCACGCATCCAATACATTGGCATTAACTCGGTTACTGTTTCAAGGAAGTTACCATATTGTAATGCACCACCATCTGGCTTAAATTGTTTCCACATAGAAGCTTGAGTAAATCCAGCAACATACATTGGAAGAGCATATAAAATAATACCTAAAGTACCTATCCAGAAATGGAAATTCGCTAATTTTTCAGAGAATAATTTTGTTTTAGTCATTCTTGGGATTAACCAATAAATCATACCGAATGATAAGAAACCATTCCAAGCTAAAGCTCCAACGTGTACGTGAGCAATAATCCAGTCTGTAAAGTGCGCAATAGCATTAACGTTTTTCAATGATAACATTGGACCTTCAAATGTAGCCATACCGTAACCAGTAATTGCCACTACGAAGAATTTCAATACTGCATCAGTACGTACTTTATCCCAAACTCCTCTTAAAGTTAATAAACCATTAATCATACCTCCCCAAGATGGTGCAATCAACATTACAGAGAACACAACTCCTAAGTTTTGAGCCCAATCTGGTAAAGCAGAATACAATAAATGGTGAGGTCCAGCCCAAATGTAAATGAAGATCAACGACCAAAAGTGGATAATAGATAATCTATAAGAATATACCGGACGATTCGCAACTTTTGGTACAAAGTAATACATCATACCTAAGAATGGAGTCGTTAAGAAGAATGCCACCGCATTGTGTCCGTACCACCATTGTACTAATGCATCTTGAACACCAGCATAAACTGAGTACGATTTCATTCCAGATAACGAAACAGGTAATTCTAAACTGTTAAAGATATGAAGTACAGCAACTGTTACAAATGTTGCAATGTAAAACCAAATAGCAACATAAATGTGACGTTCTCTTCTTTTAATAATGGTTCCAATCATATTGATACCAAACACAACCCAAATAAGTGCAATTGCAATATCAATTGGCCACTCTAACTCAGCATATTCTTTAGATGTAGAATATCCTAATGGTAATGTTATAGCTGCAGCAACAATAATTAATTGCCAACCCCAAAAGTGAACTTTACTTAAAAAGTCACTCAACATTCTAGTCTTTAATAAACGTTGCATAGAGTAATAAACTCCTGCAAACATCGCATTACCAACGAAGGCAAAGATTACCGCATTGGTGTGTAAAGGTCTTAAGCGTCCAAAACTTAAAAACGAAATACCGCTGGTTAAGTTTGGAAACAAAAATAAGAAAGCTAAAATAAGCCCCACTAACATCCCCACTACACCAAAGACTATACTAGCGTAGAGGAAATTCCTTACAATTTTGTTGTCGTAATAAAATTGTTGCTTCTCCATAATTAGATTGATTTTTGTTTTTCTGTTTGTATTAATTTGTTAGGATTTTCTTTTTTCACAACTTCATCTTCAAATAACATTCTGACTGATGGTGTATAATCGTCATCATATTGACCGCTTTTAACTGCTTTAATGAAAGCAATCAAAAAAGCAACGGCAACTATTATACTGATTGTGATTAATAAATAAATGACACTCATACCTTAAATTGTGTTAACAAAGTTACTCCCACTCGCTTTTATAAAACATGACTTTTATCATGTATTAAAATTTTCTTAAATTTAATCAATTTATTTCTTTCTTGTATACAAATTTGTAAGAATTGTCACAAAACTTACAATTGTTATTGTGCTGAGTGGCATTATAATAGCTGCCACAATTGGATCTAATGCACCCGTAACGGCATAACTTAATCCAACAACATTATATAATAAGGAAAGCCCAAAACTCATGTAAATCGTCTTCATAGCATTTTTAGAATAGCGCATAAAAAACGCTATTTTATCAAACTGTGTTGCATCTAAAATACCATCGCAGGCTGGTGAGAACACATTTACGTTTTCAGAAATAGATAATCCTAAATTACTTTGCGCTAATGCGCCTGCATCGTTTAACCCATCACCTACCATCATCACATTTTTACCTTCTTTTTGCAATTGTTCAATGTATTGTAGTTTTTGTTCTGGTTTTTGATTGAAAACTAAAGTGGTTTTCGACGGCAACATTTTCTCTAAAATTCTTCTTTCTCCATCATTATCACCTGATAAGACTACTAAATTGTAATGTTTAGCCAAATCAGCAAACAATTCCTCTAAACCTTTTCTGTATTGATTATTGAAGACGTAACTTCCTTTATAAACACCATTGATTTCCACATGCACTTTGGTTTTCTTATGCGTGTTTTCGGTCATGGTTTTAAGGAATTGTGACGAACCTAATTTTACCGTATTTCCTTCAATTTCTGCAAAAATTCCCTTTCCGATGATTTCTTCAAAACTTGTAGTTTCTACTTTTTCTTGATTTGGAATAAAATCGTACAATCTTCTACTTAATGGATGATTCGAACCACGTAAAACGTTCTTCAATAATCTTAATTCAGAAGAGTTTAATTCGGTTCCTTCGTAGGTTATTGCGGTTTTTTTATTGGTTGTAATCGTTCCGGTTTTATCGAAAACAATCGTATCTACTTTGGCTAATTGTTCTACAACTAAAGCATTTTTTAAGTATAATTTTCGATTGCCTAGAATTCGTAACACATTTCCTAATGTAAACGGAGCTGTTAATGCTAAGGCACACGGACAAGCCACAATCAAAATCGCAGTGAAAACATTAAAAGCAGTTTGAACATCGATGAAAATCCAATAAATAAAGGAAACTACCGCTAAAGATAATAAAGCTGGCGTGAAATATCGACTAATTCTATCGGTAATGTTTTTGTGTTGTTGTTCTACTCTTTTTTGGAAAACATCGTTACTCCATAATTGGGTTAAGTAACTTTGAGAAACCGAAAATAAAACTTCCATTTCAATCACTTTTCCCATTTGTTTTCCGCCAGCGAAAACTTTATCTCCTGATTTTTTCTCAATTGGAACGGCTTCACCTGTTACGAAACTGTAATCAATTGAAGCTTTTTCGGAAATTAAAATTCCATCTACCGGAATTAACTCTTGATTTCGAATTAATAATCGATCTCCTTTTTGAATATCGTAAACTTGAACTGATTCTTCATCACCATTTGGTAAAACCTTCGTAATTGCAATTGGAAAATACGATTTATAATCGCGTTCAAACGAAAGGAAATCGTATGTTTTTTGTTGGAACAACTTTCCTAATAACATAAAGAAAATCAATCCCGCCATACTATCGAAGAAACCTTGACCATAATCAAAAACGATATCGACTGTACTTCTAACAAACATCACTACAATTCCTAGAGCAATCGGAATATCAATATTCAATAAGCCTGATTTTATACTTTTCCAAGCGGAAACATAATAACCAGAAGCCGAATAAATAAAAGTAGGTAGCGATAATCCGAAAATCAACCAACGAAAAAATCCGCGGTATTGATCGATCCAATATTCTTCTACTTCAAAATATTCAGGAAACGAAAGCAGCATTATATTTCCAAAGCAGAAAAAGGCTACTCCTATTTTATAGATTAAAGTTCGGTCGATTTTTTTCTTGCCTTCATCAAAATTTTCTAAAGAAATATAAGGTTCGTAACCAATCGAACTCAATAAATAGACGATATCTTTTAAAGAAGTTTGTTCTGGATTGAAGGTAACTCGTACTTTCTTTTCGCCAAAATTAACTTGCGAAGTACTTATTCCTGGTTGAAGCTTTTGTAGATTTTCCAGAATCCAAATACACGAACTACAGTGTATATGAGGAATGTAGAGTGAAACAATGTGTGTTGTACGCTCTTGGAATTCCAATAATTTAGTAACAATTTCTTCATTGTCTAAAAAGTCATATTTGCCCTGAATGTCTTGTGGAGTGGCGCCGGGTGCTGCCTGAAAATCATAATAACACGTTAGGTCGTTTTGACTAAAAATTTCGTAAACAGTTTTACAACCATTGCAACAAAACTTTTTTTCGTCAAATACAATCTCGTCTTTTTTTATAATTTCATTACCACAATGGAAACAATTTTCTGCGTCCATAAATTTGCTCATTTTACCTGTAACAAAGGTCACACATAAATGTAGAACAAAATATGATATTTGTCATACAATTTTGTAATTTTGTAAACGCAATAAAAATTTTCACTCTATGAATAAATGTGAACAGTGTATCGTGAGGCAATTTAGTTCGTTAAAAGCGTTGAATAAAGACGAACTTTTAAGAATGGCCGAATGTAAAACTTCCTACACCATAAAAAAAGGCGAACCTATTTTTGAAGAAGGCGAAGTTACCAATGGAATTTATTGCATCAAAGACGGCGTTTGTAAGCTTTCTAAACTTAGCGATAACGGGAAAGACCAAATTGTAAAATTGGTTAAACCAGGCGAATTATTAGGCCAACGTTCGATGATTAGTGACGAACCTGCAAATTTAAGTGCCGTTGCTTTAGAAGATATGGAAGTATGTTTTATTCCGAGAAGTGAAGTCATGCAGTTTTTTACGCAAAACAATCAGTTTTCGATGAATGTGATGAAAACGATTTGCGAAGACTTAAAAGGAGCTGACGATCACATGGTAAACATGGCACAGAAAACCGTTCGTCAACGTTTAGCCGAAACTTTAATATACTTAGAAGATACCTTTGGTAAAAACGAAGATGGCACGCTACATATTCAATTATCAAGAGAAGAATTAGCCGGAATGATTGGAACTGCTACAGAAAGTTGTATTCGCTTGCTTTCTGAATTAAACAAATCTGAATATATTGAGTTGATTGGAAAGAAAATCAAACTATTAGATAAAAATAAATTAAAACGATTAACATAAGAGAATCCGCTGAAAAGCGGATTTTTTGTTGAAAATCATTATCCAAAATTTTATAAAAACCTTAAATATAACTTTCAAAATATTTTATTACTTTTGAGAATACCAAAATGAATCAGCTATGGATATGACAGCCCAAATAAAAAAGAATTTAATTTCAAGAATTAAAGATTCTAAAGATTTGAATTTTCTGAAAGCGCTTCAAACTATATTCGATTCGTCTGAACAAGCTTTATATCAATTAACTTCTGAACAACAAACCGCTATCGAAAAAGGTAGAAACGATATTAAAGAAGGTGATTTTCATAAAAATGAGGAAGTAATTTCAGAAATGCGCGAATGGTTAAAAAAGAAATAATTTGGTCAAAATTAGCCAAACTTCAATTTAAAGCCATTTTAGAATATTATGTAGAAAGAAATGGTAGCGAAAATTACAGTTTAAAACTAGTTGATGAAGTTGAAGATGTATTAAATACACTTTCCAAATCTGAACTTATCGGAAGATTAACTTCAAACAAATGCACTCGTGTAATTCCTATGAAAGTATATCTTATTTTTTATGAGATAAATGAAAACAAAATAGAGATTGTTTCTTTTTGGGATAATCGGCAAGATTTAGAACGTAGAAAAATTAAATAACTCCGCTGAAAAGCGGATTTTTTGTTGGATGGAATTGTAAGATTTTTTAGTATTTTTGGAAAAGATAAAACTGAGGTTTGTCTGATATTTATAAAAATAAATTGAGTAGATTAAAACAATTAATAGTATAAAACTCTTTCAAATTATATAATATCAGCTATTAAATATAATAATAATAAAAATTTTATTATAAATGAAGAATGAAAAAACGATGAAAGAAGTTACAACAATATTCGGGCTACTAATGATAATATCAATAATAGTATTCATGAGGAGATCTGAATGGTCCGATAGATTAACAAAACAAGGTTCGATAACAGTTGCTCATTATTATAGAATTGACAAAGGAAAAACAAATTACTTTTGTTATATATATAAAGTAGGAGACGACTATTTCACATGTTCAACTTCAAATGGAGATGATTTTGTTGAAAACCTTAATAAAGAACCAATACAATCCTTTCCTGTAGTTTACGATGCAATTGACAATAAGTTGCATATTGTAATCTGGAATAATAAATTTACTAATGATTTTCAGTTAGGCAAAAAAATTGAAAAATTACCAAATGAAATACAACTAATTGAAGAAAATACAAATTTTTGGTCAGGAGTAAGTCCAACAGCTGATAAGAATGACAAAAAAGAAATTGAGGAGTATTTTAAAATTAAAAATAACTACAGCTACAGAGATTAATTTACTTCAAGTCACAAAAAAAATCCGCTCTTCAGCGGATTTCTTTATTCTGTTGGTCCTTCCCAATTAGAAAAACCACCTAGTAAGTTAAAGGTATTCTCAAAACCTAATTGTTCCATGGCGTTACATGCGTTAGCACTACGTACACCAGCGGCGCAATACACATAATAGTTTTTCGATTTATCTAACTCCTCTACTCTATAAATAAAACCTTGTCCTTTATATATATCAATATTAATAGCACCTGGAATATAACCATCGTTAAATTCATCTTCAGTACGAACATCTACTATAACTCCGTTCTCATCCTGCGAAAACTGGCTCCACCACGTATTTTGATCTAAGTTTGTCATTGTATCTTTTTTTTCCAAAAGTACTATCAAAAAATGCAATTTTAAAACTTTAACAAAAATTTATCAAACATTTGTACATACAAATAAAATATTTACTACATTTGTACATACAAATTTTACAACATCAAATGAGAATAGAAGAAATCATAAAACCTAACACACCAATGGCAATGGAGAAGAAAACATTACTGAATGTTTTGTATACTCAAAATGTCATTTCGGAAAAGTTTAATGAGATATTAAAGCCATTTGACCTTTCCCCTGAACAATTTAATGTGTTGCGCATCTTAAGAGGTCAGAAAGGAAAGCCTGCTAATATGTGTATGATACAAGAACGCATGATTGCGAAAACGAGTAACACTACACGTTTAGTTGACAAATTGTTATTAAAAGAATTAGTGCTTAGAGAAGTTTGCCCAATCAATCGACGTAAAATGGAAATTACCATTACAGAGAAAGGTTTAGAACTTTTACTACAATTGGATCCTTTAGTAGAAGCTCACGAGCGCTCTTTTTCTCAAAATTTGACTGTTGCAGAATTAGAATTATTAAACGAATTACTTGAAAAATTTAGAAATTAAAAACCCTAAAATTACTATGACAAATTTTATAGAAAATCAAAAATGGCGTTACGCTACCAAAAAATTCGATGCTAGCAAAAAAGTATCAGCAGCAGATTTAGAAACTTTAAAAGAAGCAATTCAATTGAGTACTTCTTCTTACGGTTTACAATTGTACAAAGTATTTATTATCGAAAATCCTGAAGTTAGAGCGCAATTACAACCAGCTTCATGGGGACAATCGCAAATTGTAGAGGCTTCTCACCTATTGGTATTTGCTAATATTGTAGATGTTCAAGAAAGCCATATTGATGCTTATGTTCAAAACATTGCAGATACAAGAGGTTTATCTGTTGAAGATTTAAAAGGTTATTCAGACTTTATGAAATCGAAAATTGTTTCTTTACCAGTGGAGCAAAAAGCGGTTTGGACATCAAAACAAACTTATTTAGCTTTAGCTAACTTATTGAATGCCGCTGCAGAATTAAAAATCGACGTAACACCAATGGAAGGTTTTGAACCAGAAAAATACAACGAAATTTTAGGTTTCAATGCCTTAGGATTAAACGCTTCATTAGTAGCAGCTGTAGGATACCGTCATGAAGAAGACGCAACACAACATTATGCAAAAGTGAGAAAACCAAAACAAGAATTATTTACTACTATTTAATTATAACCATTAACATTTAAAACAATTTTAAAAATGAAAAATTTCAAATCAATCGCTTTAGCTCTTGTAGCTTTTGTATCATTCGCAGTCAATGCACAATCAAAAAAAGTTGATGTAACTAAAAGTACTATCAATTGGGTAGGTAAAAAAGTAACAGGTGCTCACGAAGGTACAATTACTTTAAAAGAAGGTGCTTTAGTTTTCAAAGGTAAAAAAGTAGTAAACGGAAACTTTACTGTTGATATGACAACTATCAATACTACAGATTTAGATGGAAAAGGAAAAGCAAATTTAGATGGACACTTAAAATCAGATGATTTCTTTGGTGTTGAAAAATTCCCAACTGCTACTTTAGTTTTCAAAACTATTGGTGAAAAAGGTAAAGGAGTTTATGCAGTAACTGCAGATTTAACTATCAAAGGAAAAACAGAACCTATTAAATTTGACTTAACTGTTGCTGGAAATACTGCTACAACTAGTTTAAATGTAGATAGAACTAAATACGGAATTCAATATGGTTCTGGAAGCTTCTTTGACAACTTAGGAGACAAAACAATCAACGACGAATTCGAATTAAAAGTTAAATTAGTATTCTAATTGAACTGGGAAACTTTGCTATGAAAAACAAAAAAAGCCTTGAATTTCTTCAAGGCTTTTTTGCTTATTATTCTTCTAACATTTTCTCAAAAGCTTCTCTAGTCATAACATTTAAAGTATCTTTTTCACAATCCCAAATTGAAACATACTTTTCAGAAATAACAAAATGTTCTTTCAAATTGTAAAGTTTTCCGTAAAGCATTAAAGTACAAATATCAGTTGAAGTAATAAATTCGCCAGTTTCTGGTAAATGACTGTGCATTGTAGCTT
>NZ_JAKLJH010000055.1 GCF_023151265.1 Flavobacterium sp.
TATCTGGAAACGATAAGTATGCAAAAGCATACTTAAACTTTAAAAATATCTCCATTGCTGTTCATCATGGTAAATCAACAGCTTTTATAATGGCTGAACTATGTAAACATTTCTCGTTAGATTTTTATATGATAAATGATTGGGATTTAGATGAAAATATTATTGAAGACTTATCAGTATTTTTAAATGAAGAACGGTTGAGAGCATCAAATATTTATCAATTTAGAAACCAAATACCTCGAAATCCAACAGAAAAAGCAACCTTAACAACAAATTGGAAATTGATAAATAAATCAATTACAAATCAACTTCATTTTAACTCTCCAAAGCTAGAAGCAGTTTTAGGATATGAATCAAACAACAAGGATAGTTTAGGAATTTGGAATCGTCTAAATGAAATAGCTAATTTCGAAAACAACTTCTTTCCTCCTAGCTTAAAGTCTTTTTTAGAATTTGACAACATTCAACATAATCAATAACAACACCTAACAGCGGTTTTATAAAATGGCGGGGCTTGGTGATTTTTCGGAATGATTTGAGAAATTATTCGGTACATTTGCGATTTTCCGTGAGTGGAAAACCGCCACTTCATAAAGCCTGCGTGACGCAAATCCTTATTAATATTTTCCCTCTCCTCGATAAATTATATTCTGACACGCAAAAAGTCTACGTGTCAAATTGCGTGTCAAAAAGTATCAAAAAATACATTTTCTTGACATATTTAAAAAACCTATCTAATTGATTAATTGGCGACTAGCCCTTACTAGCCTTGAGATTCGAATCTAAACAAAAAATCCGCAATACATTTTAAATCAATGTATTACGGATATTTGTGATCGCGCCAGGATTCGAACCTGGGACCTACTCATTAGAAGTGAGTTGCTCTATCCAGCTGAGCTACGCAACCTATTTATTATCGTCGGGGTGGCAGGATTCGAACCTGCGGCCTCCTGCTCCCAAAGCAGGCGCGATAACCGGGCTACGCTACACCCCGCAAAAAACAAAAAAGCGGAGAGACAGGGACTCGAACCCTGGCGACGGTTACCCGTCGACAGATTAGCAATCTGCTCCGTTACCACTCCGGCACCTCTCCTATTATTGTTGTAAGAACTTATCTTTTTTGCGGTTGCAAATGTATATTTTCATTCTTAATTATACAACATTTTAGGGAGTTTTTTTCAATATATTTTTCTAATTTCCAAAAAAACGCTTACAATCAATACAATAGCTTTTCAATAAAAATGAAATCAAATTAGTAATATCAAAATAAAATTAGATTTCAACTTAGAATATCAACAAAAACCTTGCCTCAATTCGAATAAAAATAGTAAATTCGCAATTCAAATAAAAAACCTTTCTATCATGAATAAAAAAGTAGTTATCGTTTCTGCCGTAAGAACTCCAATTGGAAGTTTCATGGGAGCTTTATCTAGTGTACCTGCTACAAAATTAGGTGCTGCTGCCATCAAAGGCGCTTTAAATAAAATCAATTTAGACCCTAAATTAGTTGACGAAGTATTAATGGGTAACGTAGTTCAAGCTGGAAACGGCCAAGCTCCTGCTAGACAAGCTGCATTATATGCTGGTTTATCTGAAAGTGTAGCTTGTACTACTGTTAATAAAGTTTGTGCTAGTGGTATGAAAGCCGTTATGCAAGGTGCACAAGCTATCATGGCTGGCGATGCTGAAATCGTTGTTGCTGGTGGTATGGAAAACATGAGTTTGATTCCACATTACGTTCATTTAAGAAATGGCGTGAAATTCGGACCAACTTCATTAGTAGACGGAATGCAGAAAGACGGTTTAACTGACGCATACGACAACAATGCTATGGGTGTTTGTGCCGATTTATGTGCGACTGAATACAACATTACAAGAGAAGCGCAAGATAACTTCGCAATTCAATCGTATGAGCGTTCTGCGGCTGCATGGGAAGCTGGTAAGTTTGATGCAGAAATTGTTCCAGTAGAAGTTCCTCAAAGAAGAGGTGACGCTATTGTAGTTTCTAAAGACGAAGAATTCACGAATGTGAAATTAGATAAAATTCCTTCATTAGCTGCGGTTTTCACAAAAGAAGGAACAGTAACAGCTGCAAACGCTTCCACTATTAATGACGGAGCTGCGGCTTTAGTTTTAATGAGCGAAGAAAAAGCACAATCTTTAGGATTAACTCCTTTAGCTTACATTAAATCATACGCTGATGCGGCTCAAGAACCAAAATGGTTTACAACTTCACCTGCAAAAGCATTACCAAAAGCATTAGACAAAGCTGGTTTATCAGTTGCTGATGTTGATTTCTTCGAATTTAACGAAGCTTTCGCTGTAGTTGGATTAGCAAATGCACAAATCTTAGGATTAGACAATGATAAAATTAATGTAAACGGTGGAGCAGTTTCTTTAGGTCACCCTCTTGGATGTTCTGGAGCTAGAATTATCGTTACGTTAATCAATGTTTTAAACCAAAACAATGCTAAAATTGGTGCGGCTGCTATCTGTAATGGTGGTGGTGGTGCTTCGGCAATTGTTATTGAAAGAGCATAATTTATAACTTTTATTAATGGTGAATTTTGAATTTTAGTTACATTTGTAATTAAATTCTTAATTCATCATTTCTTATTTTGAACCAACATGTTTGGAATTTGTATTTTAGCCATAGTACCCGTAAGAGCAGAAGCCAGTGACCGAAGCGAACAAGTTTCGCAATTGCTCTTTGGCGAACACTTTAAAATTTTAGAAATGACTGCCAAATGGGTGCAGGTGGAATTGGCATATGATAACTACATCGGTTGGATTGACTCGAAGCAATATCAAGCTATTTCAGAAGAACAATATCAAATTTTAAACAATACTCCAATTGTTTTAAATGCTGATTTGGTGGAATATATTACCACTCCAAACAATCAATTAACTTCAATTACGTTGGGCGCTTCTTTATCATTTTTAGATATTGAAGAAATTAATACTAATAAATATAGCTTTGAAGGTATTAAAGTTTGTGGTGAAAAACCAAAATCAGATTTAATTAAAACGGCTTTCATGTATTTGAATGCTCCTTATTTATGGGGAGGAAAAACGCCTTTTGGAATTGATTGTTCTGGATTTACTCAAATGGTGTATAAACTAAATGGTCATAAACTTTTACGAGACGCTTCGCAACAAGCTACACAAGGAGAAGCTTTAAGTTTTATTGAAGAAAGTGAACCAGGAGATTTAGCATTTTTTGACAACGAAGAAGGTAATATCATTCACGTAGGAATTATGATGGAAAACAACTACATCATTCACGCTTCAGGAAAAGTACGAATTGACAGATTAGATCATTTGGGAATTTACAATGCAGAAACCAATCGACACACTCACAAACTAAGAGTTATTAAAAAAGTAATATAAAAAAGTCCCGATTAAATCGGGACTTTTTTTTAGTTGATAGCTTTTGCTTTTTCAGGCTGGCCTAATATTTCATATGTAGTTTTTAAAATAAACTTTGTATTTGTATCAGTAGGAATAATTGAATATGCTTTTTCAAAATCTGGTAAAGCTTTTGAAAAAATTTCTTTTCTTTTCTTTACCAGTTCGTCATATTTCTTTTTATCAGAAATTGAATTATTAATTTCAGTAACTAATTTCTCATCTCCAGCCAATAATGCATAACCTGAATTATAATAAGCATCAAATTCTCCTCTTCTTAATTCTTCATCATTTGGAGCTAATTTCCTAGCTTCAGCATAAACTGTTTTAGCCTTTTCATTTTCGCCATTTTGAATATAAAGTAACGCTAAAACCTTTAAAACCTCTTGTTTTTTTGTACTATTTTTTATATCCTTAGGTTTCTCATGAGAACCTAATGAAATATATTTTGATCTCTCTTCCTTAGAATTAAACTCTTCCTCAACACCATTTACTTTATTAACCCCAAAGTAAGATACACCATTAATTAAAAAATCACTTGTTAAATACTCTTCATACATTTTTTGGGCAAATAAATAATCTTTACTCTGAACAGCTAAAATAGATGCATTTTTTAAAGCTTTTCCTTCAGTTTTGGGGTCAAATTGATATAAACTATAAAAAACCAATGATGCTTCTTTGAACTTTGAAGAATTATTTAAATTCATTGCTAAAGAATTTAAAGTTTCTTTAAATTCTTTTTTTTCTTGAATTAATTCATCAGTATAAATCTTTTTACCTGATTTTTTTTCGAATTCTAAAGTTTCATTAATTACTTCTCCATATTCTTTAATAAACTCTGGTTTATACAAATTCATTTGATCTTGCACAGTTGCTTTTGCACCTTTAGAAGCTAAAACTACTGTTGGATACATCGATTTGTAAAACTTTGCATATACTTTATCTGATTCTTCAGTAGCCAAAGTTTGTAAAGCATCACTTGCTGTTTTATATTCCTGCAAATCTTTTTCAGAAATAGTTTCTTTAGCATAAATCTTTTTTAATACTTTAAGCTCGTCTTTTTGAGCAAATGAGGCAACAGACAATAAAAGTGTTGCGCTTAATACTAATTTTCTCATTGTTTTAAAATCTGGGTTAAACAAAAGCCCAAAATAAATTTGGGCCTTATCTTATTTATTCTTGTGTTTCTTCTTCTTTAGAATCAATATCTGTGCCAGTTTCAGCATCAGAAATATCTCCATTTTCGTCTAATTCAACTTCTTCATCTTCGCGAAGTACTTTAGTTACTGCAGCGATTGAATCGTTTCCTTTGATATTGATTAGTCGAACACCTTGCGTTGCTCTTCCCATTACTCGTAAATCTGAAACCATCATTCTAATCGTTAATCCTGATTTGTTGATAATCATTAAATCATCAGCATCGGTAACGTTATTGATTGCAATTAAAGCTCCGGTTTTTTCAGTAATGTTAAGTGTTTTCACACCTTTTCCACCACGATTCGTGATTCTGTATACATCTTCTCCATCGTCATCTACTAATTTGGTACGTTTTCCGTAACCATTTTCAGTAACTACTAAGATTTGAGATTCTGTAACGTGATCTTTATCGATAGAAACCATTCCAATTACTTCATCTTTTTCATCTGCTAAAGTAATACCTCTAACTCCTGAAGCAGTTCTTCCCATTGGACGCGTTTTCTCTTCTTCAAAACGAACTAATTTACCAGACTTAACTGCTAATAAAACTTGACTGTTTCCTGTAGTTAATTTTGCTTCGATTAATTCATCGTCTTCTTTAATTGTAATCGCGTTGATTCCGTTTTGACGTGGACGTGAATATTGCTCTAATGGTGTTTTCTTAACTTGACCTTGTTTCGTTGCCATAATCACATAGTGACTATTGATGTAATCTTGGTCTTTTAAGTCTTGCGTACAGATAAATGCTTTTACTTTATCATCACTTTCAATGTTAATTAAGTTTTGAATAGCACGACCTTTACTTGTTTTTGTTCCTTCTGGAATTTCGTACACACGCATCCAGTAACATTTACCTTTTTGCGTGAAATACATTAAATATTGATGGTTTGTTGCTACAAATAAATGCTCTAAGAAATCTTGATCTCTAGTTCCAGCCGATTTTTGTCCAACTCCTCCTCTATTTTGTGTTTTGTATTCTGATAAAGATGTACGTTTGATATAACCAGCATGAGAAATCGTAATTACAACACTTTCATCAGCAATTAAATCTTCGATACTAACATCTCCACCAGAATATTCGATTTGCGAACGACGCTCATCTCCATATTTATCTCTGATTTCCGCTAATTCGTCTTTAATTACTTGCATTCTCATTTCTTTGCTTGCCAATAATTCTTTCAAATATGCAATCAATTTCATGATTTCTTCGTATTCAGCGCGTAATTTATCTTGCTCAAGACCTGTTAATTGTCTTAAACGCATTTCTACGATTGCACGAGCCTGAATTTCAGATAATTTGAAACGTTCAATTAATTTAGTTCTAGCTTCATCACCATCTTTAGAAGCTCTAATGATTTTGATTACTTCGTCAATATTATCAGAAGCAATGATTAAACCTTCTAAAATATGAGCTCTTTCTTCTGCTTTTCTTAAATCAAATTGCGCTCTACGAACTACAACATCATGACGATGTTCAACAAAATGATAAATCAAATCTTTAAGATTCAACATTTGTGGACGCCCTTTTACCAATGCAATATTATTTACACTGAACGAAGCTTGTAATTGAGTATATTTATATAATGTATTTAAAACTACATTTGGAACCGCATCACGTTTTAATTCATACACCACACGCATACCATTTCTATCCGATTCATCACGAATATTCGATATACCTTCTATTTTCTTATCGTTAACTAAATCGGCAGTATGTTTAATCATATTTGCCTTATTCACTTGATAAGGAATTTCAGTTACAATGATAGCTTCTTTTCCATTTACTTCTTCAAAACCAACTTTAGCACGCATTACAATACGACCTCTACCTGTTTTGAATGCTTCTCTTACTCCTTCGTAACCATAGATAATTCCTCCTGTTGGGAAATCTGGAGCTTTGATATAATTTATTAACTCATCAATTTCAATATCATTGTTATCAATGTAAGCCAAAGTACCATCAACAACCTCAGTTAAGTTGTGAGGCGCCATATTTGTAGCCATACCTACTGCAATACCCGAAGCTCCGTTTACTAACAAAGTTGGTATTTTAGTTGGCATAACTGTTGGCTCTTGTAATGTATCGTCAAAGTTTAATTGAAAATCAACTGTTTCTTTATCGATATCAGCCAACATTTCTTCCGAAATCTTTTTCATTCTGGCTTCCGTATAACGCATTGCTGCCGGGCTATCTCCATCGACAGAACCAAAGTTACCTTGACCGTCAACCAATAAATAACGCATACTCCATTCCTGAGCCATACGTACCATAGCGTCGTAAACTGAGGAATCTCCATGTGGGTGATACTTTCCTAAAACCTCTCCGACAATTCTCGCCGATTTTTTGTGGGCAGATCTTGAGTTAACTCCCAAATCATACATACCATAAAGTACTCTTCGGTGAACAGGCTTTAAACCATCTCTAACATCAGGAAGTGCACGCGACACAATAACAGACATCGAATAATCGATGTAAGCTGATTTCATTTCTTCCTCTATGTTAATAGGAATTAACTTTTCTCCTTCTGACATAAGTATTTATATTAAAATTATATATTAGTACTAAAACGTGCCAATATACGGCTTTTTGAACTTTTAACACAAATTTTAAAACACTTATTTCGACTATTTATTAACAATTTTGTTTACAAATTGCTTATAAATCCTATCCTACTTTCTTTCATTTTTCAAATATTTTTTGTCATTTAGCCTATCTGTACTTTTATAAGGTATGATTTTTGTATTTCCTTATAGAATTTTGTACTTTTACTTATATTACAAATGCTATGGACGATAATTTTTCACCACGAGTTAAAGACGTAATTACCTACAGTAAAGAAGAAGCTTTACGTTTAGGTCACGACTTTATTGGTACTGAACACTTAATGCTAGGAATACTTCGAGATGGCAATGGAAAAGCAATTAATATCTTGAATAATTTAGCTGTGGATTTATCTCACTTAAGAAAAAAAGTAGAGATTCTAAGCCCTGCAAATCCTAATGGTATTCAAAATATTGAAAAGAAGAACTTGCATCTTACACGCCAAGCGGAACGCGCATTAAAAACAACATTTTTAGAAGCGAAACTTTTTAATAATTCAGAAATAAGTACCGCTCACCTATTGCTATGTATTTTACGCAATGAAAACGACCCAACAACCAAATTGATGGGCAAATTAAAAATTGATTACGAAACCGTTAAAGAACAGTATACAGCCATGATGACAAACGAAGACGATTATTTAGAAAACTTGCCAAAGGCAGAGTCATTTAATGACGATTCCGGACAAGATGACAGTTTAAAAGAAAGCTCATTTAACAATCCGCCAGCAGGTGGAAAAACCAATAAAAAATCAAAAACTCCAGTTTTAGACAACTTCGGTCGCGACTTAACCGAAATGGCTGAAGAAGGAAAACTAGATCCTGTAGTAGGACGCGAGAAAGAAATTGAACGTGTTTCTCAAATCTTAAGTCGTAGAAAGAAAAACAACCCACTATTAATTGGTGAGCCTGGAGTTGGAAAATCTGCAATTGCTGAAGGTTTGGCTTTACGAATTATTAAAAAGAAAGTATCTCGTAATTTATTCAACAAACGAGTGGTTACACTTGATTTAGCAAGTTTAGTAGCCGGAACAAAATACCGCGGTCAATTCGAAGAACGAATGAAAGCGGTAATGAATGAATTAGAGAAAAACGACGATATCATTTTATTCATTGATGAAATTCACACTATTGTAGGTGCTGGAGGTGCAACAGGTTCGCTTGATGCTTCTAACATGTTTAAACCTGCTTTAGCAAGAGGGGAAATTCAATGTGTAGGTGCTACAACATTAGACGAATACCGTCAGTATATTGAGAAAGATGGCGCTTTAGAAAGACGTTTTCAAAAAGTTATTGTAGAACCGACTTCGGTTGAAGAAACGATTACCATTTTAAATAACATCAAACCCAAATACGAAGACCATCACAACGTTTTATATACACCAGAAGCAATCGAAGCTTGTGTGAAATTAACAAATCGATACATGACCGACCGATTCCTTCCAGACAAAGCTATTGATGCTTTAGACGAAGCGGGTTCTCGTGTTCACATTATTAATATTGATGTTCCTAAACAAATTTTGGAATTAGAACGTCAGTTGGAAGAAGTTCGCGAACTGAAAAATACTGTAGTTAAAAAACAAAAATACGAGGAAGCTGCCAAACTTCGTGATGATGAAAAACGCATCGAAAAAGACTTAGCAATTGCTCAAGAACAATGGGAAGAAGATTCAAAAAACAACAAAGTAACGGTTACAGAAGATAACGTTGCCGATGTGGTTTCTATGATGACTGGAATTCCTGTAAATCGTATTGCTCAAACCGAAAGTAATAAATTAGCTCACCTACCAGAACTTATTAAAGGTAAGGTAATTGGACAAGACGAAGCAGTATTAAAAATTGCAAAATCTATCCAAAGAAATCGTGCTGGATTGAAAGATCCAAACAAGCCTATTGGTTCGTTTATTTTCTTAGGTCAAACCGGTGTTGGTAAAACGCAATTAGCGAAAGTTATTGCAAAAGAATTATTCGATTCTGAAGATGCGTTGGTTCGTATTGATATGAGTGAATACATGGAAAAATTTGCGATTTCAAGATTAGTTGGAGCACCTCCAGGATACGTTGGATATGAAGAAGGCGGTCAATTAACAGAAAAAGTAAGAAGAAAACCATATTGTGTAGTACTTTTAGACGAAATCGAAAAAGCACATCCAGATGTTTTCAATATGATGCTTCAAGTTTTAGATGACGGACATTTAACGGATAGTTTAGGACGTAAAATCGATTTTAGAAATACGATTATCATTATGACTTCTAACGTTGGAGCGCGTCAATTGAAAGATTTTGGTCAAGGTGTTGGATTTGGAACCGCTTCAAAACAAGCACAAACTGAAGAACATTCAAAAGGAATTATCGAAAATGCTCTGAAAAAAGCTTTTGCTCCAGAATTCTTAAACCGTATTGATGATGTAATTGTTTTCAATGCGTTAGAAAAACATGATATTGATAAAATTATCGATATCGAAATGGACAAATTGTATTTAAGAGTTAAAGATTTAGGATACACTTTAAAACTTTCTGAAGCTGCTAAAGATTATATTGCTGAAAAAGGTTTCGATAAGCAATTTGGTGCACGACCTTTAAAAAGAGCAATTCAAAAATATGTTGAAGATGCACTTGCCGAGGAAATCATCACACACAAAATACATGAAGGCGACCAAATTTTCATGGATTTAGATGAGACAGCTCAAGAACTCAAAATAGAAATTAAAAAATTAGAAGAACCAAGCTCATAGCTTGGTTTTTTTTATTTATCGAATTTACAATTGTATTAAAAAAAATATTACATTAGTTCTAAATTACAATTCATCTATGCAAGACAAAGTTATCGTAGGTAGCGAAGAATGGTGTTCCTTCCCTACTTTAGGAATTCCAACTATTAAAGCCCGTGTTGATTCAGGAGCAAAGACTTCTGCGCTTCATGCAATCAATATTGTTACGTTTGAAAAAGACAGTGAAAGTTGGGTTAAATTTGATATTAATCCTATCCAAAATAATGCTAAAGCAGTTATACATTGCGAAGCTCCATTAATTGACAAAAGAGTTGTTAAAAGTTCGAGTGGCTTCAGAGAACAACGCTATGTAATTAAAACAAAACTAGAAATTGGTGGTAAAACTTGGGAAATCGAAGTTACACTTACCAATCGTGATTCGATGGGTTTCCGAATGTTATTAGGTCGTGAAGCTATGTCGGGACGTGTTTTAGTAGATCCTGAAAAACGTTATTTATTGGGTCAACCTACAACCGAAAAACTAAAAGAATACTATTACGCAAGTAGTGAAACAAAAAAAGGATTAAAAATTGGTTTATTAGCCAGTAATCCAGAATTATATAGCAACAAACGTATTTTAGAAGCAGGCGAATTAAGAGGGCATGAAATGCATTTCTTAAATTTGAAATACTGCTACATGAAATTAGACGCCACCAAACCCGAAATTCATTATCGTGGTGGAAAAGTATTGAATGATTTTGATGCTGTAATTCCTAGAATTCGTCCAAGCATGACATATTATGGCTGTGCTTTAACACGTCAGTTTGAAGCTTTAAAAGTATTTGCTTTGAACAATGCTTCTGCTATTACACAATCTAGAGACAAATTATTTTCATTACAATTGTTATTAAACAACGGAGTTGACATTCCAACCACTGGATTTGCAAACTCACCTTTAGATACCGACGATTTAATTAAAATGGTTGGAGGTTCTCCTTTAATCGTAAAATTATTAGAAGGAACACAAGGAAAAGGTGTCGTTTTGGCAGAAACCAAAAAAGCTGCTGAATCGGTAATCAATGCTTTTAAAAGTTTAAATGCCAATATCTTAGTACAAGAATTTATCAAAGAAGCAAACGGTAAAGATTTAAGACTCTTTGTTGTAGACGGAAAAGTAGTAGCAGCAATGCAACGTGAAGCTGCTCCGGGAGAATTCAGAGCCAACATTCACATGGGAGGAACTGCTTCTGTGGTAAAAATAACTTCTGAAGAAAAGAAAATTGCCATTAAAGCTGCTAAAGCTATGAACTTAAAAGTGGCTGGAGTTGACATCATTCGTTCTTCAAAAGGGCCTTTATTGTTAGAAGTGAATTCTTCTCCTGGCTTAGAAGGAATTGAAGGTGCTACTCAAAAAGACATCGCAGGCGAAATGATTAAAGCGATTGAGAAAAACTTTAAGTGGAAATAAGATGAAAAAGCAATATACAATTCCGTTAGTTTTATTCCTTTCAGGAATGGCAATTACTATTATTGGTGCTTTGTTTAAACTCATGCATTGGCCTGTAGCTAATATTATGCTAACAATTGGAATGCTTACAGAAGCAATTGCAATCATCACGTTAATTGTGGTTTTACTTAAAAATACGAAATGAATCCGTATATCGACATCACATTAAGAAGTGTTGCTGTTTATTTTTTCATGATAATTGCTTTGCGAATATTTGGAAAAAAAGAACTTTCACAACTTAATACAGCTGATGTTATTCTGATTTTACTGATTAGTAATTCGGTACAAAATGCGATGGTTGGAGCTGATACTTCGTTGTATGGCGGAATTATCGCTGCTTTTTCACTTTTCTTAATCAATTTTATTTTTAAGAAAGTAATGTTGAAATCAAAATTTATTAAAGGATTGGTTCAAGACAAACCAGAAATTTTAATTCATAACGGTAAAACTGAATTCAAAACTCTTGCTCGATTAGGAATTACATCAGAAGAACTTGAAGAAGCCATGCGCGAACACGGAATTGAATATTACAAAGATGTAAAATTAGCCATGTTTGAAATCGATGGAAACATTAGTATTATTTCAGGAAACGAGAATTTAAAACAAACGCATCACAAAAGAAAAGCACACAAAACATTAGGCGAACTAAATAATTAATATGAATAAAAACAGATTAGAAGCTTTTAGCGACGGCGTTTTAGCCATTATAATTACCATCATGGTTTTAGAATTTAAAGTTCCAGATGACACTACTTTTGAAGCCGTTATTAAATTATCGCATAAGTTTTTGAGCTATATTTTGAGTTTTATTTATGTTGGAATTTATTGGAACAATCACCATCATTTAATTCATTCACTAAAAAATGTAAATGGGAAAATTTTATGGGCAAACTTACATTTACTGTTTTGGTTATCCTTAATTCCTTTTACAACAGCGTGGATTGGTGAACACCACTTTGCTCCTTTTCCAATGATGTTATATGGAATTGTATTATTAATGAACGCTTTCGCTTACTTCATTCTACAACGATTAATTTTAATTGACCACGGAAAAGATTCAGCGCTTTCAAAAGCTATTGGAAAAGATTATAAAGGAAAAGCATCCGTAGTTTTATATTTGATTGCTGTTTTCTTAACCAAATATGCTGTTGAAATTTCAGGAGCACTTTATATTTTAGTAGCTTTAATTTGGTTAATTCCTGATAAACGAATCGAACGCACTTTTAACGAAACTAAATAATTATGCACATCATCAGTAAAATACTAATCGTAATTATAGCCTTATTTCACTTGTATTTTTTATGGCTAGAAATGTTTGCTTGGACAACAAAAGCTAAAAAAATTTTTAGAACCATTCCTGAAGATTTATTCGAAAAGACAAAAGTTTTAGCCGCAAATCAAGGTTTGTATAACGGATTTTTATCAGCAGGATTACTTTGGTCTTTATCTATTTCTGATGAAAATTGGAGCAGAAATATTGCTATCTTTTTTCTTTGTTGTGTTAGTGTTGCGGGAATATTTGGAGCCTATTCTGCATCTAAGAAAATATTTTATGTGCAAGCTTTACCTGCTATTATAGCTATTATAACCATTATATTTTTATAAAAAAAAGCTCAAGAAAATCTTGAGCTTTTTAATTTTTATATACTTTGTATTAATCTTCCATTTCAATTTGAAAACTATTCAAAAACGAAACTGATTTTTCTATATCGTAATGTAAAATTCTATCTTCAGATACAAACGGAACTTCTTCTCTGTACGATTTTACGAAACTTTCAATAAACTCACTTGATTGTAATGGTCTTCTGAATTCTAAAGCTTGCGAACCGTTCAATAATTCGATAGCCAAAATACGTTCTACGTTTTCAACAATACGTAAGGTTTTAGTAGCTGCGTTAGCTCCCATACTCACGTGATCTTCTTGTCCGTTTGAAGAAACAATACTATCAATACTTGATGGTGTTGCTAATTGTTTGTTTTGACTTGCGATACTTGCCGCAGTATATTGTGGAATCATGAAGCCTGAATTCAACCCTGGATCGTTTACCAAAAACGCTGGTAAATTTCTTAATCCCGAAATCAATTGATAGGTTCTTCTTTCCGAAATACTTCCTAATTCTGACAACGCAATTCCTAAGAAATCTAAAGCTAAAGCTAAAGGCTGTCCGTGGAAATTTCCTCCCGAAATAATTAAATCTTCTCCAACGAAAATATTTGGATTATCAGTAACCGAGTTGATTTCAGTGCGGAACACTTTCTTCACATAATCAATCGTATCTTTCGAAGCGCCATGCACTTGAGGAATACATCTAAATGAATATGGGTCTTGCACATGTACTTTTGGTTGCGCAATAATTTCACTATCTTCTAACAAATCACGCATTCTTTCAGCGGTTTGTACTTGACCTTTATGTGGGCGAACCAAGTGAATCAAATCAGTAAATGGTTCTATTCTTCCATCAAAACCTTCTAATGAAACTGCTCCGATTACATCAGCTAAATAGGAAATTTTCTCAGCTTTAATCAAACAGTAAACTCCGTAAGCGCTCATGAATTGCGTTCCATTCAACAATGCTAAACCTTCTTTTGATTGTAAAACGATTGGTTCCCAACCAAATTTTGCTAATACTTTTGAAGCTGGTTGTCTGAAACCATCTAAATAAACCTCTCCTTCTCCTAATAATGGTAATGATAAATGCGCTAACGGAGCTAAATCTCCCGAAGCACCTAACGAACCTTGTGTATAAATTACCGGAAAAACATCATTATTATAAAAATCAATCAAACGTTGCACCGTTACCAACTGAACACCCGAATGTCCGTAGCTTAACGATTGGATTTTCAATAACAGCATGATCTTTACGATTTCATGAGGTACTTCCTCACCTGTTCCGCAAGCGTGCGATTTTACTAAATTCTCTTGAAGTTTTGATAAATTTTCATTCGAAATCTTCACATTACACAACGAACCAAATCCAGTGTTAATTCCGTAAATTGGATCAGAGTTTGATTTCATTTTATCATCTAAGTATTTTCTACATTTCTCAATGTTTACGATAGCTTCCTCTGATAAGGCCAACTGTTTTCCTTGAAAAACAATTTCGTTAATCATGTCAATCGACAATAAATCTGAACTTATATAATGT
>NZ_JAKLJH010000056.1 GCF_023151265.1 Flavobacterium sp.
CAAAGCAATTTAACCTCTTAAGGTGGTTATTGCGTCGGGGCTCACCTCTTCCCATTCCGAACAGAGAAGTTAAGCCCGACTGCGCAGATGGTACTGCAGTTATGTGGGAGAGTATGTCGCCGCCTTTCTTTTGAAAAGCCCTATCAGAAATGATAGGGCTTTTTTGTTACCTATATATCGTCCCAAAGGGACTGAAAACACCACCTCACAAGGGTGGTTTTATTCGTTTTATACTTTATGATGGAATTTTTAGCATATATGTCATGAGCTAGTTCGGCTAAAGCCTACTAGCTTTAGAAATATTCTTAATGGGTGTTTTGTTACCAATATAACATCCCTACGGGACTGGGAAAAGTATAATTATTCTAATGGAAACCAATTCTGCGTTAGGGATTACTTCGTCAGTCACAAGGTCGTGTGGAGCAATTGTTTGAGCTCTTACTTAAAATACCTCAGGATTTTAAGTAAAACGAGTGCGGATAGCCCGACCCTTGTGGGAACGCCATAAAAAAAATCCGACTCTTATGAAGTCGGATTTTTTATTTTAAACTATTTTATTTCAACGTACTTGGACAAACATAAGCTGTTAAAGGAACATCAGTCATTCTGATACCTGCCATTCCTTTTTCAACATTAATCATGTTGTGATATCCTCTTGATTTTAAGATTGATGACATAATTACCGAACGATAGCCACCTGCACAATGAATGAAGAATTTTTCATCTTTTGGTACTTCGGCTAATTGCTCGTTTACGTAATCTAATGGAATATTTTTAGCATTTACCACATGTTCGGCTGTAAACTCTCCTGGTTTTCTTGAGTCTATTACTGGAGCGGTTTCGTATTGTGCTGCGAAAACTTCTGGTGAAATCGATTCAATACTATCGGTTTCGTAACCTGCGGCTTTCCATGCTTCGATTCCTCCTAATAAGAAGCCTAAGGTGTTATCAAATCCTACACGAGATAATCTTGTGATGGTTTCTACTTCTTTTCCTTCTGGCGTGATTAATAATATTGGTTGTTTTGTATCTCTGATTAAAGCGCCCACCCAAGGTGCAAATTGCCCATGTAATCCAATGAAAATAGAGCCAGGAACGTGTTCTTTTACGAAATCATTCTCGTTTCGAACATCTAAAATTAAAGCATCTGTTTGATTCGCAACGGCTTCAAATTCTTTTGGATGTAAAGGTGTTTCTGCTTTTGACATTACGGCATCCAAACTTTCATAACCTTGAATGTTCATCAATACGTTTTGTGGGAAATATGCTGGTGGAGGCGTTAATCCATCTAATAATTCTTTGATGAATTCTTCTTTTGTCATATCGGCTCTTAAAGCGTAGTTGACTTTCTTTTGATTGCCTAAAGTATCGGTCGTTTCTTTACTCATATTTTTTCCACAAGCACTTCCAGCACCGTGATTTGGATATACAATTAAATCATCGCTCAACGGCATAATTTTATTGCGTAATGAATCAAACAAATGACCCGCTAATATTTCTTGGGTTAAATCTTCTACCAATTCTTGTGCTAAATCTGGACGACCAACATCACCAATAAATAAAGTATCTCCCGTGATAATTCCGTGCTGTTTTCCAGATTCATCAGTAACTAAATAACACGTACTTTCTAACGTGTGACCTGGAGTGTGAATCGCTTTAATAGTTACACCACCCACTTTAAACTCTTGTCCGTCAGTGGCAACAATACATTCAAAATTAGGTTTTGCTGTTGGACCATAAACGATAGAAGCACCAGTTTTCTTGGCCAAATCTAAATGTCCTGAAACGAAATCTGCATGGAAATGCGTTTCGAAAATATATTTGATTTTAGCGTTGTCTTTACTAGCTTTTTCGATATAAGGTTGTACTTCTCTCAATGGGTCAACAATGGCTGCTTCACCATTGCTTTCGATGTAATACGCTGCGTGAGCAATGCATCCAGTATATATTTGTTCGATTTTCATATTCTATATTTTTTACAAATTTACGTTCTAAATTCTATTTCTTCTGTACCCAAAGTTACATTTACATTTCTTTTAACAAGATAATTGCCGCCATGAGCAATACAAAGTAAGCAAAAATCTTCTTTAATTGGCTTTCATTCGTGTATTTTGTGAGGTACATGCCAATAAATATTCCTACTACTGAAATGGACGAAAACGTTAACAAAAAGCTCCAATCGATTTCCAAATTCTGTACATCACCGATAAATCCTACCAATGAGTTCATAGCGATAATAAATAGGGAAGTCCCAACTGCTTTCTTCATCGGTAATTTGGCAAATAAAATCAATGATGGAATAATTAAAAATCCGCCACCGGCTCCGACTAATCCGATAATAATTCCAATAATAAAAGTTTGAATTCCGATAAGAATAAGATTTCTTTTTTCTTCACTATTAGTGTTTTGACTTTTCTTTTTTAATACTGAAAGAGCTCCAAAAACCATAATCACGGCGAAAAACAACATCAAAAAGGTGTCTTTTGTTATGAGAATGGGTGATTCGATTATGACTTTAGGGATTTCGGGTACAATATATTTTCGAGTTAAATAAACTGCTATGAATGATGGAATCGCAAAAATAAATCCGTTTTTGATGTCAACTAAGTTTTTTCGATAGTTTTGAATCGCTCCAAAAGTAGAAGTTGTTCCAACAATAAATAACGAATAAGCGGTTGCTGTAACGGGATTTATGCTCATCATATACACTAAAATCGGTACGGTTAAAATAGAGCCACCACCGCCTGTTAGTCCTAAAACTAATCCAATAAACAACGCACCAACATAGCCTAAAATCTCCATTAGAACTGAAGGATTTCTATTTTATTTCGGTGTAATTTGATTTTTCCTTGCAATTCTAACGCTTTCAATAAACGCGAAATTACAACTCTCGATGTATGCATTTCGTAAGCGATTTCTTGATGTGTATTTTTGATTTCGGTATCACCAATTACTTTCGCTTTATCAGTCAAATATTTGTACAAACGTTCGTCTAAATTCATGAAAGCCAAGGTGTCGATTGCTTCTAACATCTCGTTTAAACGTACATTGTAGCTGTCAAAAACGAAGTTTCGCCACGTTTTGTATTTGGTCAACCATTCTTCCATTTTTTCTACGGGAATCATTAACATGGCGCCATCGGTTTCGGCAATGGCACGAATTCTACTTTTCGATTGTCCCATGCAACACGTTAAAGTCATAGCACAAGTATCGCCACGTTCTAGAAAATACAATAATAATTCATCCCCATTTTCATCTTCTCTCAATATTTTAATCGCGCCTGTTAATAAAAGCGGCATCGTTTTGATGTAATCTCCAATTTCAATTAGGTAATCATCGGCTTTAAACTCTTTGTAAATTGCCACTTTTGCAATTTCGTCTAGTAAAGCTTCCTCAAATATATAACTGTAGGCTTGATCTAAAATAGCTCTCATTTGTAATCCTTTTTGTAAAGATACGACGATTCTTTAAAAATCAAATGTTACTTTTGTTACAAAGAAATCGAATAGACATTTTATGACTTCAAAAAAATACAATAAAACCAATTTCCATAAACATACTTTTTGCGAGTTTATTGAAGTCGATGCAGCTACGATTCCAAATATCGAGTGGCATTATAAAAGTAAATCGGGTAGTGGATATTGTTTTGCAGAGGAAGGTGTTTATCGTATTTCGAATCATTGGGGAAGAGCTGCCAATTGTAGGTGGCGATTGATTTCAAGTTCAAAAACAAGTTCAAATTCAAAAATCAATAATAGTCAAAATCGAATTGGTTATGCCAAATGGACAGATTTTTATCCAAATAATGAAACTGAAAACTTTTTTTATGTGGAAGTAAATTTCGATACCAAAGAAGTAACATTTCAACACAAAAATAATCCGAATTACGACGAAAAAGCTGTTTTAAGAAACGCTTCTGAAACGGCAAAAGTCATACGACAAATAAAAGAAATTTTGGAATCGGATACTTGGGCGAAATATTTAGATTTTGATGATTTGGAACAACTTCGAAAAGAAATCATCCTAAAACTTATCCAAACTTCCACTTCTTTTGCCGAGATAAAAAGAAGTTTATTATAAAGTGAATCAGAATTTTCATAAATTTGAGAATAAACCACTCGATTTATGATGAAACGAAACCAATTACGCGAAGCCATTTTCAGACATTTAGATGGATTAGTTGTTGTTCCTGTTGCTTATTCTTTGTTCAAAAAAGGAATTTTAGCATATCTTTTAAAGGAGAAAACTTCAACTTTAGCACAATTAACACATGAATTTAAAGCGAACGAAGGCTATTTAAATGTAGCATTACGCGTTTTGGCATCGCAGGGTTTTCTAAAATACGAAGTGGATAATGTTTCGGGAAATGTTACGATTACAACTTTACCTATTAGCGAATTTGCGTTTTCGTTTGTTCCTATGTATGAAGATACATTTCAATTATTAACCCAAACATCGGTTTTTACAGCTAATAAAATGGATGTGGATTCTATTGCGTTATTGGAACCCATTTTAAAGAAATTCACCGAAAATTATCATATTCATTTTGAAGAAGATGAGAATTTGAGATTGATTCAAGAGCAAATGTTGACACATATTGAAGGCTATTTGGTTGGCCCAATTGTTGTCAACTTAGGGATGACGGGCATGTTTCACAAGTATTTCATGGAAAGTTCGTTTCGAGCGGATGAATTTCACAAACATCCCGAAGCGTTTGCTAAAATTTTGGATTTCTTTGTGTATTTGGGTTGGTTTTCTAAGAAAAATGACAATTACCAATTTACAGAAGACGGTTTTTTCTTCGCCAAACGAGCTTCGGCTTATGGTGTGACGGTTTCCTATCTTCCGATGTTCAAACATATTGACAGTTTGTTGTTTGGAAATGCGAGTGAGTTACGAAATATCGCTAAAAACGAAGACGAAATTCACGTGAATCGCGAAATGAATGTATGGGGAAGTGGTGGTGCGCATGCGACGTATTTCAAAGTAATTGACGACATTATCATCGAACTATTTAATAAACCCATCGCCGAACAACCGAAAGGAATTTTAGATATGGGTTGCGGAAATGGTGCTTTTTTACAACACATTTTTGAAGTCATAGAACGACAAACCTTACGAGGTAAAATGTTAGATGATTATCCGCTATTTTTAGTTGGTGCTGATTATAATCAAGCAGCTTTGAAAGTCACGAGAGCTAATTTGATTAAAGCGGATATTTGGGCAAAAGTCATTTGGGGCGATATTGGTAATCCTGATTTATTGAATAGCGATTTGCAAGAGAATTACAACATTGATTTGAAAGATTTGTTGAATGTACGTACGTTCTTAGATCATAATCGCATTTGGGAAGACCCAAAAAATAAGACAAAAGATAGAGTTAGTACTTCTACTGGAGCTTTTGCGCATCGAGGCGTTCATATTTCCAATAACGATGTTGAAGATAATTTATTGGAACATTTTATGAAATGGAGTCCGTATGTTCGTAAATTTGGCCTTTTAATTATCGAATTGCATACGGTAGTACCAGAATTAACTGCTCAAAATCTTGGAAAAACAGCAGCGACAGCTTATGATGCTACGCATGGATTTTCGGATCAGTTTATTGTAGAAATTGAGGTTTTGCAAAAAATAGCGGCAGAAGCTGGATTGCATTCGGATGCTGATTACTTTAAAAAATATCCCGAAACCGATTATGCAACTGTAAGTATTAATTTGTTACGAGGAAAATAAAATATAAATGGAAGATAGATTTTCAGAAATAAAAAAAGACATTCAATTGATTATTGATAACATGGCGATTAAGAATTTTTCGGAAGCTAGTATTAAATTAATTGAAGTGAGTGATGATTTAGACGATATGATGGACGCTACCGATGACGAAATCGTGTTGAGAGAAATCAGTAAATATCAAGTGTTGTTGAATCATTTGCAGATTAAAATGAGTACGAAAGAATAATTAAAACAAGGTCAATTGTTCTTTTTTAGGTTCGATTTTACTCAGAAATGGAATCGTTTCTAGTACATCATATTGTTTTCTATCGGGATTAAAAATTCGAATAGTGATGCTTTCACATGTGAAATTCAAATCCACAGAATCAAACAAACTGTAGGCAATTTTCAGTTGTGATTCAGTAAGTTGTCTACCAATTGAAATATGCGGTTCCGAACTTTTATGACTCACTGGAAATTGAATTTGTTTCGGAATTTCCTTCATGATTTCAGCCATTTTAGTTTTGCTTTCGGAATTTGGAGCGATGAAAAAAGCACCATTTGTGTAATTTTCAAAGGCATTGAACGTTACTTTAAAAGGATTTTGATAACGGCAGTAATTGGCGATTCTCGATTTTATATTTTCATATGTTTCATCTTCGTATTCAAATTCACAAATAGTCACGTGTGCTAAAGAATTCTTACTCGGAAACCATCCAATTTTAGCACTCAATTGTTCTTTAAGTTCTTTAACCGCTTCAAGAACCGTTTCTGAAGGATGAAAAACTACCGAATATTTTGACATACGTTAATTACCTTTTAATCGTGTAAAAATCTTTTTTAGCAATGCTTTACCATCTCGTTTGGCTTTGGGAATTTCATGAGCTGTTAAATTTCCATCAGGATTCACTTTAAATTCATAACTAAAAGCAAACTGAGGATTTTTAGGATTGTCGTTCAATAAACCAAATCGCAAATCATTAAAATACAAGCGATTATTTTGTTCGGAAACCAAATACCAACCTTCGCTAATTTTTATAAGTTGCTGAAAATCATACGAATTTACTAATTTTTCTTCTAATTTTAGATTTTTTGGATAGAAAGTAAACTGAATTGGTTGAGAATCAAATAGAGAATAATCAGCCAAATAATACCCTTTTGAAGTAGCAATATTCGCATTCCAAAGAATACAATTGAAAGCCGTTGGTTTTACAATTAATTTCTCGTAAGTCAATTTTTGATTTTCTAAGGCGTTTTCGAACTGTTGTACTGCAAAAAGTTTCAAAAGAGAAGTCAAAAGTAAATAGGAAGAACTAATTACTAAACCACGAATTACATATTTTCTTCGGACTAAAAATTCTTTATTTCTCCAAACAAAAATCAAACTAATCAAAAGTGGAATTGTGTATAAAGGATCAATTACAAAGATGGTTTTTAAGGCAAATCGATGTTCTAAAGGCCAAAGAATTTGCGTTCCCCAAGAGGTAAACAAGTCTAATAAAACATGCGTAAATAAACACCAAAACGCCAATAGTGAAGCGCTTTTGAAACTGATTTTACTTTTTTCTACTTTAGCTATTATCCAACCCAAAATTGGTGACAAAAACACAAAAAAGAGTAGAGAATGACTCAAACCTCTATGAATAGCAACTCCATTAACATCACTCATTAATTTTCCCACTACAATATCTAAATCGGGAATCGTACCTAAAATAGCGCCATACAAGAAGGTTCTGTTTTGCAGTTTTTTACCTGCAACCAGTTCTGCTGTAGCAATTCCTAGGACGATTTGTGTGAGTGAATCCATTTTATTTTATCCTCTTTTGAGATTTAATAAGAGTTGTAAATTCAATTTATTAGTAAGGATTCTCAAAATTAAGAATTCTAATTGAAAAATGTTTGTTTGGTAAGATAAGTTTGTAAATTTGGGAAGTAGGATTTTTAAAGTTAACAACCAATTAATTTATGTCAAAAAATATCATATTAACGAAGACAATTAGAAATTTGAATGAAAATAAGGTAGTATATTTTCAAGAAACAGAAGTAAAGTTTCAACCTTATTTCAATGAAAATTTGTTTGTTCAGTATGATTTTGATTTGTCAGATATTCCAGATTCGATTTTAAACATTCCTTTTGTTGCTAATTTATATCCAATTTGTTGGTTTCTTGGAGCTACTTTAAAAGTAAAGACATTAGATGAAAATTTCTATTTGAGTATTGAAAAAATCAAGCAAGAATTTGCCAAGTTTTATCCTGAAATCATTACTAAGAAATCACAATTATTGGTCGAAAATTTCGAAACAATTAGCTATAACACGAATCAATCTGCCATGCTTTTTAGTGGTGGAGTAGATGCGCTTTATACCTATTCTAGATTGGATAGCGATAAAATTCAATTGGTCACAATACATGGTGCGGATATAGAAATTGACAATACGTCTCAATGGCAAAAAATTCAAGAAGTTAATCGAATGTTACCTTTGACCATTGATAATCCGAAACTTTTCTTGAGAAGTAATGTCCGTGATTTTTATACATTTAAGGTTGAGAAGTTAATTTATAACAATACACAAGATTGGTGGACGCTTCTTCAGCATGGATTATCACTGACATCTCTTTTAGCACCTATTACTTATAAAGACGGAATTGAAAAAGTATATATCGGTTCAACATTGGATTCAACAAAGGAAACCATGCCTTGGGGTTCTAGTTATATTGATAATTTTATAGCTTGGGGAAATACAAATGTAATTCATCATGGTCAAGAAGCTAATCGTTTTGATAAGATGCGTCTGCTTTGTGATTATTTTGAAGAAAAGAAAATCCCAACTCCTTTTCGTGTTTGTTATCACCATTTAAATACTAAATTAAATTGTTCCCATTGCACCAAATGTTACAGGGCAATAATTACACTGATTGTTCTTGGTAAAGATCCAAGAGAATTTGGATTTGAAATTCCATCTAAAGACAATTCCGTTGCCATTTTTTATGATAAATTAATAGAAGTAATTGAGAAGCAAGTATTCAATCAGGCAGTTTATTTTTATTGGTTAGAAATTTATAACGAAATGGTTAAGAAAGAAACAAAACCATTCGTATTTTTTGATGTAACTTTAGAAACAGCAAAATTAGAAGCAATAAAAAATCTACTTACTCATTTACAAACCAAGCCCAAAAGTTGGAAAACCATAAGAAGAGGAATTAAGAGCGCTGTAAGAACTTCATGGTTCCGATTGCAAAATCAGTTTTAAAGAGTTTTATTCTTTTTTTAATTGAAAGCAGAGTAAGCCCCAATTGACTTCTATACCTTTTGATGTGGTTTTAATACCTAAGATATCTTCAATTCCTTTATGGATAATAGAGTCTGAAGCTTTATCAAGTCCAAAAAATAATTTGAAAAAAGTTGTCATTTCTGAGATAGTAGTAAAAAGAAATGGATATTCTTTATATTGACAATTGCTTATACAGGATTGAATGTCTGCAAAAGTTTCAAAAGAAGTTTCATTGAAAAAATCACCTTTATGACCGAGTGAATTATAAGTATTTACAAATTCGTTTAGAAACGTATCTACATTAGTTCCTTTTTTTACATCTGCAAAAGTGAAAAAACCTCCAGTTTTAGTAACACGTAAACATTCTCTAACAAATTGAGGTACATCATCCAAGTGATGCATGCCGCTCAATGAAAAAACAGCATCAAAAGTGTTTGATTCGAACGGTAACTTTTCAGGAGTTACCAATTGGATTTCATCAATCGCAAAACCTTCAGAAAAATCACCCAAAGTGACCTTTGTATTTTTGGGTAGATAATTTCGTAAGTAACCACCTCCAGAAGGAACATCTAACAAATGAATATTATTTTCAAAATGTATTCCTGAAAATAAGTTGTTAAACTCGTACTTTCTTGCTTCAGGAAAATTTTGCATAGCAAAATGGTAGTCAGTAGCTCTTTTTTGAAAAATAATTTGATAATCGTTCATCTTTAGTAAGTTTTACAAAAGAAGGTTCGCTTTTTAATAGATATCGGAGGTGCGGTGCAAATGTATAGAAAAAATCTAATAATAGAAGTGTTCGTTCTAAGCTTATCTTTTTGTGAAAGGATAATTAGTTGTAAAGTTTTTATTTACCGATACAATATCTTTTTTCTTTTTATTCATAAGGGTTAAAGAGGGTAGAGGTGTACTCGGGGTGTTGCAAAAAAAGGTTAAAAAATATTTATGTTAATATTCAATGATATCGTTTTTTTAGTCCTAAGTATAAAATATTACCCAAATGTGATATGAATTGAGAGTAAATAGTTGAATTATGACTTTTGAGATTCTTTTTTAAAGATTTCAAATTTAAATTAAAAAATCGTGTATCTGACCTATTTCAAAAAGTTATGTTTTAAAATAATATTGTAGTATCATTTTCAGAACACAAAATAATGAAAACTAAAACATTTTTCCAATAATACTATTTTAGACATAACAGCTTTTGTGCTATTAAACTTATTTTGTTTAATTTTAACACAATAAAATTACAAAATGAAAACAAAAAGTGATATTAAAAACATTATAATTGGTTTTACATCAATTATGTGGGTGTTTTTATTGTTTTATTCCTGTAATTCTTCTGATAGTAAAACTGTTACTTCAGAAATTGCGTCTAATTTTAAAGTAGAAAAAAAACAAGTAACAGATACAATTCAATTAAAACAATTAATAAAAGAAGCAGAGACCCTAAGTGAAGAATCTAAATTTAGAGAAACAATTTATGTTTTAAAAAAGATTGTAACAGATTATGAGGATTATCTTTTAGAAAATAATCCAAAAGATTTAGTCAATGCATATTTAGATTTATCTTTTAATTATTCGAGTATTCACAATCAAAAATATGAATTGGTTTACACCAAAAAAGCTATTGAAATTAGTGAGAAGAAAGGATTAATAACTACTACAGATTATCTTACAGCTTATAATAATTTATATGTTTTTCAACAAAATTATGGAGACATTAAAAGTGCTAATGAAACAATTAATGCTTTTGAAAAATATATCGATAAACTGAATAAAGGACATGTTCAATTGGCTGATAAAGATGAAAATTATGCCAAACGGATATTTTACAGAATGGAAATATCGCGAATGGATATTACTACACAACAAGAATTAATAGAAAAAAAGCTTAGAGATTTTCACAGATTTGCATTAGATAGTGGTAATGAAAGAGAAGAAAACTTGAATTTTTATTTGTCTACTTATGATGAATTTTGTTATAGATTGTACGAAACAGAACAATACTTTTTAGCAGAGAAACATCTAAATCGATTTAATGAACAAGCATTGGCCTATAATTTTCTTTTTTATAGTATGAAAGCAAATGCAATTTTAGGTTCCGTTTATTATTTTCTAGAGAAATATGAGGAAGGATGTAAAAAAATAGATATTGCACTAAATACAATCGAATTTGATCATTTTAGTTCGAGTAAATACTCTCTTGAAACGATTAAAGCTATGAATTTAGCTGGTTTAAGGAAATTTTCTGAAGCATCTCATCTAGTTGAACAAAATATTGTCGATTTAGTTGCAAATCACACGCAAAAAAGATCTGAAATAGTTGATTTAAACTTCGCTACTTTTAGTGATTTAAACTCAAATAATTACATTAATATTTTTGCTACTTCAGCTCTTATTTTCAAAGATAGTTATATAAATGGTAAGAATATTGATAATTTGAATAAAGCAGAAAAACTGAGTTTAATTGCTGCCGAAATGTTCAATGAATTTTATTTAAATGGAAGTTATAATCCTACTCTAAATAAATTGCAAGGTAAAATTTCAGAAGGCTTACTTTTTGTGATTTCTGAAAAATATCAAAAAAATGAACCTAAGAAAATTGAATTGCTCAATTGGATTGAAAGAAATGCTTCACAACATTTATATAAAGAGGTGCAAAAGAAATTTCTTTTGGCAAACGAATCTTTATCTAAAATTTACGATGAATTCACAGAATTAGAAGATAAGAAAAAATATTTGGAAGGAATTAAGAATCAAGGAAATCAAGCAAATGATGAATTAAATACTATTTCAAATAGAAGTAAAGAGTTGAAAGCTTTAATTCAGAAGAAATTTCCCAATTTTATTCAAGTTGATACAGATTTCGATATTACTTCAATTAAAAATAAAATAGCAGATGTTAATTTGATAAAGTATTATGTTGCTTTTGAAAATGTGTATATTCTTTTAGTAAATGCAACTTCAATCGAAGTAAAAAAAATAGATAAAGCTGATAAAATTTCTCTTGAATTAGAACAACTAATCAAAGAATACAAAGCACCAAATATTGGATTCAAGAATGAAAACAAAGCAATTTCAAGTCAATTAGTTCCTTTTAATATTGATGGAAAAATTACGATAATTCCTGATAAGTTTTTAAACTATTTACCTTTTGAAAGTTTAGAAGTAAATAACAAGTTATGGATTGAAAGTGCACAAATTACTTATGCCTATTCTTTTCCTCTTTGGTTACTTTCAAAAGAGAATAAAAGCAAGTCTGAATTCAATTTGGTTAGTTTTGCACCTAAATATAATGAAAGTAAATTTCAGTCAAATACAGTTGTTAATTTACCTTTTGCAAAAGAAGAATCCGAAAAAATTTGTGATATTACAAATGGTACTTTATTATCAGACCAGAAAGCTACAAAATCAAATTTTATAAAATCATTTTCAAACTATTCAATTTATCATTTGGCAATGCATTCGTACTTGTATGCGAATGATTTTGAAAAGTCGTGTTTACTTTTTGCTAATAACGAACCATTATATTTTTATGAATTGTATGATCATTTTCTACCTGCAGATTTAGTGGTTTTAAGTGCTTGTGATACTGGAAATGGAACTTTAATTAAAGGCGAAGGTATTATGAGTTTATCAAGAGCTTTTACTTATAGCGGAGTTAAAAGTGCTGTGGTAAGTTTATGGCAAGTTCCTGATAAAGAAACATCAGATTTGATGATTTTGTTTTATGAAAATCTTGAAAAAGGGTTAGAAAAAGACAAAGCGTTACAATTGGCTAAATTGGAATTTTTAAAGCAAAATCCTTTAAAATCACATCCGTATTATTGGTCAGGTTTTGTGTTAAATGGAAATAATGATGCAATAAAAGAAAAATCCTATTATTGGTTTTATATAATAGGATTTGGGGTATTTACACTTTTAATTTTATTCAGAAAAAAATTAATCCAACTTAGATAATAATTCTTTCGATTTTGACTGAAAAGGATTTGCAGTTTTAACTACTTCGTTTAATAGCTTTTTAGAATTTTCAATATCATTTTCTTTTAAATAACATAAGGCTTTGTACCATTTAATGTAGAAATAAAAGTTGTTATTGGAATCTCCTTGAAAAAGTGAAAATGTGGCTATAGCTTTTTTATGCTCATTTAATTCCATTTCAGATAATCCGATATAAAAAATAGCATAATCGGTTTTTTCTACTTTATAAATTTCTGAAAACAATTCTATTGCTTTTTTATAATCTTTAGAATCATAGGCAAAAAAAGCTTCACTTTTAATATTTAAAGTGTTTTCACCTCTAGTTGTTGGAGCTTCAATATTTGGAAAAGTCTCATAGAAATCAGCATATAAATTATCATTTTTAGCAGAACTATTCCAAAAGAATATAAAGCCTAAACTAAGAATAACAATTATACTAGCGGCTAATGATAACCAAGTTCTGTTATTGTTTTTAAGTTTTCTAGAGTTTTCGATTTCTTTTAATTGGCTTTTCAATTTTTCTCTTTCGCTTAAGGCAACGGCTATTTTTGCTTTCTTTTGAAATTCAAATTCGGCCTTAAATTCCAAATCATTTGAAAGCAATTCGTTAAATTGTTGCTTCTCTTCATCAGAAAGATTACTTTCAAAATAGTTATTTAATAATAGATCTTTATCCATGATTAATTATTTTTTTATTAAGTCTTTTAGTTGTTTCATACATCTCGATTTTTGACTTTTTAATACATCTTTATTAGTGTAATTAAGAATAGTCAAAATCTCATCTAATTTTTTTTCTTCATAATAAAAGAGTTGAATCACCTTTTTACATTGTTCGCCTAAGTTCTCAAAAGCAGTTTGTAATAATTTAATTTCAGTATCATCTTTTTCTTCATCATACGATTCGAATTCATAATCAACCAAATTAAAATCTTCAACTACATGCATTTTTTTATCTTTTTTAAGCAATTGAAAAATCATAAACTTTCCAATGCTAAATAAATAAGTGCTGATTGAACTCTGTAGATTGTCAAGTTTACCTTTTTTAGCATTTTCACATAAAGCAATAATTGCATCTTGATAAATATCTAATATTTGGTCGCCATCTAAACTATATTGAGAAGCAAAGGCAATAAATTTTTTTCTATTGTCTTCATACAAGCTCTTGATGATTTTATTGTCGCTTTCTTTTAATAGTTGTATCAAGGACGATTCTTTATTCATTAGTGTAGTATTTTTTCAAAAGTAAACAAATTTCAAAATGGATGTTTACTTTTTTTTATTTCAAACACTAAATAGAAAATCACA
>NZ_JAKLJH010000057.1 GCF_023151265.1 Flavobacterium sp.
CTAAAACACGGATCGTAAGAACTTCTTTCGCTCCTGTGTTATCTGCTACTTTTAATCTTGACTCTTGTTGTACCATAATTACTTCGCTCTTTCAATGATTTCAACTAATCTCCAACATTTAGATTTACTTAATGGACGTGTCTCCATAATTCTTACAGTATCTCCAATGTTACAATCGTTTGTTTCGTCGTGTGCAACATATTTCTTAGTTTTTAACACGAACTTACCGTATAATGGGTGTTTCACTTTTGTAGTTTGTGACACAACAATAGATTTCTCCATTTTGTTTGAAGTCACTACACCTATTCTCTCTTTTCTTAAATTTCTTTTTTCCATCTTTCAGCTAGTCTACAATTATTGTAACTCTCTTTTAGTTAACTCTGTATGTAATCTCGCAACTGATCTTCTTAAACTTCTTAATTGAAGTGGATTTTGGATAGGCGAAATTGCATGAGCATTTTTTAGGTCGGTATACGTTTTCTTTAACTGACTAAGTTGTTCTTGTAACTCAGCTGCAGATAGATTTTTAATTTCTGATTGTTTCATAATAAATTTTGATTATGCTTCGAAATCTCTAGCAACGATAAACTTAGTTTTAACAGGAAGTTTTTGAGCTGCTAAGCGTAATGCTTCTTTTGCAACTGATAGAGGCACTCCTCCAACTTCAAACATAATTTTACCAGGTTTAACAACTGCAGCCCAATATTCAACTGCACCTTTACCTTTACCCATACGTACTTCTAATGGTTTCTTTGTAATAGGTTTATCTGGAAATATTTTGATCCATAATTGACCTTCTCTTTTCATGAAACGTGTTGCTGCGATACGAGCTGCTTCAATTTGACGAGAAGTAATAAATGAAGAATCTAAAGATTTAATACCAAACATTCCATTTGAAAGCTCGTGTCCTCTTTGAGAAACGCCTTTCATTCTACCTTTCTGTACCTTACGGTATTTTGTTCTTTTAGGCTGTAACATTTTTCTTTAGTTTAAATAATTACTTTCTTTTGCGTGCGTTTGGTTTACCATCTCTCTTAGGAGCAGAAGATCCTGAAGGTTTAGACTTTTGTTTGTCCATTCCTACTAACGGAGAAAGATCTCTTTTTCCATAAACCTCACCTTTCATTATCCATACTTTGATACCCATTCTACCATAAGTAGTATGTGCTTCACCTAATGAATAATCAATATCAGCTCTGAAAGTTGACAATGGAATTCTACCTTCTTTGAAGTTTTCAGAACGTGCCATTTCAGCTCCATTCAAACGACCAGAAATTTGTACTTTGATACCTTCAGCGTTCATACGCATTGCAGCAGCAATAGCCATTTTAATTGCACGTCTGTAAGAAATTCTACTTTCAATTTGACGAGCGATACTTGTAGCTACTAAATAAGCGTCAAGTTCAGGTCTTTTAATTTCAAAGATGTTGATTTGAACTTCTTTGTCAGTAATTTTCTTAAGTTCTTCTTTCAACTTGTCTACCTCTTGCCCACCTTTTCCGATAATGATACCAGGTCTAGCAGTAGTGATAGTAACGGTTACAAGTTTTAAAGTTCTCTCGATAATTATTTTTGATACACTAGCTTTTGATAAACGTGCATGGATGTATTTACGGATTTTAGCATCTTCAGCGATTTTATCACCGTAATCATTTCCTCCATACCAGTTTGAGTCCCATCCTCTGATGATACCAAGTCTATTTCCGATTGGATTTGTCTTTTGTCCCATACTGTTTATTAATTGCTTTGTGTGTTATTATTTGATCCTAACACGATTGTTACGTGGTTAGAACGCTTTCTAATTCTGTGTGCACGACCTTGTGGAGCTGGACGAAGTCTTTTCAACATCATACCACCATCTACAGTAATCGTTTTTACAAACAAGCCAGCTTCTTCTAAATTAGCATCAGCATTTTTTTGCTGATAGTTATTAATTGCTGATAACAACAATTTCTCTAATTTTCTTGAAGCTTCTTTTTGACTAAATCTTAATATATTAAGAGCTAATTCTACTTTCTGACCTCTAACTAAATCCGCAACTAAGCGCATTTTTCTTGGTGAAGTAGGGCAGTTATTTAATTTAGCAAAAGCAACTTGTGTTTTTGCCTCTTTAGTCTGCTCTGCTCTTTCTCTTTTACGAACTCCCATAGCTTCCTATTATTTTTTACCTTTATTTTTAGCCCCAGCATGACCTCTAAAAGATCTTGTTGGTGAAAACTCTCCTAATTTGTGTCCTACCATGTTCTCAGTTACATAAACTGGAACAAATTGACGACCATTGTGAACTGCGATAGTCTGCCCAACGAAATCAGGAGTAATCATTGATGCTCTAGACCAAGTCTTAACAACACCTTTATTACCACCTGCAATATTTTCTTGAACTTTCTTCTCTAATTTATAGTGTACGAATGGTCCTTTTTTTAATGAACGTGCCATGTCTATCTAATTATTTCTTTCTACGTTCTACAATATACTTATTACTCGGGTTAACTTTAGAACGAGTTCTATAACCTTTAGCAGGCAAACCTTTTCTTGAACGTGGGTGACCTCCAGATGAACGTCCTTCACCACCTCCCATTGGGTGATCAACTGGGTTCATTGCTACTGGTCTTGTTCTAGGTCTTCTACCTAACCATCTTGATCTACCAGCTTTTCCTGATACGATTAATTGGTGGTCTGAGTTAGAAACTGCTCCAATTGTAGCCATACAAGTTAACAAGATTAATCTTGTCTCTCCTGAAGGCATTTTAATTGTTGCATATTTTCCATCTCTTGCCATTAACTGAGCGAAAGTTCCTGCTGAACGAGCGATTACAGCTCCTTGACCTGGTCTTAATTCGATACACGAAATAACAGTTCCTAGAGGAATTTTACTTAAAGGCATTGCATTTCCAATTTCTGGAGATGCTTCTTCACCAGAAACTACAGTTTGTCCAACTTGTAATCCATTTTGAGCAATGATGTAAGTTTTAGCTCCATCTGCATAATACAATAATGAAATAAAAGCTGAACGGTTTGGATCGTACTCGATTGTTTTAACCGTAGCAGGAATACCTACTTTAGTTCTTTTAAAATCAATGATACGATACTTTTGTTTGTGACCACCGCCTGTATAACGCATGGTCATTTTTCCTTGACTATTTCTACCTCCAGAGTTTTTTTTCGGTGCGATCAAAGAACGCTCCGGCTTATCAGTTGTAATAGTGTCAAAGCTATTAACAACTCTAAATCGCTGACCCGGGGTAATAGGTTTTAATTTTCTAACTGACATTTTCTATTAGATATTAGTATAAAAATCTATTGTTTCTCCCTCTTGAACTTGAACAACTGCTTTTTTGTAAGCATTTGTTTTACCACTGATTAAACCACTTTTAGTATATTTAACACTTCTATCAGCTCTGTAGTTCATTGTATTAACCGCAACTACATTCACACCAAAAGCCGCTTCAACAGCATTTTTGATTTGAATTTTGTTAGCAGTTTTTGCAACTACAAAACCAAAACGGTTAAAAACTTCACCATCTTTAGTTATTTTCTCAGTTATAATAGGCTTAATTATGATGCTCATAATCTTATTATTTACTTAAATTAGCTTCAATTCCGTCTACAGCACCTTCTAAAAGAACTAAACTTTTTGCATTTAAAATTGCATAAGTACTTAATTCTGAAGTAGTTACAACGCTAGACGCTTTTAAATTGCGTGACGACAAATATACATTTTTATTTGTATCGCCCAACACAAATAAAGATTTTTTATTCTCTAACCCTAAAGCTTTCAATACGTTAATGAAATTTTTAGTGTTTGGTGTTTCAAATGTAAAATCTTCAACTACCACTAAATTTGACTCATTTACTTTTAAAGATAAAGCCGATTTACGAGCTAATCTTTTTAAGTTTTTATTCAATTTAAATGAATAGCTTCTTGGTCTTGGTCCAAAAACTGTACCTCCACCTTTAAACAATGGATTTTTAGCAGATCCAGCACGAGCCGTACCTGTTCCTTTTTGTTTTTTAATTTTACGAGTACTTCCAGCAACCTCAGCTCTTTCTTTAGCTTTGTGAGTACCTTGTCTTTGATTAGCCAAATATTGCTTTACATCTAAGTATACAGCATGTTTATTAGGCTCAATTGCGAAAACTGAATCAGAAAGTTGAACTTTTCTTCCAGTTTCTTTTCCGTTGATATCTAAAACTTTTACTTCCATTACTTCTGAATGATTACATAAGAGTTTTTATGACCAGGAACACAACCTTTTACAACTAAAAGATTTTTCTCACCAACCACTTTTAAAACTCTAAGGTTTTGTACTGTTACATTTTCTCCTCCAGTTCTTCCAGCCATACGCATTCCTTTGAATACTCTTGACGGATAAGATGAAGCTCCTACAGAACCAGGTGCTCTCAAACGGTTATGTTGACCATGCGTAGCTTGTCCAACACCACCAAAACCATGACGTTTTACAACCCCTTGGAATCCTTTACCTTTTGATACACCAACAACATCAACAAATTCACCTTCCGTGAATAAGTCAACAGCGATTACATCGCCTAATTTGTACTCCTCTTCAAAACCTTTGAATTCAACGACTTTTTTCTTCGCAGCTGTTCCCGCTTTCTTAAAGTGACCTAACTCAGCTTTAATTGAACGCTTTTCAGCTTTGTCATCGAAACCTAACTGAATAGCAGAATATCCGTCTACTTCATTGGTTCTGACTTGGGTAACAACACATGGACCACACTCGATAACAGTACAAGGAATATTTTTCCCGTTCTCATCAAAGATGCTAGTCATGCCAATTTTTCTTCCGATTAACCCAGACATATTAAACTAATTATTAATTAAACTCTTATTTATAATACAAATAGTATTTGCACACTACTCATTTTGAGGGTGCAAATATATAAATTATTTTTTAATTATCGCAAAAATAAATAGTTAAGTAAAATTTAGCTAAAAAAAGCACATTATACACACTAAAAATGATAAGAAAAAAACCGTAATGCTTTCACATTAACGGTTTTTTATTATTAAATCATTGCATTTTTGCAATAGTGTTTATCACACTTTAATTTCTACTTCAACTCCTGAAGGTAACTCTAATTTCATTAAAGCATCGATAGTTTTAGAAGAAGAGCTGTAGATATCTAACAATCTCTTATAAGAACTTAACTCGAATTGCTCTCTTGATTTTTTGTTAACGTGTGGAGAACGTAATACAGTAAAAATCTTTTTGTGAGTAGGTAATGGAATTGGACCCGTTACCACAGCACCTGTACTTTTTACAGTTTTTACAATCTTTTCTGCTGATTTATCAACCAACATGTGATCGTAAGATTTTAATTTTATTCTGATTTTTTGACTCATCTCTTTAAAAATTAAGCGTTACCTTTTGCTTTTTTGATTACAGCTTCTGAAATGTTAGAAGGTGTTTCTTCATAGTGAGAAAACTCCATTGTAGATGTAGCTCTACCAGAAGATAATGTTCTTAATGTAGTAACATAACCAAACATTTCTGATAAAGGAACATTAGCTTTAATAGTTTTAGCACCATTTCTATCACCCATATCATTCACTTGACCTCTACGACGGTTCAAGTCACCTACGATATCACCCATGTTTTCTTCTGGAGTAATAACTTCAATTTTCATGATTGGCTCAAGAACAACAGCTCCTGCAGCTTTAGCTACTTCTTTATAACCCATTTTAGCTGCTAATTCGAATGATAAAGCATCAGAATCCACAGGGTGGAATGAACCATCTAATAATGTAACTTTTAAACTATCAACTGCATAACCCGCTAAAGGACCTTGCTTCATAGCTTCTCTAAATCCTTTTTCTACAGCAGGAATATATTCTTTTGGTACGTTACCACCTTTTACCTCATTAACAAACTGTAACCCCATAGGAGCTTTACCATCTACTAAATCAGCAGGCTCTAAACGGAAAACGATATCACCAAATTTACCACGACCTCCAGATTGCTTTTTGTAAGTTTCTCTGTGTTGTGCCGCTTTAGTAAACGCTTCTTTGTACTCAACTTGTGGCTCACCTTGATTAACCTCAACTTTGAACTCACGTTTCATACGATCTACAAGAATGTCTAAGTGTAACTCACCCATACCTGAAATAATCGTTTGACCTGAAGCTTCATCAGTTCTAACTGTAAATGTTGGATCTTCTTCAGCTAATTTAGCTAAAGCCATACCCATTTTATCTACGTCAGCTTTTGTTTTAGGTTCAATTGCGATACCAATTACTGGATCAGGGAATTTCATTGACTCAAGAATAATTGGGTGTTTTTCATCACACATTGTATCTCCAGTCTTGATATCTTTAAATCCTACAGCAGCCCCAATATCTCCAGCCTCAATATATTCGATTGGATTTTGTTTGTTAGCGTGCATTTGGTAGATACGAGAAATTCTTTCTTTATTTCCTGAACGTGTATTCAAGATGTAAGAACCAGCATCTAAACGACCTGAATAAGCACGGAAGAAAGCTAAACGACCAACATAAGGGTCAGTAGCAATTTTAAATGCTAAAGCCGCGAAAGGCTCTTTAGTATCAGGACGACGGATAATTTTCTTTTGATCTTCTTCTAATAAATCAGCATCATCAGGATGAATTCCTTCGATACCTTCTTTATCTAATGGAGATGGCAAATATTTACAAACTGCATCTAACATAAATTGAACTCCTTTGTTTTTGAAAGAAGAACCAGCAATCATAGGAATGATAGCCATGTCGATTGTAGCAGCACGTAAAGCATTGTTGATTTCATCCTCAGTAATTGAGTTTTCATCTTCCATATACTTTTCTAATAAGTTTTCGTCGTAAGTAGCAATCTCTTCAATTAAAATTGAACGATATTCTTTTACTTCGTCAACCATATCAGCAGGGATATCGATAATATCAAAAGTAGCACCTTGAGTTTCATCATGCCATACAATAGCTTGATTTTTAACTAAGTCAACTACTCCTTTGAAATCAGCCTCTTCACCAATTGGTAAAGTAATCGCTACTGCGTTTGATTTCAACATATCTTTTACTTGCTGACAAACTCCTAAGAAGTTAGAACCTTGACGGTCCATTTTATTTACGAATCCCATACGAGGAACTCTATATTGATCAGCTAATCTCCAGTTAGTTTCAGATTGAGGCTCAACACCATCAACTGCACTAAATAAAAACACTAAACCATCTAATACACGTAACGAACGGTTTACCTCAACTGTAAAGTCAACGTGACCAGGAGTATCGATAATATTAAAGTGGTAAGGTTTTGAATCTGGCAATACTTTTCCTTGTTCTGTTGGGAAATTCCACTCACAAGTTGTAGCAGCAGAAGTAATTGTAATACCTCTTTCTTGCTCTTGCGCCATCCAGTCCATTGTTGCAGCACCATCGTGTACTTCACCAATTTTGTGTGATTTTCCTGTATAGAATAAGATACGCTCAGTTGTTGTTGTTTTACCAGCATCAATGTGAGCAGCAATTCCAATATTTCTTGTATATTTTAAATCTCTAGCCATTTCTATACGAATTAAAATCTAAAGTGAGAGAATGCTTTATTAGCATCTGCCATTTTGTGAGTATCCATTCTTTTCTTAACAGCAGCACCTTCTTCTTTAGCCGCAGCTAAAATTTCAGAAGCTAATTTACCTGCCATTGATTTTTCGTTTCTTCTTCTTGCATAAAGAATCATCCATTTGATAGCATAAGAAATCTTTCTATCTGGACGAATTTGCATTGGAATTTGGAATGTAGCTCCACCCACTCTACGTGAACGAACTTCTACGTGAGGCATAACATTTGTTAATGCATCTTTCCAAATCTCTAAAGCAGATTTTTCTGCATCTTGCTTTTTAGTTTCAACGATTTCTAATGCATCATAGAAAACTTTAAAAGCTGTTGATTTTTTACCATCCCACATTAAGTTATTCACAAAACGCGTTACTAACTGATCGTTAAACTTTGGATCTGGTAAAAGGGGTCTTTTTTTGGCCGCTCTTTTTCTCATGTCTTTTCTTTAAAAGATTTTTAAATTACTTTTTCTTTCCAGTTGGTGCAGGTGCTTGTCCTGGTTTTGGACGTTTTGCTCCATACTTAGATCTACGTTGTGTTCTTCCTGCAACACCCGCAGTGTCTAATGCTCCACGTACGATGTGGTAACGTACACCTGGTAAATCTTTTACTCTTCCACCTCTAACTAATACTATCGAGTGCTCTTGTAGATTGTGACCTTCTCCAGGAATGTATGCATTCACCTCGTTACCGTTTGTTAAACGAACCCTAGCTACCTTTCTCATTGCTGAGTTTGGTTTTTTAGGAGTTGTTGTGTAAACACGAGTACACACACCTCTTCTTTGAGGACAAGAATCTAAAGCAGCCGATTTACTCTTCTTAGTTATTTGGGTTCTCCCTGTTCTTACTAATTGTTGAATTGTTGGCATAATTAAATACTAAAAATTTTTACTGTTTAAAATTCCCGCTTTTTACGGGGTTGCAAATGTAGGAATTATTTTTTACTTTCCAAATCATAATTTATTAATTTTCAATGCAATTTGATTTTAGTAGTGATTTGATTTGTATTGAGTTACAAGAAAGAAAGACAAAAACTACCTAGCCCCGATGGAAGCAAACTACCATGTAGTGCGGACAGCGGGAACATGGACAACAAGAATTCACGAACCTTTCGCTACTACAAATAAAATTTATTTTACTTTTTTTCGTTTCTTTACTGCTATGAAATTACTCTTGGGTTTTATTCTGTTTTTTTGCTTCCAATTTTCATTGGGGCAAAACTTCTATTTAAAGATGGAAGGAACTTCCGAAACAGAAAACAAAACCATTGATAGTCTACAATACGAATCTAAACACGCTTCGGTTGCTTTACTTTTAGAAGAACAAAAACGTTTTGAAAGCAAGTTAACGAATCAAGGTTTTTTTGATTGGCTACTGTTGGAACAAAAAAAAGTGAATGATAGTAGTTTTGTCTTTAAATACAAATTAGGAAATTCTATAAAAAACAACACCATATATATAGGTAATCTTTCTGCCGAGGAAAAATCGCTATTGCAATTAGAAAAAGACACTTTGGTAATCGCAACAAATGAAGTTGAGAATTTTATGAAAAGTAAAATTGCGTTGTTAGAAAAGAAAGGATATTCTCTAGCGAATTTGCAATTGACTAATCAGCGAAAAGTTGACAACAATTTATTTTCTGAATTGCAACTGAAACTCAATTCGAAAAGAAATATTACCGATATTGTTATTGTGGGTTACGATAAATTCCCTACAGGAATTAAAAAAGCAATTACCAAAAAAGCAAAAAAAGCCACTTTTAATCAGGATAATTTAAAACAGATTAATGATGAGTTTGATAAATTGCAATTTGTGAGTCAGTTGAAATATCCTGAAATTTTATTCACGACTGATTCGACTAAAATTTTTGTTTATGTTGAAAAATCGAAACCCAATAAATTTGATGGTTTTATTGGATTTTCAAACGACGATCAAAGTAAATTAACTTTTAACGGCTATTTAGATTTGCAACTGCAAAACATTTTAAACACTGGAGAAAAATTTAATTTGTATTGGAAAAACGACGGTAACCAACAAACTTCGTTTAACATCGGAACAGAATTACCATACATTTTTAAAAGTCCGATTGGAATTAAAGCGAATTTGAGAATTTTCAAACAAGATTCCACTTTTCAGAATACTGTGACCGATTTGAATTTAGGTTATTATTTTTCATACAACACAAAAGCTTATATTGGTTATCAAAAAACTACTTCCGTAGATATTCAGAATACGAATTCGTTTAGTTTGAATGATTTTACGAATACATTTTTGACTTCGAGTTTTGAATATACCGATTTTGACAACGAAAATTTCATTTTTCCTGAAAAAGCAAGAATCTTCATAAAAGCAGGAACAGGCAATCGAACCATTTCATCTCAAAAAACGAATCAGTTTTTTACCCAATTGGATTTGAATTACAACTTTAATTTGAATCCAAAAAACAGTATTTATTTAAGAAATCAGACTTTTTATTTACAAAGTGATGATTATATAATTAACGAGTTGTTTCGATTTGGAGGCATCAATTCAATTAGAGGTTTTAACGAAAACAGTTTGCAAGCAAATGCTTTTAGCGGAATTATGGCAGAATATCGCTATTTAGTCGCGCCAAATTTATACGTTCACTCCATAACCGATTACGGTTATTTTCAAGACAAAACAGCTGCGATTGATGATAAAATTTTAGGCTTAGGCTTCGGATTTGGGTTATTTACCAAAAACGGATTGTTCAATTTAGTTTACGCTAATGGAAGCACAAGCGACCAAGCGATAAAACTTTCAAATTCTATTATTCACATAAGTTTTAAGACAAATTTTTGATTTTGCACAAAAAATGTTATAAAAAAGTTAATATTATATTAGGTTTGTTATAAAAAATTTCTGATTTTTGAATTATAAATTCAAATCAACCAATATGAAATCAAAAACTAAATTATTATTAACCTTCTTGGCGCTATTGCTAAGTCAGCAATTTTTTGCTCAGGCAAAATCTGTGACAGGAACAATTATCGATGAAGGAGGAGTACCTCTTGCAGGTGTAACCATCATTGAAAAAGGAACTAAAAACGGAACTCAATCTGATTTTGACGGAAACTACGAAATCAAAGTAAATGATGGAGCAGTTCTTGTTTTTTCATTCATCGGAATGTTGCCACAAGAAGTAGTTGTATCATCTTCTAAAATCAATATTACAATGAAAGAGGATGTAACAGAATTGGAATCAGTTGTAGTTACAGCCTTAGGTATAAAAAGAAAACCAGATGAAATTACAACAGCATCTCAAGTTGTAAAAACAGACGAACTAAATCAGGCGAAAGCAACAAATGCTGCCGTTGGATTAGTTGGAAAAGTATCTGGTTTGCAAATTAACACTATCAATAATGGTGTAAATCCTAGTACAAGAATTCAGTTACGTGGTTTCCGTTCTATTACAGGAAACAACGAAGCTTTAATTGTAATTAATGGTGTTATTTCTACATCTGGCGCTTTTTCTGAATTAAACCCTGAAATTATTGAATCGATAAACGTTATTAAAGGTTCTAATGGAGCTGCTTTATATGGATCACAAGGATCAAATGGTGTAATTATCGTTACCACTAAGAAAGGAAATAAAGAACAAAACAAATTTAACATCGCTTTAAACTCATCTGTTACTTTTGAAGAGGTTTCAATGTTACCTAAACTTCAAAACAGATTTGGTCAAGGTTATCAAGGCGCTCAAGATTTTACAGAAAACACAAGTTGGGGAGCAGAACTAGACGGCTCACTTCAACCAACTGGTTTGGAACAAACTTTAATGCCTTACTCTTTTATTAAAGACAACTACAAACCATTTTTTAATACTGGAACTACCATGTTAAATTCCATTGCAGTTTCATCGGGTGATGAAAATGGCTATGTAAATCTTTCTATTGGAAATCAAGAAACAAGTGGTATTATTCCTACAGACTCATTTAAAAAGAACAACTTTTACTTTGGAGCTGGTAAATCAAACGATAAATGGAGCTTAAATGCAAATGTTCGCTACACAACAAGTCACCAAAATACAGCTGGAGGTGTAGAAGGTTCAGTTTACAACTCATTAACTCAAGTTCCTGTGAATGTCCCTGTCGAAGCATTTTCTAACCCAGACAATGCAACTCACTGGACGTATTGGGAATTAAATCCATATTGGAGACTTAAAAACGAAAGAATTGATTCTAAAGGACAAACTATAGAAGGAGTTGGAGAAATTGGCTACAAAATAAACAAAAATATCGACGCAACATACAGAGCAAGTTTTAGAACAACTTCTTTTAATGGTTATGAATTTTTTAATGGCTATGAAGCCCAAGTAGTTTATTGGGACACACCTTCTGACTATGTTTCTTCTTATGAAGTTAACAATAGTAATTCAAGAAGAATATATTCTGATTTCTTATTGAATTTTAATTACATGCTTACGAATGATGTTTCATTCAAAGCTAACATTGGTAATAACATTACTAATATCGAGTCAAATAGATCCTCTATTAAAGGAAATCGTTTAGTGGTTCCTGGATTATACAACATTACAAATATTACAGGAAACACAATACCAGAAGATTTTAAATCACAACAAAGAGGTTATGCCTTTTTTGCAAATGTTGATTTAGGTTATAAAGATTATTTATTTCTTAATTTAACAGCAAGAAATGATTGGACTTCAGTTCTAAACAAAAATAATAATTCTTTCTTCTATCCAAGTGCTGGAGTTTCTTTTATTCCAACAAAAGCATTTGATAATTTTGGCGGAGACATCTTAACATACGCTAAAGTATCTGCAAGTATTGTAAAAGTAGGAAATGCAATTATAGACCCTTACGATATTAACGATCGTTTTTTAAGTGGAGATACAGCAGGTTTCCCTTACAGTGTAATTAACTCATTTGTTCAAGATCCTTCACTTACTGATTTTAATTTAAAACCAGAAGATAATATTTCTAAAGAAATTAACCTAAACTTAGAATTTTATAGACGAAGAATAACTTTTGATGTAAGCTACTACACTTCAAAAAACACAGATCAGATTCTTCAAACTTCTCCTTCATTCGCTTCAGGAGCAAACGAAGCGACAATTAACGTAGGAGAAACAACATCTACCGGTCTTGAACTGGATTTAGGATTAACTCCAATTAAAAATGATAATTTAACTTGGGATATTCGTTTTGGCTATAGTGCCCCAAAAACAACTGTGGACAAGGTAACTGAAATTTCTGTTCAAGCAGCTGTTGGTGATTATTTAGGAACAGCTGGTATTGCGGCAATTGCAGGAGAACAATTTCCAATGATTGTGGGAACAGGTTACCAAAGAGATGAAAACGGAAACGTTATAATTGACGCTTCTTCTGGAGATCCATTAAAAGCTAACAATGTGAAATTAGGAAAAACAACTCCTGACTATATTTTAGGTTTATCAAGTTCATTAACTTACAAAAACTTCAAACTTTCTGGAGTATTTGACTATAGAACTGGACACGTATTTTATGCAGGGATTAAAGATGGTTTAATTCAAAACGGAACTGATATTTCTACTGCTCAAGGTGGAAGACAACCTTTTATTTTCCCTAACTCTGTAGTTGAAACTTCACCAGGAGTTTATACACAAAACAATTCAGTTACTACATCTGGAGGACAAGATTACTACACAGGAATTTATAGAGAAATCGACGAAAACTTCGTGTTAGATGCTACCGCATTTAAATGTAGAGAAATTGCTTTATCATATACTTTCTCTAAAGATTTATTGAGTAGAATTGGAATTAGCAGCTTCTCTGTAGGTATTAATGCTAGAAATGTTTTCATGATTTTACCAAAAGAAAACAGAAATTATACTGATCCAGAATTTTCATTCACTACAGGAAACAATGTTGGTCTTAGTACTGGAAATCAAGCTCCACCAACAAGAACCTACGGAATTAATTTTAACCTAACCTTTTAAGAAATACTATGAAAAATATTTTTAAACATATAGCTTTTGGATTAGTAGTACTTACTAGTCTGAATTCGTGCGATGATTTTTTAGATGTAAATGATAGTCCAAACGATCCAACATCCGAAAATATAGATCCTGCAATTGTTCTTGCAGCTACTCAAGTATACACTTACAATACATTAGCAAGAGACATGAACCAATTAGGGAATCTTATGATGAACAATTGGACAAGAGATGTTGGAGCTTCTAACTCAAGTTATTATTTTAATGAACACAATTACAATGTAACTTCTGATTTTTATTCTAGTATTTTTGAAAATTTACAACTTAGAACTTCTAATTATACATTTATTCAGAATGCAGAAGGAACAGAATACGATAATTATAAAGCAATAGCTAAAATTATGAAATCGTATTATTTTCAATACTTAGTAGATCTGTATGGAGACATACCATACTCAGAAGCTCATAAAAGAGCAGCTAATTTAACTCCAGCTTATGATGATGATTTATTTATTTATCGTAATTTAATTGTTCAATTAGACGAAGCAATAACATTAATCGACAATGCACCTGCTGGTAGTTTAAACCCTGGCGGAAATGATGTTATGTTAGGTGGCGACATGGAAACTTGGAAAAA
>NZ_JAKLJH010000058.1 GCF_023151265.1 Flavobacterium sp.
AAATAAATTCAAATCAGATTGTTTGACAAAGAGAAAATCTATTTAACAATATTTTTACTTAATATTAATTTATTTTAATTAGTTTTGTATTGTTTTATTAGTTTAATGAAAAAATACCACATCATACTCATAATGATTTTAGGCATGTTTATCTTGCCTAATAGTGCTATGGCTTGTGGTAAAGGTTCAGACAAGAGTTCTTGCAAAAAAGAAATTTCCTCTACTAAATCAGAAAAAAAGAGTTGTTGTGACAACGATAATTCGAAAGATAAAGATCACAAAGGTTGTAAAGGCAATTGCGGTCATTCTAAATGTGGATGTTCGTCAACCTGTCCAACCTCTTCAGTAAGCTTTTCATCTGAAATCCTTTTTAAAAATTACATGTTTAGCTATTCTTCAATCGAGAAAGTTAAATTTTCATACACAATACCATCAATCTCAGATGGTTTTTATTCTATTTGGCTCATTCCTAAAATAAGCTAAATCCATTTTTGACAGCCATAAGTGTGTCAAATTCATAGCATTTTGCTATTCAATCTAACAGTTAAGTATTGTTTTTTATACCATTATTGGTATTGTAATAACATGCTTTCGCAACTGTTATTTATCCAAATTTATTTTATCAACTAATCAAGGTAGTTTGCTTTGATTACAATTTTATTCAAAATGAAAAATTCATTAATGAAAATAATGATAGCAATTTCTGTATTGTTATCAACTACAGGTAATGCACAAATAAAAAATGCCAAAACAGAAAGTGTAAAAATTTATGGCAATTGTGGTATGTGCGAAACCAAAATCGAAAAAGCAGGAAACATCAAAAAAATAGCCAATGTCGATTGGAACCAAGAAACCCAAATGGCAACACTAACCTACGATGCTAAAAAAACCAATCAAGATGAAATACTCAAGAGAATTGCATTAGTTGGTTACGATAGTGATAAATTTCTTGCTCCAGATGATGTATATAACAATCTTCACGGATGTTGCCAATATGACCGTGTAGCAAAAGTTCCTGTAAAAGAAGAAACAACATCGATTGCTAGCAACGGAGACCATTCCAATCATAGTAATCATTCTGAAACAAGTACTACAGTAATTCAGGGTGAAAATCAATTAAAGGTTGTATTCGATAACTATTTTTTAGTAAAAGATGCATTAATCACTTCTAATGGGAATAGCACGGCATCAGCTTCAAAAGAATTGGTAACGGCCATCAATAATGTCAAAATGGACAAGCTTGATATGGATGTTCACATGGTGTGGATGAAAGTTGTAAATACGATACAGAAAGATGCAGAAAATATCGCTAATACAAAAGATGTAAAAATCCAACGCGATCATTTTACATCATTATCTAAAGAAATTTATACATTAATCAAGATTTCTAAATATGAAAATCCGGTGTACTATCAATTCTGTCCAATGTTCAATGACGGCAAAGGTGCTAATTGGTTAAGTAAAGAAAATGCTGTAAAAAATCCTTATTATGGTTCAATGATGTTGAACTGTGGTAAAACAGTAGAAACAATTAAATAAACAAAATGAAAAAAATTGTAATGCTACTTTTTTTAATTGGTATTTTCTCAACTACTAAAGCTCAAATAAAAATAGGAGAAGCTATACCATCAATTACATTAAAAAGTAATACCAGTAATGAGGTTAATATCACATCCTTTAAAGGCAAATATGTACTTATCGATTTTTGGGCATCTTGGTGTGCGCCGTGTAGATTAGGCAACAAGAAGTTAGTAAAACTTCACAATGAAGCTAATGCAAATAAAATTGAAATAATAGGAATATCAATCGATACAGACATAAGTAAGTGGCTTAAAGCTGTTGAAAAAGATAAAATCAAATTTACACAGTTAATAGATCCTGAAGGTTTTGATGCCAATACAGCAATAAAATTTGGTGTTGATGAATTACCATCAAAATACCTATTTAATCCCCAAGGTATTCTAATAGCAAAAAATCCCTCAGAAGAAGAAATAATTAAATTAATAAAAGAATAAAATGAAAACAATATATATTCTGATTACATCAATGGTTTTGATGTTTTCACTTAATAGTAATGCCCAAATAGTAAAAGCCGAAATTAGAGCCACTGGTTTAACCTGTTCTATGTGTTCAAATGCTATAAATAAACAGCTAAAAACAGTGCCCGAATTGGTTAACGTTGAAATCGATTTAAACTCCAATACCTTTACAGTAACGCTAAAAGAAGGAAACGAATTAAGCCCTAAAATATTTAAAGAAAAAGTAGAAAAAGCAGGTTTTTTTATCGGTTCATTAGTAGTTACCGCAAAATCAAATACCATCACTCAAAGTTCATACATAATGGTTAATGATAAAAAAAGTAATGCTTCTGAAATACAGTTTCAAGTGGTTGATAAAGGATATGTAACCGAGAAAGAATTTAAAAAATTATCTAAGTCCTATAAGAATATTGATACGTATGCTTCGAATAATGAAGATGATTTTCACATTAAAATGATAAACTAATGAGAAAGGTAATTTTATTTTTTGCAGCCATCAGTTGCCAAACTATTTTTAGTCAAGAATTATTTGTAGTAACAGATCCTGCAAGTAATGTTCCTGCTAATTCATTAGCCGTAAATGTGATGCAATCTGCTTTTAAAGAAAAATTTGAGCCAGGTTACAACTATCATTTAATGCCCGAGGTAACTTATGGTATAAATAAAAATTTAATGGTTCGTGGTTCCGCTTTTATCAGCACAAGAACTAATGCATTGTATGCAGAAGGTGGTGGTTTTATGGCTAAGTACAGGTTTTATTCTACAGATGATTTAAACAGTCACTTTCGCTTAGCAACTTATGGAAGATTTAGCTTCAATCGTGCTGATATTCATCAAGAGCAAATTGAAATAGTAGGACACAATACTGGTTTTGAAACAGGGATAATCGCAACAAAGTTGGTCAAAAAGGTAGCCATAAGTTCATCGCTTAGTTTTGAAAAAGCATTGGATAACAAACCAAACTATCCTTTTCCAGATAATATTGGTGATAATGCAACGAACTATACTTTGTCTTTTGGAAAATTGATGTACCCTAAAAAATACACGAGTTTCAAGCAAACCAACATCAATTTAATGGTTGAATTTGTAGGTCAAACCATCAACGAAAATGGTAAATCCTATTTAGACGTTGTGCCGGCGGTACAATTCATTTTTAACAGTCAGGCACGATTAGATCTTGCCTACCGTCAAGAGTTAATAAGTTCAATGATACGTTCTGCTCCAAATGGGTTTTACTTCAATTTGTATTATACTTTTTTCAATTTAAAAAAACAATAAAAATCTAAATAATAACATGTCATGAAAACACTTATTCTATCAGCTATTATAGCTATCACTTTAGTTTCTTGTAATCAAAAAAACAAAGAGACAGAAAACAAGACCACAGAAACTTCAACAAATTCAAATGAAATATATGCGTGTTCCATGCACCCAGAGATTACAGGAAAAAAAGGAGAAGAATGTTCCAAATGTGGTATGGAATTAACAGAACCAGTTGCTCAAAAAGAACACGACCACACTGATGGTACCCATGATCATACAGATGCTGCTACTTCTGAAGAAGGGGCTCAAGAAACAAATACCTATTCCACTCCTTTTTCAACTAGCGTAATTGTCGATAATTATTTAAAAATCAAGAAAGCGCTGACTAAAGATGATGCAAATGGCGCAGCTAAAGCAGGGAAAGCTTTGTATCAAACGTTCAATTCTATAAATGCAAACAGTTTAACTGCAAGTCAAAAAAAGGAATATTTAGACATTGCTGATGATGCAAAAGAGCACGCAGAACATATAGGTGACAACGCCGGGAAAATAGACCATCAAAGAGAACATTTTGTACTTTTAAGCAAAGATGTAAGTGATTTAATAGCAACTTTCGGAACAAATCAAAAACTTTATCTGGATTTTTGCCCTATGGCAGATAACAACAAAGGTGCTGTTTGGATAAGCGAAACCAAAGAAATTACAAACCCTTATTTTGGAAAAGATATGGCTACGTGCGGTTCTATAAAAAAAGAATTCTAGAATGAAAATAATCATCAAAAAAATACTTTTTATTGGGTTAATTATTTTTTTGTTGATACAGTTATATCAACCTGCTCGAAATATTAGTTTTGAGCAGGATATAACTGGCAATTTTACAAAAGTCTATAATGTTCCTAAAAATGTTGAAATCATTTTGCGAACTTCTTGTTATGATTGCCACAGTAACAACACCTATTATCCTTGGTATTCTTACATTCAACCCGCTCGTTTTTTTATGGAAAGACATATAAAAGAAGGTAAAGAGGAATTGAATTTTAATGAATTTGGAAATTATTCAAAACGCAGGCAAAACAGCAAATTGAAAGCTATAAGTAAAGAAATCGAATCAAACGAAATGCCTTTGAGTTCTTATACTTTAATTCATAAAAATGCAATCCTTACAGCCTCACAAAAAAAGAAAGTTTTGGATTGGATAAATAAAATAGAAGATAGTATTTCATCACAAAATTAAAAATAATGGTAGAAAAATTAATAACATTCTCACTACGAAATCGGGCAATTGTCTTGCTGGTTTCGGCTTGCTTATTTGCTTGGGGCATTTACAGCGTACAACAAAATCCCATAGATGCCATTCCTGATTTATCCGAAAACCAAGTAATTGTTTTTACAGAATGGATGGGAAGAAGCCCTCAGGTTATAGAAGCGCAGGTTACTTATCCATTGGTTTCTAACTTGCAAGGCATTCCAAAAGTCAAAAATATCCGGGGTGCTTCGATGTTTGGGATGAGCTTTGTCTACATCATTTTTGAAGATGATGTCGATATATATTGGGCAAGAACTCGGGTTCTAGAAAGATTAAATTATGCACAACGATTATTACCACAAAATGTAGTACCAACCTTGGGTCCTGATGGCACAGGTGTGGGTCACGTTTTTTGGTATCATTTAAATGCGAAAGGTATGGACTTGGGAGAACAAAGAGCCTTGCAAGATTGGTACGTGAAATTTGCCTTGCAAACCGTTCCAGGAGTTGCCGAAGTGGCTTCCTTTGGTGGATTTGAAAAGCAATATCAATTAGTATTGGATCCATTGAAAATGCAATACTACAACGTCAGTATGATGGAAGTAATGAATGCTGTCAAAACAAATAATAATGACGTTGGAGGAAGAAAATTTGAAATGAGCAATATGTCCTATATCGTTAGGGGCTTGGGCTACATCAAAAACATAAAAGATGTAGAAGACATTGCTATTAAAAACTATAATTCCGTTCCGGTAAAAGTTAAAGATATTGGTTCAATACAAATGGGTGGCGATTTGAGACTAGGTATTTTTGATGAAAATGGCAATGGTGAAGTTGTTGGCGGAATTGTGGTAATGCGTTATGGTGAAAATGCTGACAAAGTAATCACGGCAGTAAAAGAGAAAATGAAAGAAGTCGAAAAAGGATTGCCCGAAGGAGTTACTTTTAAAACGTCTTATGACCGAAGTGAATTAATAGAAAAAGCAATCGCATCTGTTAAAGGCACTTTAATAGAAGAAATGATTGTCGTTTCAATTGTTGTACTACTTTTTCTTTTTCATTGGCGAAGCGCTTTAATTATACTCATTCAATTACCAATATCTGTGGCTATTGGCTTTATTTTACTCGAAGCATTTGGTATTTCTTCAAACATTATGTCACTAACGGGGATTGCTCTGGCAATTGGTGTTGTCGTTGATGATGGTATCGTAATGGTAGAGAATGCATACAGGACAATTTCGGAGAAACAGGAAGAAATGGACAATAATCAGTAATTGGAAATAAGATGAAAAATAAAATTAAAAATATATTCAAAAAAGAAAACGATCCGTTGTCTTCTGAAGATAAGTTGAAGCTTATAGAAAGCTCTTCCAAATTAGTAGGCCCAGGTGTTTTCTACTCAACAATAATTGTAATTACATCCTTTTTGCCTGTATTTCTTCTCACGGGAATGGAAGGCAAGTTATTTAGTCCACTAGCTTGGACAAAATCGTTTATACTGATAGTTGATGCTTTTTTAGCCATTACACTTACACCTGTGTTAATTAGTTTCTTACTAAAAGGAAAACTTCGCCCAGAAGATAAGAACCCAATTAATAAAAAATTGGAAAGCATTTATACACCCATTTTGATTTTTTGTTTAAAATGGAGAAAAACAGTATTGGGCATCAACATTATTGCTTTGCTGATTGGCGTATTGATGTTTACTCGTTTGGGTTCAGAATTTATGCCTCCTTTAGATGAAGGATCTGTACTGTTTATGCCAGTAACCTTACCCGATGTATCCAACTCCGAAGTAAAGAGAATTCTTCAGGTTCAGGACAAATTGATCAAATCAATTCCCGAAGTGGCTCACGTGTTGGGAAAAGCAGGCAGGGCAAATACGGCAACTGATAACAGTCCAATAAGTATGGTTGAAACCATTATTTTGTTAAAACCTCAAGCAGAATGGCGAGAAGACAAAACCAAGAATGATATTATCACGGAAATAAACAACAAACTGCAAATCCCTGGTGTGACCAATGGCTTTACGCAACCTATTATCAACCGTATCAATATGCTTTCAACAGGAATCAGAACCGATGTGGGTATCAAGATTTACGGAGCAAGTTTAGATACTATAAACGTTTTGGCTCAAAAAATTAAAAAAACACTCGAAGGAACTTCTGGAGTTAAAGATTTGTATGCGGAACCCATAACAGGCGGAAAATATATTGATATTGAAGCAAAAAGAGACGTCATTGGTAGATATGGATTGACTATAGACGACATTAATAATGTGGTTGAAGCCTCTATTGGAGGTATGAAACTAACCACGACTATCGAGGGAAGACAGCGTTTTTCTGTAAATGCAAGATATGCTCAAGAATACCGTAACAGCATTGAAGCCTTAAAAAAACTACAAGTGCAAACAATGGATTTTGGTCCAATACCATTAGAAACTGTCGCTAATGTAAAAATAAGTGATGGCCCTCCAATGATAAATAGCGAAAATGCAATGCTTCGTGGCACTGTGTTGTTCAACGTTCGGGAACGTGATTTAGGAAGTACTGTAAAAGAGGCGCAGAAAAAACTCGATGCAATGATGACTAAAATGCCAAAAGGATATTATGTGGAATGGAGTGGTCAATGGGAAAATCAAATTCGAGCGAACAAAACATTAAGTTTAATCTTGCCAATTGTTGTCATCATCATATTTCTTGTTTTATATTTTACGTATCATTCAATGAAAGAGGCGTTAATCACGATGATCACAGTACCTTTTGCTCTAATTGGAGGCATTTTTATGGTTTATTTTTATGGAATTAATATATCCGTTGCTGTTGCCGTTGGCTTTATTGCACTGTTTGGAATGGCAATCGAAACGGCAATGTTAATGACCATCTATTTGAATGAAGCAATGAATAAAATGGTAGAAAAGTACGGAAACACGAAGGAAACCATAACCGAAGAAATATTGAAACAATATATTATTGATGGTTCAGCCAAAAGGTTAAGACCAAAATTGATGACTGTTTCAGTTTCATTATTTGGACTAATCCCCATTCTTTGGGCAACAGGAACAGGATCAGATATAATGCTTCCCATCACTGTCCCACTAATTGGAGGCACCATTACCTCCACGATTTATGTATTATTAGTAACACCGGTTGTTTTTGAGATGGTTAAACTTCGAGAATTAAGAACAAAAGGAAAAATAGATCTTATAGATGTTAAAGAATAAATTTTATATAGCCATAAGTTGTTTGATTTTGACCGCCACTAATTTGGCAGCACAAACACTTTCCTTGGATAATGTATTGAGTACAATCAAGACAAACAATCCTCAACTAAAAATGTACGATGCCGAAATTCAAAGTATGGATGCAGCGGCAAAGGGTGCTAGAAGTTGGATGGCTCCACAAGTAGAGACGGGCTTTTTTATGGCACCTTACAACGCCAAAATGTGGAAAGCAGATGGTGCATTTCCTGGAATGGGGAATTATATGTTGGGCGTTACACAAATGATACCGAATGCTTCCAAGTTAAAAGCAGATTTTAATCTAATGAGTGCGATGTCATCGGTCGAAAAGGAAAATAAAAACTATACGATTAATCAATTGAAGGCACTAGCAAAAACAAATTATTATCAATGGTTGGTTTTAAATAAAAAAATAAAAATAGCCGATGATAATTTGTTGCTTTTAGACTATATGATTAAAAGTATGGAAATACGGTACCAGTATAATATGGATAAATTGCCTACTTATTACAAAGCAAAATCGCAATACAGCGCATTAGAGAGTATGATTCTAATGTTGCAAAATGACATTTCCCAAAAGCGAATTATGCTAAACACCTTGATGGCAAGAGATAAAAACACCAAATTTGAAATTGATGAAACTTACGAAATAAAAGATTTTAATTTGGCCATATCAGATACAACTTCTCTTTCTAAAAACCGAAGCGATGTGAAAGCCATCGAAAAAACGATGGAAATAAATCAGCTCAAAATTGTAGCCGAAAAAACAAAGTTATTGCCCGAGTTTGGTATAAAATACGATCATATGTTTGCTTTTGGAGAACAACCCCAACAATTTTCCTTGATGGGAATGATTACCATTCCAATGCCTTGGTCAACTAAAATGAATAAAGCCAATATCGACAGTTTTCAAATTAAAAATGAAAGCTTGAACTGGCAAAAACAAATGATTTTGAATGAAGCTGCAGGAATGATTTCGGGAATGAATACAGAACTAACTTCCTTAAAAAAACAGTACGAAATCGCCCAAAAAAGTATCATACCTGCTTTACGAAAAAATTATGAAACCGCAATCTTGGCTTGGCAAAATAACACTGGTGATTTATTTGTCACTCTCGATGCTTGGGAAGCATTAAATATGGCTCAAATTGATGCCTTGGACAAATTACAAAGTATTTTGGTAGCACAAGTAGAAATTGAAAAACAATTAGAAACCAAATAATTATGAACAAGTATATAAAGTATGGTTTAGCTCTTGTTGTAATTTCCATTATCGGAATTGCAATCTATTTCTTTGCCAAAAAATCAGATAATCATTCGGAAATGGGACATCAAAACGAGGTTTACACTTGTTCAATGCACCCGGAAATCATTAGAGATAAACCCGGAAATTGTCCCATTTGCGGAATGACTTTGGTAAAAAAAGTAACAGAGAATAATTCCGTTGACGACAATTCAATCGACAATCTTATAAAACCTACCGACAATTTTATAGTAGGTAATTATCAAACAACAACGGCAATAGACACTGCTTTGAGCAGTGAAATAAATTTACCGGGAATTGTGGAGTATGATCCCAATTCATCGGTAAATATTGCAGCTCGAATGAGCGGTCGAATCGAAAAAATGTATGTCAATTATAAATATCAAAAAGTAAATAAAGGACAAAAACTATTTGATTTATACAGCCCAGAATTACTGACGGAACAACAAAACTTCATTTATATGATTACTAATGATGCTGAAAATCCTTCGATTATTAATGCCTCCAGACAAAAATTGTTGCTTTATGGAATGACGGAAAGTCAAATTAATTTTTTGGTTGCAACTAAAAAATCGAATCCTGTAATCTCAATCTTTAGTCCTGCTTCTGGTATTATTGACGGTACAGGAACGATGGATAATACAACAAATCCTGCGATGCAAAGTGCAAGTAACAACACTGCAACATTGGATGTGAAAGAAGGGAGTTATATAAAAAAAGGAGAAGTCATTTTTAAACTATTAAATACGGATAAAGTATGGGGAATATTCAATGTTATCCAAGGATATAATAGTCTAATAAAAGCCAATCAATCCATCAGAATTACTTCCGAACTTGACAAAAACGAATTTATGGATGCCAAAATAAATTTTGTCGAAACACAATTAAATGCAACTGATAAAACCAATAGAATTCGAGTTTATTTAAATAACAATAAATTAAAATTACCAATTGGGTTAAGATTGCAAGGAGTTGTGAAAACAAATCCAGTAAATGGAATTTGGATTCAAAAACAGTCAATGGTAAGCATTGGAAACAAGAAAATAGTTTTCTTAAAAATGGACAATGGCTTTAGGGCAACCTCCATAAAAACAGGAATTGAAATAGTTGATTTTATCCAAATTATGGAGGGTATTTCAGTAAAAGACACCATTGCCAAAAACGCACAATATTTAATTGACAGCGAAAGCTTTATTAAAACCGAATAATAATGAAGACAATAAAAAAAATAAGTGTACTATCAATACTATTTATGGTAATGGTGGCTTGTAATACTAAAGACAAAGAAGACCATAGCAAACACAATAAGAGTGCAGCAACAACATTTTACACTTGTTCTATGGATCCACAAGTTAAGGAAGACAAACCCGGAAAATGCCCCATTTGCCATATGGAGTTAACACCAATAAAACAAGATGATACAGAGGCTAATGAAATAAGTTTGAGTAAACAGCAAATACAACTGGGAAATATCACTACACAAACTATTTCAGAAACTCAAAGCAGTTTAGAGCAAAATTATACAGGAGTCTTGTCCATTAATCAAGAAAAAATAAAAACCATTTCTGCAAGAGCAATGGGACGAATTGAAAAGTTATATTTCAAAACCGTTGGCGATTATGTGGCTAAAAACCAAGCCGTATATCAATTGTATAGCGAAGATATTGCCATTGCCAAACAGGATTATTTCACGGCATACAAACAACTCGCAATGCCAGGGGATTTTGGAAAAAATGCCCGAAATATGCTCAATGTAGCAAAACAAAAACTGTTGTTCTTTGGTTTAACCAATGCCCAGATTGAAAGTATAAAAACCAGTAAGGAAGTTTCTCCTTATACCATTTTTTATAGCACTGCCAGTGGAACAATATCGGAAATAACTACCACAGAAGGCAGTTATGCAATGGAAGGTTCCCCCATCATTAAATTGGCGGATTTAAACAGTCTTTGGTTAGAAACACAGGTAAACGTAAACTATGCCAAGAATCTAAAAATAGGACAAAAAGCCCAAATTACATTTTCCGATTTTCCTGATAAAACCATAAATGCGCAAGTTTCTTTTATCAATCCTGAAATAAATCCAGATACTCGTCTGCTTTTAATTCGATTGGAAATATCAAATCCAAATTTGCAATTAAAACCCGGGATGCAGGCTATGGCAAAATTAACACAATCCAATCTAAAAGGATTGTATATTCCTGTAGATGCAGTGATCAGGGAGGAAAACGCTTCCTATATTTGGGTTGAAAAAAGACCGGGAGTATTTGAAAACGTAATGGTAGAAACTGGAATAGAAACCAATGGAATGATAGAAATCAAATCTGAAATAGATCCTGCCAAAAAAGTCGTTATTACAGGGGCTTATGCCATAAACAGCGAATATAAATTCCGAAAAGGAAGTGACCCAATGGAAGGGATGAAAATGTAATATTTAAAAACTAAAAAATTATGACACATACCTATACCATTACCGGAATGACTTGCAATGGCTGTCGTTCTAAAGTCGAAAAAACATTGAATGCTATTGATGGCGTTGAAGCAAAAGTTTCCTTAAACCCATCCATAGCTACTATAACAATGGAAAAACACATTCCAATAACACAGTTGCAAGAAGCATTATCTGCCGTTGGAAAATACACCATAGAAATAGCCAATGATAAAATGTTACAACAAGCAACCTCAAATGAAAATACTGTAAAATCTTGTTGCTCTACGCATTCCCACAGCGATAAAAAAGAAATCAAAATCGCTGTTAATGCTAATGGCAAATATTATTGTCCAATGCATTGTGAAGGCGAAAAAGTGTATGACAAAGCAGGCGACTGTCCTGTATGCGGAATGGATTTAGTCAAAGCTCCGGATTTAACTCTTAGCAAATCCCTATATACTTGTCCAATGCATCCAGAAGTAATTAGTGAAACACCAGGTTCTTGTCCTATTTGCGGAATGGATTTAGTGCCTATGAATCCAACTGACACAGAAGATCAAAAGACCTATAAAGATTTGGTCAAAAAAATGAAAATAGCGGTCGTATTTACAGTTCCCATTTTTGCAATCGCAATGATAGAAATGATGCCAAACAATCCGTTACTTAAAATAATGGATGCTACAAAATGGAATTGGGTACAATTACTGCTTTCGCTACCTGTTGTTTTTTATGCCTGTTGGATATTCTTTGTCCGAGCATGGAAATCTATCATTACTTGGAATTTAAATATGTTTACACTTATCGGAATTGGAACAGGAGTAGCTTTTTTATTTAGCTTAGTCGGAATGTTTTTTCCCGACATTTTTCCTAGCGAATTCAAAACCGAACACGGTACAGTATTACTCTATTTTGAAGCAACAACGGTTATTCTAACTTTAGTTTTGTTAGGACAACTATTAGAAGCCAGAGCACACAGTCAAACCAGCGGAGCAATCAAAGAATTATTAAAACTAGCCCCAACCGAGGCCACTTTGGTAATTGATGGAAACGATAAAGTAATTTCAATTCACGACATCAAAAAAGACGATTTATTGCGGGTAAAACCAGGGGACAAAATACCTGTTGATGGAAAAATAACTGATGGTGAAAGTAGTATTGATGAATCAATGATTACTGGAGAACCTATTCCAGTCGATAAAAAGAAAGATGACAATGTAATTGCAGGAACTATAAATGGCAATAAATCATTTGTAATGATTGCAGAAAAAGTGGGTTCAGAAACTTTGCTTTCACAAATCGTGCAAATGGTTAATGACGCTTCTCGTTCGAGAGCGCCAATTCAGAAATTAGCAGACAGTATTTCCAAATACTTCGTGCCCATTGTAGTCATCATTTCTGTTATAACCTTTTTCATTTGGGCAAAATTTGGTCCCGAACCGGCATTAGTATATGGTTTTATAAATGCCATCGCAGTATTAATCATCGCGTGTCCTTGTGCATTAGGATTGGCAACGCCTATGTCAGTAATGGTAGGTGTTGGTAAAGGCGCACAATCAGGGGTTTTGATAAAAAATGCAGAAGCTTTAGAAAACATGAATAAGGTTAATGTTTTAATTACAGATAAAACAGGAACAATAACCGAAGGAAAACCATCGGTCGAAAAAATTTATGCGACCAATAACAATGATAACGATTTATTGCAAAGCATAGCTTCATTAAACCAATATAGTGAGCATCCATTAGCACAAGCTGTAGTCAATTATGGCAAAACAAAATCCATTTCATTAATCGAAGTAAAAGATTTTGAAGCCATTGCCGGAAAAGGAGTTACAGGAACAGTAACCAATAAAAAAGTAGCATTAGGTAATAAAAAACTAATGGAACAAGTAAAAGCTAGTATTTCTGACGATATAGAAAACAAAATCATTACCGAACAAAAATTGGGAAAAACTGTTTCATATATTGCTGTAGATGGCGTTGCAATTGGTTTTGTATCAATCTTCGATGCTATTAAAGAATCAAGTTCAGCAGCCATTAAAGAGTTAATACGTCAAGGTGTAGAAGTAATTATGCTCACAGGAGATAACGAAAACACAGCCAAAGCAGTTGCAGATGAATTGGGGTTAGCGGCATATAAAGCAGGATGTTTACCCGAAGACAAATTAAACGAAATCAAAAAATTACAAGCAGAAGGCAAAATTGTGGCCATGGCTGGCGATGGTATCAACGATGCACCGGCATTAGCACAAGCCAATATCGGAATAGCTATGGGAACAGGAACAGATGTCGCCATTGAAAGTGCCAAAATAACTTTAGTCAAAGGCGATTTACAAGGCATTGTAAAAGCCAAGAACTTAAGCCATGCTGTTATGAAAAACATCAAGCAAAATTTATTTTTCGCCTTTTTCTATAACGTATTAGGTGTACCAATTGCAGCAGGAGTTTTATATCCAGTTTTTGGAATTTTATTATCTCCTATGATCGCCGCTTTAGCAATGTCATTTAGTTCTGTATCTGTAATTGTAAATGCATTGAGATTACGAAATTTAAAACTTTAAATAATAACAAAAACAACAAAATGAAATTAATTAATAATGTAGATAAAT
>NZ_JAKLJH010000059.1 GCF_023151265.1 Flavobacterium sp.
CTAAAAGAACCTCTAGTTTTGAAACAAGGCGAATTGGAATACAAACTAAAATTCAATTGCAAACCTTGCGAAATGGAAATTTGGGAAAAAGATGCCGAATTTGAAATTGAAGAAGATCACTTTCATTAATATAGAAACCGATGTTTAACTCATCGGTTTTTTTTATTCATTCAATTTTCGAATCACTTTAGCCGGATTTCCAACAGCTAATGAATTGGCTGGAATGTCTTTAGTTACTACAGAACCTGCACCAATGGTACAACCATCACCAATTGTAACTCCTGGACAAATTACTGTGTTTCCTCCAATCCAACAATCGTTACCAATAAAAACTGGTTTTGAAAATTCAACAGTTCTTCTTTCAATAGCGTCAAGTGGATGCGTTGCCGTATAAATATGAACATTTGGCCCAAAGAAAACATTGTTGCCGATTTCGATTTTCATCGTATCTAAAACTACACAATTTACATTGAAAAATACATTCTCACCTGTATGAATGTTATAACCATAATCACAATGAAATGGTGGCTCAATGTATATTTTTTTATGCGCATTAGGTAAAAGTTCACGAAGAATATTCCTTGAATTTCCATTTACAACATATTCGGTTACATTCAATCTATGAAGAAACTTTTTTGCGCGCAATCGCTCTGCCATTAAAACTTTGTCGTTAGCAAAATAGATTTCGCCATCGAGCATTTTTTCTTTTTCGGTTTTCATTTTTTAGATATAAATGATTAATACAAAAATATCTTTTTTGGAACACAGATTTGGAGAAATCAGAGAAATTATTGAAATCTGTTTAATTTCTTAAATCTGTTTTCCAAAATAACAAGTTAAAAATTGTAAATTTGAACTTATGCAATCCATTCTTCAAAATATAGCCAAACATGTTTCTTTAACTCCAGAGGAAGAAACATTATTTCTATCTAAAACCGAAACCAAGCAATTTAAAGCCAAATCCATTTTATTGAGTTCGGGCGAAATTGCTAATTGTACTTATTTTGTGAATTTTGGCATTTTGAGAAGTTTCAATATTAACGACAACATCATCGAACACGTATTGCATTTTGCTTGCGAAGGTTGGTGGATTGGTGATATGTACAGTTACATTTCTGGAAAACCCGGAAATTTGTTCATAGAAGTTTTAGAAGATGCTGAAGTTGTAATCATCACTAAAGAAAACCAACAACAACTTTTTCAAGAAATTCCAAAATTAGAACGCTTTTTCAGAATTTTAGCCGAGAACTCCTTAGTTGCACACCAAGAACGATTAATGGACAATTTAAGTCTAACTGCCGAAGAACGTTTTGAAAAATTTTGTTCTAAATACCCAACATTAATTCAGAAAGTACCTCAAAAACATATTGCTTCTTACATTGGTGTTACACCTGAATTTTTTAGTAAGATGAAAAGTAAAATGCTGAAAAAATAAAAAACGAACCATTGCTGACTCGTTTTTTGAAATAATATAAAATGTATCTATTATAATTTACTTAATTTACATCTTTGTAATAACCAAATAAGTAGAACCTGTAGTCGTATTATTTAAAGCTACTGCGTTAGAAGAGTTCTGAAAACGAATACTAATTGTTTGACCAGCAGTTAAAAATACTTGTGATGTTAATTGCCCTCTATTTTGAGTTCCAGTTCTAAATTGAGCACTTCCAGTTAGAACTCCAAAAATATCATTTTCAAACCCACCACTTATCGTAAAATTATTATCAATATCAATCATTGGACACAGTACAAGAACGTTTGTGGTTGATATAGTTTGAATTGAAAATAAATAAAACCCAGTAGTAGGAGCAACAAATAAACCCGTACCAGTGTTATATACTGAACCAACGTTGGTAACAACATTATTAAAACAAGTAGCCACATCTGGAACAACTGCGTTTCCACCTACTGGAAAGGTTTGTGATGTAGTTGCTGTAGCGTGTACTAAAACTGTAGAACTACTTCCTGCACTTGGTGTTATCCATTGTGTATTGTAATCGGCACCATTTACTTTGGCTAATACTTGACCTGTTGTTCCGCCTGTTGGAACTCCCACTCCATTGTTCCCGTTAGTACCATTTACTCCTGCTGGACCTTGAGGACCCATTGGACCTGTTGCTCCGTCTAAACCATTTGTTCCTGCTGGACCTTGAGGCCCCATTGGACCTGTTGCTCCATCTAAACCATTCATTCCTGCTGGACCTTGTGGACCCATTGGACCTGTTGCTCCATCTAAACCATTTGCTCCTGCTGGACCTTGTGGACCTGCTGGACCAGGAATTGAACTACCTGATGTTTTAGCATATAAAGCATAAGGTGTACTCAATAATTGAGAAGTTCCTGTAATGGTATAAGAAGAACCACCAGTTGGGTCAGTTTCTGTTTTGATAAAGTAAGGTCCGTTTGCCCAATCGATAGTTGCCATATTTCCTGATACTACAGCACCGCTACCAATTTCTAAACTTACTAAACCGTTGGCATTAGAAGTAGGTGTTTGCGTTTCTACATAAACCGCTGTTCCTGTAGCTGAACCTTGCAAAATGCTAATTTGCATTCCTACTGCTTGATTGGTTACTAAATTGTTAGTTGTGTTACGCACTACGGCTTGGTAACTCATTTTTTCCGGCGCTTGGGCGAAAGTTAATGTGCCAATTAGCAAATGTGCCAATATGACAATTATTTTGATGTTTTTCATTATTAATTTTAGTTTTTATAATTTCACCACCATAAATTTACAACTGCCATCGGTTTTAAGCGGTTGCATTTGCGTAGCTGAATTTGCACTTAAGCCCTTAATCTGAACCGTTTGCCCCGCTGTTAAAAATAGTGTTACACTTGTAAAACCTCTACCTCTTGAGCCAGCAGGCATATTTCCTCCGTAATTTGTTGAGTAGTCGGTAAGAATGGTATTGGCTGAACTTATCCCAGCACCATTCACATCTACAAATAAAAACTGAGGAACTGTTTGTGAAGGTATTGTAGGATGATCATTAGAACGTGTTACCGCTTGTATAATATAAACGCCTGTCACACCTACTGTATAGGTACTTGTAGAAGCATTATAGGTTCCTAAAGTAGGCGCTGTTACTACGTTGTTGTAAGTTACTACATCACCAGTGTTAGTTCCGTTAGCCAATGCAAATATTGCTGTACTCGAAGTATTTGTAGCCAAAAGATCTAAGGTTGCACCTCCACCACCTGCACTTGGTGTAACCCATTGCGTGTTAAAATCAGTACCATTTACTTTTGCTAATACTTGCCCTGTTGTGCCACCTGTAGGAACACCCACACCATTGGTTCCGTTAGTACCATTTACTCCTGCTGGACCTTGTAGACCTTGAATACCTTGAGGACCCATTGGACCTGTTGCACCGTCTAAACCATTTGCTCCTGCTGGACCTTGTGGACCCATTAATCCAATTGCACCTGGCATACCCATCGGTCCTTGCGGTCCGGCAGGTCCTTGTGGACCAGGAGTAGAACTACCTGATGTTTTCGCATATAAAGCATATGGTGTACTTAGTAATTGAGAAGTTCCTGTTATTGTATAATTTGTTCCTCCTGTTGGGTCAGTTTCTGTTTTCATGAAGTAAGGACCGTTTGACCAATCGATGGTTGCCATGTTTCCTGATACTACAGCACCGCTACCAATTTCTAAACTTACTAAACCATTAGCGTTTGAAGTTGGTATTTGTGTTTCTACATACACAGCTGTTCCTGTTGCTGAACCTTGCAAAATGCTAATTTGCATTCCCACAGCTTGGTTGGTTACTAAATTATTAGTTGTGTTGCGCACTACGGCTTGGTAGCTCATTTTTTCTGGCGCTTGTGCAAAAGCTAATGTGCCAATTAGCAAATGTGCCAATATGACAATTATTTTGATGTTTTTCATGGTTAATTTTCTTTTTTAATGATTTTGAAAGTTTTCACTTCTTTGTTGTTGTTTACTACTTTTAACAAAAAAAATGCAGCGGGCAATTGTTCCATTGAAATAGTTGACGTTTCAGCAGTAATTTTTTGATTGTAAATCATTCTACCGTTTAAGTCGAATAATTGGTAGGAAAGATTAATAAAGTCGGTGTTTTTGACTTCCAATTGCAACCAATTTGTGGTTGGGTTTGGATACACGGCTAATTGTAAATTGATGTTGAAATTTTCAGCACCTAAAAGGGTTTGAATTTCAAAAGGTTGCTGTACACCTTGTGCTACAGAGCCAGTTGCTCCTGAGTTTGTAGTGTAAACAATTTGTCCTACTGAGTAACTCACGTTTCCGTTTGTTCCTGTGGTATTTCCGCCAGAAGTTACTACAGCTTCTTGCGCATTTACTTGGGTTAATCCAAGTAGTAGTGTTGTAACGAGTAATTTTTTAATTTTCATTTAATTTATTTTTGGTTAATTTATAGGGTAATTTTAATTTAGTTGACAATTCAACTAAATACGTTGTATGTACTTTATTAGTTTTCTTTTTTAAAATTTTTTAATAATTCTTTATTTTCCTTGTGTTTCAAAATCCCAATTACTTCTTTAATATTTTCATCAGTTAATGGAATGTCATTTTGAATGCAGGTGTAAATGGCTTCATTTCGTTTTATCGAAAAGAGTCGAAAATAATTTTTAATACGTTCTAAGATTTTCATTTGTATTTTGTTTACTGCAAATTTGAGGTTGATAACTCTAAAAATCTAATTTAGAACGGGTAGTTAACGGGTAGTTTTAGCGACTACCCGACGGGTAGTTATACATAATTAATTAAAAATCAAAAACTTAAAAACAAAACTTATTTTTAGTTTTAATAAGGTGTTTCTTATCTTTGAGAAAATTTTTCAGCATGATTAAAAAGCATTTCCCCTTGTTGCTTTTATCTTTATTTGTATTTATTCAATCTTTTGGGCAACCTGAAAAACTCAAAAAATTAGAAAATCAAATCAAAACATTAAATGATAATTTGCAATATGAAAAGTCTATTGCTTTGTTAAATGATATTATCAACAATCCAGATGCAAGTCATTACGACAAGTATTATGCTTACTTATTAGAATCTTTTACATACAAACGTCTGTTTAATTACACTAAAACATTACATAAATTAGATTTAGCTCTTGCCGAAGGGTTGCAAAGTGACCTAAAGGAAGAAGTACAAAACACAATTACAGCAGAAAAATGCTTTGTTTATTTCGATACACAAGATTATCCTAAAGCCGAAGCTTTGATAGTTCAACTGAGAAAATTAAATTTTAAACATTTATCTATTCCCACACAATCTTGGATTATCATGCAGGATGGGTATATTAAAATGTTAAACAAAGATTATGTAAAATCTGAACAACTATTAGATGAAGCTGATGCTTTAGTTAGAGCAAATTCGCCAGAGAATTTACCAAACATCTATGGTAAAAAAATAGAACTCTACAATAAAATGAACCTTTTTGAAAAGCGTGATTATGCATTTAAAGAAGGTTTACAATTAGCGAAAAAATACAATAAGGTAAAATATGAATTGTATTTACACCAAGTAATGCGAAATATTTTTCAAGAAAATGAAGATTATAAAAATGCATTTTTTACTCAGAAAAAATATGATTCAATTGTAAAATATTACAATGCAACGGATACCAATGGAAAGTTAGAATTAGCTGAAAAAAAATTAGAAGATGAGAATAGAAAGCTAAAAGAAAAAAACGAAAAATATATAGATTACATCTTATATGGTGTAATTGTTTCGTTACTGCTTTTATTATTTTTTGCTGTTCGCTTATATCAAACTAACATGGCGCGAAGAATTTTAGTTGAAAAAGAAAATACTAGAATTCACGATGAAATTGAGCGCCTAACTCAGGCTTTAGATGAAAAAGGAAACGCAACTTTAGACGTTTCCAATTATAATTTAACAGAACGTCAAAAAGAAATTATCGCATACATACGTTCTGGATTAACTAATAAAGAGATTGCTTCAAAGTTGTTTATCTCTGAAAACACTGTAAAGTATCACCTAAAAATTATTTATGAAATCTTAGATGTAGCGCATCGTTCTGCAATAAGATAATTTCTTAATCTACATTAAGTGCTCTTCCCTATTCATAGGTGTAAATTTGTATCATAATAATTACTAAATTTATACATTATGAAAAATACAGTTTTACACAAAGCAGATTCAAGAGGACACGCAGATCATGGTTGGTTAAATGCGTATCACAGTTTTAGCTTTGCTAATTGGTACAATCCAGATAGAATTCAGTTTGGAATGCTTCGCGTTTTAAATGACGATACTGTTGCAGCTGGAATGGGTTTTGGAACACATCCACACGATAATATGGAAATTATCACGATTCCGTTAGAAGGCGATTTGGCTCACAAAGACAGTATGGGAAATGCCGCAACCATCAAAACGGGTGATGTACAAGTAATGAGTGCAGGAACTGGAATTCAGCATAGTGAGTTTAATCCAAATCACGATCAACATACAAAATTATTTCAAATTTGGTTGTTTCCAAAATATAGAAATGTGGAACCTCGTTACCAACAAATTACGTTAGACCAATCATTACAAAAAAATGATTTTGCTCAAATCTTATCACCAAATCCAGATGATGCTGGTGTTTGGATTCATCAAGATGCATGGTTTTATTTAAGTGATTTTGACAACGGTTTTTCAAAAAAATTAAATTTGAAAAAAGAAGGAAACGGTTTTTACATCATGAATATTGAAGGTGAAATCGAAGTTAACGGAGAAAAATTAGAAAGAAGAGACGCAATTGGAATTTGGGAAACCAATGAAATTGAAATCAAAGCGAATTCTAATGCGAAATTTTTGGTAATGGAAATTCCGATGGAACAGTAAATTAATCATTTCAACATTCAAAATTCCTTATTGAATGTTCCAAGTTTAAAATGTTGAATATTCAATTTTGAATAACGAATGTTGAAATTTAAAAAACAAAATTATGACCGAAGAAGTACAACTTAAAATAAACGACAACAAAGGTGCTTTTTACATTGAAGTTGAAGGCAAACAAGAAGCTATGATGACTTTTGTTTTTGCAGGCGAAGATAAAATCATCATCGACCACACTGAAGTAAACCCAGGAAATGAAGGAAAAGGTTTTGGTAAAAAAATGGTAACAAAAGCCGTGGAATTTGCAAGAGAAAAAGGAATTAAAATCTTGCCTTTGTGTCCGTTTGCGAAAAGTGTTTTTGATAAAACTCCTGAATTTAGAGACGTATTATAAATTTAAAACGAAGTAATCATGGATCCAAAAAACCTAAAAAAAGAATATACAAATGGTGAAGTAACCATTGTATGGCAGTCTGGAAAATGTACACATTCTGCTAATTGCGTTAAGAATAATCCAGATGTTTTTAAACCAAAAGAACAACCTTGGATTACACCTGATAATTCAACCACAGAAAAAATTATTGAAACTGTAAACAAATGTCCTTCGGGAGCATTAACGTATTATTTAAACGAAAAATAAAATGACTGAATTTACCGTTACTCTTAATGCTTCACTTGAGAAAGTTTGGAGTCATTTACTCAATAAAATTGAACATCCTGAAAATTTTGTTCCAGGTGTTAGTGATGTAATTATTTCTGAAAAAAATACAGAATTTGTAATAAGACAAATGACTGTAACAACTCCAGAAACAACTACCATTCTAAAAGAAAAAATTACTTTCATACCTTATAAAGTTAGATTTCTACTTTTAGAACATCCAACGATGGAAGGATATGTAGATAATGATGCGAAATTTGTTTCGGAGGAAGAAACCGAAATGACTTTTACTACAAATTGGAACGATAAAACATCTAAAACAGCCATTGGAAATCTAGAATTATTAAAAAGTGCTGTTTTAAAAACAAAAAAATATATAGAAGAAAATTAATGAATCAATCGCCTAAATGGAAATTTGCCATCATGGTTTGGCTGGCCATTTATCCAGCCATAACTCTTTTAACCTACTTAATTGGAGATTTAATTAAAAATTTACCATTAGCTTTAAAAACATTAATCATGACTGGAATTTTAGTTCCGTTAATGGTTTTTGTTTTATTACCACTATTAAGAAAAGTAATGGGGAATTGGTTAAACAAATAAATACATGAAAAAAATCATCGCTTTTGGAGCTTCATCAAGTAAGCAATCCATCAATAAACAATTGGCAACATATACTGCTAATCAATTTCAAAATGTATTGGTAGAAATTTTAGATTTAAACGATTACGAAATGCCTATTTTCTCTGTTGATAAAGAAAAAGAAAACGGTATTCATCATTTAGCACAAGATTTTTATGCTAAACTAGGAAGCGCCGATTTAATTATCATTTCGTTTGCCGAACATAATGGAAATTACTCCACAGCATTTAAAAACGTTTTAGATTGGTCTTCTCGAATTAACGCTAAAACCTTTCAAGAAAAACCAATGTTACTATTAGCTACTTCTCCAGGAGCTCGTGGTGGAAGTTCTGTTTTAGAAATTGCTACAAAACGCTTTCCGTTTCAAGGTGGAATAGTTAAAGGTAGTTTTTCATTGCCTAGTTTCTATGAAAATTTTGATGTTGTAAATGGTATCATCCATCCAGAATATAAAAATCAATTATTGGAAATTGTAAATTCGACTGAATTCTAATAAAAATGTTATTTTTGCCATTCAAGAAAAACTTGAAACTTTAAACTTGAAACAAAATTTATGAAAGCATACGTATTTCCAGGTCAAGGCGCACAATTCTCAGGAATGGGAAAAGATTTATATGAAAACTCAGCTGTAGCAAAAGAATTATTCGAAAAAGCTAATGAAATATTAGGTTTTAGAATCACCGATATCATGTTTGAAGGAACAGCTGAAGAATTAAAAGAAACCAAAGTTACACAACCAGCGGTTTTCTTGCACTCAGTGATTTTGGCAAAAACATTAGAAAACTTCAAACCAGAAATGGTTGCCGGACATTCATTAGGTGAATTTTCTGCTTTAGTTGCCAATGGTGCTTTATCATTTGAAGACGGATTAAAATTAGTTTCTCAAAGAGCAATTGCAATGCAAAAAGCTTGTGAGATAACGCCTTCAACTATGGCGGCTGTTTTAAACTTAGACGACAAAATTGTAGAAGATATTTGTGCATCGATTGATGGTGTTGTGGTAGCTGCAAATTACAACTGTCCGGGTCAATTAGTGATTTCTGGCGAATACAAAGCAGTGGAATTAGCTTGCGAAAAAATGAAAGAAGCGGGTGCAAAACGCGCTTTAATTTTACCAGTTGGTGGCGCTTTTCACTCACCAATGATGGAACCAGCAAGAGAAGAATTAGCGGCAGCAATTGAAGCTACTACTTTTTCAACTCCAATTTGCCCAGTGTATCAAAATGTTACTGCTAGCGCGGTTTCTGATGCGAATGAAATCAAGAAAAACTTAATCATTCAATTAACAGCTCCTGTAAAATGGACGCAATCGGTACAACAAATGATTAAAGATGGAGCAACGAGTTTCACAGAAGTTGGTCCAGGAAAAGTATTAGTAGGATTAGTAAATAAAATTGATAAAGAAGTCGAAACGATTTCGGCATAATCTATTTTGAAAGGAGTTAGAGAAGCGTACTACAAAGATTTATGGGATGTAATTCATTCCACGTTTTCCGAATTTGGAGAACACAAAATCATGAAAAAAAGTGCTTCATTAGCTTATACAACCGTATTTTCAATGGCTCCACTACTTATAGTTTTACTATATGTAGTGGGGCTTTTTTTTGGAACCGATGCAATTGAAGGTGAAATATTTCTTCAAATCAAAGATTTTTTAGGCGAAAAAGCCGCCATTCAATTGCAAGAAATGATTAAAAATATTGCCATTTCAAATAAAAGTGGATTTCCGGCACTCATTGGAATCGTAACTTTATTAATAGGCGCGACTTCGGTTTTTGCAGAAATTCAAGATTCTATTAATTCAATTTGGGGAATTCGACTTAAAAAACGTTCTAGCTTTTGGTTGTACTTCAAATCAAGATTACTTTCTTTTGGGGTAATTGGAAGTTTGGGATTTATTTTATTGGCTTCTTTAGGATTATCTGCCATTTTAGATTCGTTGAATCAAAAGTTATTTGCTCATTTTTCTGAAGCAGCTGTTTATTCGGTTTACATTGGACAAACATTGGTAACTTTAACGGTGATAACATTACTTTTTGCAGTAATTTTCAAAATCTTACCCGATGCCAACATCACTTGGAAACAAGTCAGAGTTTCTTCGTTTACAACCGCTATCCTTTTTATGTTTGGGAAGTTTTTAATTTCGTTTTACATTTCTCAATCGTCATTAGGAACCATTTATGGAGCTGCAGGATCATTGGTAATTATTATGGTTTGGGTTTATTATTCGTCTGTGATTTTGTACTTGGGAGCACTATTTGCAAAATGCTACGCCATTGAATTTGGAAGTTCTATAAAACCATCAAAATATGCCGAAATAATCCATGTAGTAGAATTAAAATTAGAAGCTACCACATTACAAGATGCCAAGGAAGAAGTAGAAGAGTTTAAGAAAAACAACGATATTGAATAATTACTTTTTAGCAAAAAATATTTCACTTTCGTTTGGCATTAATTTTGTAACTTTATTTTTATAAATAAATTCAACCATGAAAAAAATATTTTTAGGAATTGCAATCGCAACGACATTACTTTCTTGTCAAGAAGAAACAAAAGAAAAAGTAAAAGAAGCTTCTGAAGCAGTAGGAACCGATTTAAAACAAGCGGCAGATTCAGCAAAAGTAAAAGCTAAAAAAGCAATAGATTCTTCAAAAGTAGGTGAAAAAGCAAAACACATCATTGCTAAAGGAGCTGAAAAGGTAGAAGAAGGCGCAAAAAAATTAAAAGAGTCCGTTGAAGAATAATAAAAAATCCCAAGTAAAATTAACTACTTGGGATTTTATTTTTACTTCATTTCTATTTCATATTTCTTCTCAACTGATTTCTCTTGATTCAATTTTTTAGGACCAATTGGAAATCTGACATCAACGTGTTTAGAAGCTATTGTTCCGTCTTTTTCTAATACATCGGCTCTATTAGCTACCATATTCCAAGAAAAAGAAACATTAGATCTTCCGTTTTGTAGTTCTTTTACTTTAAAACCATTTTTTGTTTTTTCGGTAACATAAACCCCTTTGCAATCGCCTTCTAATTGAATAAAAACTTTCATTGGGTGACTTTCATCAACAAAAATATGATCGCTCATTAATTCATCTATTTGAATATAAGCTTCTCCGTTAACCAATTTTCCTGTTCCAAAATCTTCAAATAGAATTTCTGGAGTTTCTGTTGCGTGAAGAATTCGATTATTGCCTTGTCTGTCTTGCACCATAGTTGATAATGAACCACCTCCCAAAACTTTATACGAAGTATTGTTATTTCTCGCACCTACAAAAACATAATCTGTAGTTGAAGTATTGGCATCAAAATAACCTCCGTAAGTAACGTCTCTTCTTGCAGCGCCACCTCCTGTGAAATAATCAACATCTTTACCTGCAATTCTAGCAAATGGACCATTACTTGTACTTAAATTATCGTCTTGATCGTATTCAAAATAGGCAGAAAAATAATCTACTCCATTCCCTTTTCCTACACCTCTTACATGTAAACCTGTAGTTCCTTGTCCAGAAACTCCAACTGATTCACCTGGTAATTCTGTAAAGGTTGTTCTTCCTCCAACGCCTAAAACTCCCATAACGGTTGAAGTTGCATTGGCAGCTAAATTTGCACTAATTCCAATTACACCTCTACCTCCGTTAGCGTCTAAATTTCCACCATCAATTACAAATTGTGTATTGGTTGCATTTAAAGCTCGAATGGTTCTAGCAGAATTATTGCTATTTACAAAAAGACCAATTTGTCCAGCACCAGCATTAATTGTTGTTAACGTATTAGTACTTGGAGCCGTATTATTTCCCAAAATAACTTGACCGTCGTTTTCAACAGTAACTCTATTGGTATTACTTGTTCTAATTTGAAAATTTTGATTATCTGTAGTTCCTAAAAAATTAGTACTTGGATTGGTGCCTGCATTTCCGGTTAAAGACCAATCTTGGCTTGCCGCTAATGGACTAGATTTCAAAGCAACCCATTCTGCTCCTGACCAATAATAGAATCCTGGAGTAACAGCAGTTATTCCAGCTCCAGCAGTTGCTGTATTGAAAACAAGCACTCCCGTTGCAATTGGAGCTGGCCCTACAGGTGCCACAACATTTGTAGCCGTTAGTGCAACTCTTGGAATCAACAATCCTTTTGAATTGCTTTCGATTTGAAGTTCAACTCCGTTTTGAATATTGGTTGTACCAATTCCAACCTGTGAGAATACATTGGAGGTAAATAAGAAGCTTGTAACTAAAAGTAATATCTTTTTCATAATCTGTAAGTTTTAATTACTTGCAGTTACGAAAAGGATGAAAGATTGGTTTTCTTAATTGGAAAAAAATTACCTATGTTCAAAATTTAAACTATCAACTTTAGAATAGTAACTAGAATTATCATTGCTTTTTCTATAAACATACAAAATATGTGAATTCTGATATTTTACAAGACTATCTCCTTCATAAATTTTGTCGAATGAGTAAAAAACATATCCTAAATCAAATTCTTTTCCTTTATCATTAAATAGACTAAGTTTTAAAGCAGAGTTTATTTTTTTATTATGTACAACAAAATTAATACTACTTTTAAAATCTCTCTTTTTAGATTTTTCTCCAAAGAGAAATGAAGAAATTATTATAATTCCAAAAACAGAAAAAAAGATTAAAATTCTTTTTTTACTACTCATAGTATTAACTTCTAATTTTCTGTTCCCATTTCCAAGCACTTGCTAAAGCTTCTTCTAAAGTAGATTTTGCTTTCCAACCTAAAACAGTGTTTGCTTTGTCGGTATTTGCAAAGGCTTCAATTACATCACCTTCTCTTCTACCCACAATTTGATAATTTAATTTTTGATTGGAAACTTTTTCAAAAGCATTTATCACTTCTAAAACCGAACTTCCCGTTCCTGTTCCTAAATTAAAGGTTTCTACTTTTTCTGAATTTTGCTTCTTTAACAAACGTTGCAAAGCTATTACATGAGCTTTTGCTAAATCTACAACGTGAATGTAATCACGAATAGCGGTTCCATCAGAAGTTGGATAATCATTTCCAAAAACAGATAGCTTTTCTCTGAGTCCAAAAGCAGTTTGCGTAATAAAAGGCACTAAATTTTGTGGAACACCTAAAGGTAACTCGCCAATTTCTACTGAAGGATGTGCTCCAATTGGATTAAAATAGCGCAATAAAATGGAATTGATGTTGGTTACTTTCGCAACATCAGTTATAATTTCTTCACCTATTTGCTTCGTGTTTCCGTAAGGTGACATTGCAACTTGAATAGGCGCATTTTCAGTAATTGGCATTTTTTCAGCTTGACCGTAAACTGTACAAGACGAACTGAAAATAAAATGAGCTTCTGGCTTTTTTTGTAATTCTTGAAGTAAATACACTAAAGAATTGATGTTGTTTTCATAATACAACAATGGATTTTCAACACTTTCTCCCACCGCTTTTGAAGCAGCAAAATGAATCACTCCCGAAATATCTTGGTATTTAGAAAAGAAATTTTGAACCGCCGATTTATCTCGCAAATCGATATTTTCAAATAAAGGTTTTTTTCCTGTAATACGCTCAATTCCGTCTAAAACATCGATTGATGAATTAGAAAGATTGTCAATAGCAATTACTTCAAAACCTTCATTTTGCAATTCTACAACTGTGTGAGAACCTATGAATCCTAAACCTCCAGTAACTAATATCTTCATTTTTTTGTTGTACAGACATTGCACTGCAATGTCTCCTTATCGATATAATTAATAATCAAGAATCGTTGCAATACAACGATTCTACAATTAAACAAATTCTAAAACCGAATCTGTAATAAATTTAATTTGTTCGTCATCTAATTCCGTATGCATTGGCAATGCAATTACTTCTTTCACCAATTGATTCGTAACAGGAAAATCGGCTTCGTTATAACGAGCATCTGCATACGCTTTTTGACTGTGTAATGGAATTGGATAATAAATCGCAC
>NZ_JAKLJH010000060.1 GCF_023151265.1 Flavobacterium sp.
TCAAAAACATCCGGATTTTTCTTGTGTGGCATGATGCTACTTCCCGTTGTTAACGAATCGGGAAAAGAGATAAAGCCGAAATTTTGATTCAAATACAAACACATGTCATACGACAATTTACTTAATGTTCCCGCTAAACCAGCCATAGCCATTGCTATAACTTTTTCTGATTTCCCTCTGGTCATTTGGGCATAAACCGAATTTACATTCAATGCTCCAAATTCCAATAACTCAGTTGTCAACGTTCTATTTAATGGGAATGAAGTTCCGTAGCCAGCACCTGAACCTAATGGATTTTTATTGATAATATTGTAGCTTGCCAATAACAATTCTAAATCATCCACTAAACTTTCAGCATAAGCGCCAAACCATAATCCAAACGAAGAAGGCATAGCAATTTGTAAGTGCGTGTAACCAGGAAGTAATACTTCTTTATGTTGGTTGCTCAACTGAATTAAGGAACTAAAAGTAGTTTCCGTAAGTGATTTGATGTTTAAAATTTCGGCTTTTAAATACAATTTCAGGTCGGTCAACACTTGGTCATTTCTCGAACGACCACTGTGAATCTTTTTTCCAACTGAACCTATTCTTTGAATTAATAAATGTTCTACTTGCGAATGTACATCTTCAATTCCAGATTCAATTTCAAACTGATTTTCTTCAACTTCAATTAGGATTTTCTTTAATTCAATTTCAATTAAACTCCACTCTTCTGAAGTTAACAATTTGATGGAATGCAACATTTCGCAATGGGCTAACGATCCCAAAACGTCATATTTTGCTAGAGCATAATCAAATTGGACATCATTTCCAACAGTGAATTTTTCAACTATTTTAGCATGATGTATATTATTACTTGCTGTTTTTTGCCATATTTTTTCTACCATAACTATAAAATTTGGGTTAAAACGGAATTGTAAATTTGAATTGCCTCTTTAATTTCTTGCACATAAATAAATTCATCACTGCTGTGCGAACGTGTTGATAATCCAGGTCCCATTTTTAGAGAAGGACAAGGAATTACCGCTTGATCGGATGAGGTTGGCGAACCGTAATAGGTTCTTCCTATTTTCAAACCCGCTTGAACAAAAGGATGTGATAAAGGAATTGACGACGAATTCAATCGAAGAGAACGTGGCGTTACCTCGCTTTTAATATTTTGTTGAATAATATTAAAAACTTCAGTATTTGTGTAAAGTTCAGTAGTTCTAACATCTACAGTAAACTGACAAGAATCGGGAACTACATTGTGTTGCGATCCGCTATTAATGATAGTAACTGTCATTTTTACTTCGCCTAACAAGTCCGAAACTTTGTTAAATTTATAGGTGTTAAACCAATTGATATCTTCAATTGCATTTAAAATCGCATTATTTTGATTCGGATGTGCTGCATGAGAAGACGTTCCTTTAGCCACACAATCTAAAACTAATAATCCTTTTTCGGCTATAGCCAAATTCATTTCGGTTGGTTCGCCTACAATAGCAAAATCGATTGAACCTAATTTCTGAAAAATTGATTCAATTCCGTTTATACCGGAAATTTCTTCTTCGGCAGTTGCAGCTAAAACTAAATTGTATTTCAGATTTTCCTTGTCAAAAAAATGAATAAAAGTTGCGATTAAACTCACCAAACATCCGCCAGCATCATTACTACCTAAACCAAATAATTTGCCGTCTTTTTCAATTGGTTCAAATGGATTTAGCGTATAACTTGCATTTGGTTTCACTGTATCGTGGTGTGAATTCAATAGAATAGTTGGTTTCGAAGCATCATAAAACTTATTAAATGCCCAAACATTATTCATTTCACGGTTTGTAGGTATGTTATGTTTTGCAAAGAAATTTTCTATGCAATCGGCCGTTTTATCCTCACTTTTACTAAAAGAAGGAATCGAAATCAACGTTTTCAATAATTCATAAACCGATTCAAAAAGATGTTGTAATTCTTGTTCCTTCATGTGAGTTGTTTTTTATAAAATTCGTTAAGTTTTCTGCCGATGTTATTCCAACTTCTTTAACGCCATTCGCCAAAGCATCAAACGCATTGTTAATTTTTGGAATCATTCCTTTATTGATGACGCCTTCTTTTTTTAATTTTTGAAAGGTTTCAAAATTCAAGTTTTTAATTACTGAATTATCGTCTTCAGGATTGGATAAAACTCCTTTTTTTTCAAAGCAATAGGTTAGTTTTATTTCGAACGAAGTGGCTAAAGCCGAAGCTAAAACACTTGCAATGGTATCTGCATTCGTATTAAGTAATTGGCCTTGTTTGTTGTGAGTAATAGCACAGATGACAGGTGTTAATCCATTTTGAATTAATAAATCTAAAAAAGTACAATTCACATTTTCAATTGAAATATCACCTACAAATCCGAAATCGATTTCCTGATGAACTCGTTTTGTTGCCTTCATTACATTTCCATCGGCACCCGATAATCCAATACTATTGATATTTTGCTTTTGAAGTTTTGCCACGATATTCTTGTTGATATATCCGGCATAAACCATGGTAGCAATTTTCAAAGTTTCGGCATCCGTTATTCTTCTTCCTTCAATTAATTGTTGTGGAATGTTTAGTTTTTCAGCCAAATCAGTTGCTAATTTTCCACCGCCATGAACTAGAATAAAAGGTTCGTTTAAACTTGCAAGCGATTGGATGAAATCATTTAATTGCGATTCATCATCAATTATATTACCACCAATTTTTATAATATTAAGTGTTTTCATTTGATTCTAAAATTTTTTCTAAAATGACCTGTGCCGCAAAAGTTCTATTGTTGGCTTGTTGGTAAATTAAAGCATTCGGGCTATCTAATACTTCATCGCTTACTTCAACATTTCTTCTCACGGGTAAACAATGCATTATTTTTGCATTATTTGTCACTTTTAGTTTTTCATTGGTTAACATCCAATCTTCATTTGTTTCTATGATTTTTCCATATTCATCAAACGAAGACCAGTTTTTTATATAAACAAAATCAGCCTCTTGTAGTGCTTTTTCTTGATTGTGTTCTATAGTTATATTTTTCGTGTAAGTTGTATCTAAATTATACCCAATGGGATTTGTAATTACAAATTCGCAATCTATCTTAGTCATCCATTGCGCGAATGAATTTCCTACAGCATGAGGAATTGATTTTATGTGTGGCGCCCAACTTAAGACTACTTTTGGTTTTTTGTTTTTAGGTTTGTGTTCTTCAATAGTGATGCAATCCGCCAAACTTTGTAACGGATGTAACGTGGCAGATTCTAAAGAAATGATTGGTACAGTTGCATATTTTTCAAACAACGAAAACACCTTTTCCGAAGTATCTTCTTCCTTATTAGTCAAACCCGCAAAACAACGAATGCCGATGATATCGCAATACTGACTTAAGACTTGAGCGGCATCTTTAATATGTTCTACCGTTCTACCATTCATAATTGCACCATCTTCAAATTCCCATGTCCAAGCTTCTTGATTGGCGTTTAAAATAATAGTATTTAGTCCTAAGTTTTGTGCTGCTTTTTGAGTACTTAATCTAGTTCTTAAACTTGAATTTAGAAAAACTAAGCCTAATGTTTTTCCCTTGCCTAATTCGCTTTTTTGCAAAGGATTTTTTTTTATGTGGATTGCCTCTTGAAGTAAAACATCAAGGTTAGCTACATCGTCTACGGAAAAAAAACGTTTCATGATTATAAATTGGATTTGGATAAGATTTTAAATGCATCAATGAAAGCATCTAACTCGATTTTTGTAATGTTTAAAGCTGGAAGAATTCGTAATGTTTTTGGGCACGAGGCATTTCCAGTTAGTATATTGAATTCACTCAGTAGTTTATTTCGCAATGGTGCACAAGAAACTTTCAGTTCAATTCCAAACATTAAGCCTTGATAGCGAATTTCTTGAATCAACGGGTCGTCTTTTAACTCTTCGTACAAGTAGTTTCCTAAATCTGTTGCATTTTGTAATAGGTTTTCTTTTTCGATGGTTTCCAAAACAGCTATCGAAGCAGCACAAGCCAAATAGTTGCCGCCGAAAGTGGTTCCTAATAAACCATGCTTGGCTTGAAATTTAGGAGCAATTAAAACGCCACCAACCGGAAAACCATTTCCCATTCCTTTTGCAATCGTTATGATGTCAGCTTGAACTCGGGCATGTTGATGAGCAAAAAACTTTCCTGTTCTTCCGTACCCCGATTGAATTTCGTCGCAAATGAAAACCGCTTCATGTTCATCACACAAGCTTCTAATTTTCTCTAAGAAGCTCACTTCTGGAATTTGAACACCGCCTACACCTTGAATTCCTTCAATAATTACCGAAGAAATTTCGTGATTTTTAAATGCTTCCTCTAACGCAGTTGTGTTGTTAAAAGGAACAAAAATAAAATTGTCCGACTCATTCGTTGGAGCAATAATACTTTTGTTATCAGTTGCCGCTACCGCAGCCGCAGTTCTTCCATGAAAAGCTTTGGTGAAGCAAATGTTCTTTTTCTTTTTTGTGTGAAATGAAGCCAGTTTAATTGCATTTTCGTTGGCTTCGGCACCTGAGTTACACATGAAGAGCGAATAATCTTCGTAACCACTAATTTTACCTAATTTTTCAGCAACTTCTTCTTGGATTGGAATTTTTACCGAATTCGAATAAAATCCAATATGCTGTAATTGCTCGGTAACTTTTTGCACATAAGTTGGATGGCTATGACCAATAGAAATCACGGCATGACCGCCATATAAATCTAGATATTTTTCATTTTTATCGTTCCATAAATAACTTCCTTCGGCTTTAACGAAGTTTAGGTCAAATAACGGATATACATCAAATAATTTCATTTTTTTCTTTTTAAAATGCTGAGGCTTTTAGTTTTAATCCCAGCGTTGCTTCCCAACCGAGCATCAAATTCATATTTTGAACGGCTTGTCCGGAAGCGCCTTTTATTAAATTATCAATAACGGAGTGAATGACCACGTGATTCTCGTTTTTTTCAATGAATAGTAAACATTTATTGGTGTTCACCACTTGTTTCAAATCGATGTTGGTTTTAGACAAAAAGACAAACGGATTGTTCCTGTAAGAATCTTCATAAAGTGATTGAATTTCTTCTAAACTCATTTTTGTTTCAATCGTAGAACTAGTGAAAATTCCCCGAGTAAAATCGCCTCGCCAAGGCACAAATTCTAAGTTTACTTTTTCTTCATTTAAACTATTTAGCGTTTTACAGATTTCAGCCACATGTTGGTGTTGTAAAGTTTTGTAAGCCGAAATATTATTAACTCTCCAACTAAAATGCGTGGTGTCTTGCAATTGTTGTCCAGCGCCAGTTGAACCTGTAATTCCGGTTGTGTAAACTGTCTTTAGAATTTTAGCTTTAGCTAATGGAAGTAAAGCCAATTGAATAGCCGTAGCGAAACAACCTGGATTAGCAACATAATTAGTCTGTTCAATTTTTTCCTTATTGATTTCGGGTAAACCGTAAATAAAATTTCCTTTTTCAAATGTGCCGTCAATTCTGAAATCATTTCCTAAATCGATGATTTTGATGGTTTCACTCACTTCATTATTTTGCAACCAAATTTTACTTTCCTTATGCGGAAGACACAAAAACAAAATAGTAATGGTATTGAAATATTCGTTGGTGAAAATCAAATCTGTTTCGCCAATTAAATCAGTGTGAATACTACTAATTTCTTTTCCATTTTGACTTCTGCTTAATGCGAAAGTTATTTCGGTTTTTGGATGATTTAAGAGCAAACGAATCAATTCGCCACCTGTATAACCAGCAGCTCCAACTATCCCAACTTTTATTTTTGATTCCATTTGATTTATATTTTTCCTTCGTTCACCTGATGATAAATGGTAAGTGAATTGCTTATTATTTTTGAATATCCTTTTACGTCTTCACCCGACCAGCCCAAATTCATTTCGCCATAACTTCCAAATTTAGATGCCATCAAATCGTTTTCTGATTCAATTCCGTTAAGGATAAAACGATACGGTAAAAGCGTTACAATGACTTTTCCATTCACTGTTTTTTGAGTGTTGGTAAAAAAAGTTTCAATATCGCGTAAAGCCGGATCTAAAAACAAACCTTCGTGTAACCAGCTACCGTACCAATCCGCTAATTGACTTTTTAAGTTCAATTGAAATTTCGACAGCGTATGTTTTTCCAATAAATGATGGGCTTTTAGAATAATTAAAGCTGCCGCCGCTTCAAATCCGACTCTTCCTTTTATCCCGACAATGGTATCACCCACATGAATATCTCTTCCGATAGCGAAAGGAGCTGCTAACTGTTCTAAATGCAAAATAGCATCACTTGGATGAGTAAAAATAGTATCGTTAATTCCTATGATTTCTCCTTCTTTGAAATGTAAAATCACTTCGGTTTTATCTGCTTCTGATTTTTCTAATTGCGATGGAAAAGCCGTTTCAGGTAAATATTGGTTGGATGTTAAGGTTTCTTTTCCACCAACAGAAGTTCCCCAAAGTCCTTTGTTTACTGAATACATCGCTTTTTCGAAATTCATTTCTACTTGATTTTCTTTTAAGAATTCAATTTCGGCTTCTCTCGAAAGTTTTAAATCACGAATAGGCGTGATGATTTCGATATTAGGACAAAGAATGTTGAAAATTACATCAAATCGCACTTGATCGTTTCCAGCGCCAGTGCTTCCATGAGCTATTGCATCTGCATTGATTTTTTTAGCATAATCAGCAATAGATTTTGCTTGAATGGTTCGTTCAGCGCTCACTGAAAGCGGATAGGTGTTGTTTTTTAATACATTTCCATAAATCAAGTACTTTACACAAGTGTCATAATAACTTTTTACAGCATCTATACAAGTATAAGAATGTCCACCAAGAGTCAAAGCGCGTTGTTCAATATCATTTATTTCTTCAGTTGAAAATCCGCCAGTATTTATGGTTACTGCGTGAATTTCGTACCCTAATTTTTTTGATAAATAAACGGCACAAAACGAAGTGTCTAATCCTCCGCTATAAGCTAAAACTACTTTTTTCATGGTTTTCTTCATTTGGTATTAATGCTACTTTTGGTTCGTACAACATGGCGGTGCACAAACAGTTTTTCTTTTCTTTTGCGATTAAAATTTCATAATTGACACAACTTTTGCACCCGTTCCAAAAATTTTCATCTTGAGTTAACTCGGAATAGGTTACAGGTTCGTAGCCTAAATCGCTATTAATTTTCATTACAGCCAAACCTGTAGTTAGACCAAAGATTTTAGCATTTGGAAACTTATCTTGCGACAATGAAAATATGGCTTGTTTGATTTTACGAGCCAATCCATGTTTTCTGAATTTTGGTGCTACTATCAATCCGGAATTTGCTACAAATTTTTCATGACTCCACGTTTCGATGTAACAAAATCCAGCCCATTCGTTTTCTTCGGTAAGGGCAATAATTCCGTTTCCGTCTATAATTTTTTTACTTAAATATTCTGTCGAACGCTTTGCGATTCCTGTTCCTCTCACTTTTGCTGAAAGTTCCATTTCTTCTATGATGGCTTCGCAGAAAATCAAATGTTGAGAATTTGTTTGCTCAATTTTAATGGTCATTTCTTTTAAAATTTCGGCAAAACTAAATAAAATTATTTATTAAATTACAAAAGAAAGATAAAATATCTTTTTAAAATTAATTTTAAAGATTTTAAATCTTATTTTAAATCTGTTATTTATTTGTTATAACTGTTTTATTGTCTGTATATTTTACTATTTTTGTACCCTCAATTTTAATATTATGATTTTACCAATATACGGATACGGAGAACCGGTTTTACGCAAAGTAGGAGAGGACATTACTCCAGAATATCCGAATCTTAAAGAAACGATTGCTAACATGTATGACACGATGTATCATGCGCATGGCGTTGGTTTGGCGGCTCCACAAGTTGGTTTACCAATTCGTTTATTTATTGTAGATACAGAACCTTTTAGCGATAGTGATGATGTTTCTAAAGAGGAAGCGGCTTTAATGAAAGATTTCAAAAAGACGTTCATCAATGCAAAAATCATCAAAGAAGAAGGTGATATTTGGGGATTCAATGAAGGGTGTTTGAGTATTCCAGATGTGCGTGAAGATGTATTTCGTCATGATACCATTACAATTGAATATTTCGACGAAGATTTCAATAAGAAAACAGAAGTGTATGATGGTTTAATCGCACGTGTTATTCAACATGAGTACGATCACATTGAAGGAATTTTATTTACGGATCATTTGTCGATGCTGAAAAAGAAGTTAATTGGGAAAAAATTGCAAAACATTATGGATGGTAAAGCAAGACCCGATTATAAAATGAAGTACGTAAACAAAAAAGGACGTTAAAATTTTTGCATTTTTAAATAAAGATTAGATATTTGCCAACCTTAATAAGTAAGAAACATGAGCATTCAAAAAATATTAGCTATTTCTGGGAAACCAGGTTTATATGAATTAAAAATTCAAACACGTACAGGATTTGTTGCCGAATCTTTATTAGACGGAAAAAAGATAACTGTTGGAATGAGAGCTAACGTAAGTTTGTTATCAGAAATTGCAGTATATACGTATTCAGAAGAAGTGCGTTTAGCAGAAGTTTTCAAAGCTATCGCTACTAAAGAAAACGATGGTATGGCAATGTCTCACAAAGAAGATGATGCGAAATTAAAAGCCTACTTCAGAGAAATTTTACCAGAATTTGACGAAGACAGAGTATATACTTCTGACATCAAAAAAATCTTAAACTGGTACAATTTGTTACAACCTAAAGGTTTCGTTTCGTTAGAAGCGTTATCTAAAGAAATCAAACAAGAAGAAGAAACTCCAGCTGCTGAATAAGCATTGGAAAAATTATACTTTAAAATCCTGCGTTTTCCACGTGGGATTTTTTATTTTTACGATATTATTTCCATTAATATAGTGCAGGCAAGCCAATGGCTTGTCTCAACAGCCAAGATTAAAACGCAAATAAGTACAGACAAGTCATTGACTTGTCTCAACGTTAAATAAACATCACTAATAATGAACACACGCCAACAACAACTACAAGCTTTCAACCGACTTTTAGACATCATGGACGATTTGCGCGAAAAATGTCCGTGGGATAAAAAGCAAACGTTAGAAAGTCTACGTCATTTAACGATTGAAGAAACCTATGAATTAGGCGATGCTATTTTGGATAACGATTTGGAAGAAATCAAGAAAGAGTTGGGCGACGTGTTGTTGCACATTGTGTTTTATGCGAAAATTGGTAGCGAAACCAATGCGTTTGATATTGGCGATGTAGCGAATTCCATTTGTGATAAATTAATCGATCGTCATCCGCATATTTATGGTGATGTTGTGGTGGCTGACGAAGAAGAAGTAAAACAAAATTGGGAAAAACTAAAACTGAAAGAAGGCAAAAAATCGGTTTTAGAAGGTGTGCCAAAAAGTTTACCGGCGTTAGTAAAAGCAAGCCGTATTCAAGATAAAGTAAAAGGTGTTGGATTTGATTGGGAAGAACCGCACCAAGTGTGGGACAAAGTACAAGAAGAACTAAACGAACTTCAAGTTGAGGTAAAAGCCGGCAATCAAGATAAAATAGAAGCCGAATTTGGCGATGTTTTATTCTCCATGATAAATTACGCCCGATTCTTAAAAGTAAACCCAGAAGACGCTTTAGAACGCACCAACAAAAAATTCATCAAACGTTTCCAATATTTAGAAAGCAAAGCCACCGAATTAGGCAAACCTTTAATGGATATGACTTTGGCGGAAATGGATGTTTTTTGGGAAGAAGCGAAGAAGTTGTAGTGTTCAGTGGTCAGTCTCAGTGTTCAGTTAGTCATGCTTAACTCGTTTCAGTATCTCTTTTTTTTAACGCAAATCCCGAAGCTTCGGGAGCTAAGTTGTTTCGCAAAGCACGCAAAGTTTTTAACGTACAGTTTGTCATGCTGAGGTGACGAAGCATCACATAACGCATATCACACCCATTTTGTCATGCTGCTAAGCATTTCTTTAATGTCATCCCTATGGGATTTTATCTAATACTTTTTTTGTGTTTACGAGCTAGACGATTGCGCTATAGCTGGTGTTTGTTTTTTAATTGGAATATTTTTTTAAATCGAAAACACAAAGTAATTTCTTATAATCAGTTGAAGTTGTTGAAGTATTTTGTCGTAAATATTTTTCTACTTCTTCAAGTTGTAAGAAATTATTATGAGTATTCCAAACGATACAATTTAATTTACTAGAAGGAGTAACGTTTTCATCTTCAATTATGTTTTCAATAGATGAATGTTGAACTTGGCAATTGCCTGGTAAATGCTGGATACAATAATTTACTTTATCAATTTGTTGTTGTTTTAATTTAGTTATTGATTCAATATCAGGATTAATGGTTTCAAAACCATGTATTGGAAAATACTGAGTGCTTTGAATTTTGTATTTATCAATTAATTTTAATATTTGAGAATTTGATTCGTCAATAATATTGAAATAATTAGCCATTAATTCAGGAGCTGTCTCATAATGATAATTTATAGTCTTAGTTGAGCCAATTGCTAAAATCTTATCTCCATTTTTTAATGTATCTAAATCTTCAGTGATGCTAACTTTAATATCCCCACCAGCGTAAATTTCTTTTACAATATTTTGAACTTTTCTAATATCTAATGCTGTTACTGGTAAGTGTAAATCAGATATTGAATTATAAATTGCTGAAAAATTATCAGTTTTTAATTTGTTAATTCTAATTGTTAAGCCACCATCTAAAACAATATCATGTTCACTAATTATTTGATTATCCAAATCTTTTCCGTACTCAACTAGAAGGAAATTGTTTTTTATTTTTGTTGCTAGTTCTGAATTTGGTTCGACATAAGAAAAAATTGTTTTCAGAATTTTTTTAACATTTTCATCACCTACACCATACCCTAAGAAAATAATTGGGTTATGAATAAAAAGTGATAAAAGTTGAGCTCTAATCAATTCATATTTATTATCAAAAGATATGTAGTCATTTTCAGTAATAATAATTTTTTCAGGATGTTCATAACATCCATGTATTTTGTAAACTGAACCATAAGGATTGCTCAATAAAATATTATTTCCAATAAGTTTATTAAACTCAAAAATATTTTCAATCAGACCATCATAATTTGTAGTAATAACACTACCTATATTTTTTCTAATTTTTTTTAAATCTTTTAATTCTAAGGACATTTCATCTTTAAAATCCATATTTGAAAAAAGTTCAGCAATATAGATTTTGAAGCGGCTAAGGTTAATGTTTCTAGCCATATTTTCATAAAAAATGTCATTTATATGTTTAAATTTTCCATCTCTATCCGCTTGCAAAACAGAATTAAATTTAGTTTCTATTATTGATGCTATTTTTAAATAATCAAACTTTCCTTCCTCATGACATTGAGCCTTAACATCATAATAGTATTCTGGATTTCCTGTAAGTTCAAAGGCTATTTTACTTAATAAATCATCCCATGTGAATGAGTTTTTTAGATATCTTAGGCTAATTCCAGTACCTACAAATAGTATAGGATGATTTTTATATTGGGAAATAAACTCTTGAATAGTCATATTTAATATTGTTTGATTAGATACAGTTGAATTCTATAATTACCATACTTCCACAAATATACCCAAATTCCCACAAACTCAATTACAGATTTTCTGTACATTTTAAAAAAAGAACAAAAAAAATCCCAAGCTCTCACTCGGGATTCTATCTTACATATTTTTAATTTGCTGTAGTTTTTCTTTCCACAATTTCAAGTCGTCTTTGTGGCGTTCAATGTTTTTCTGAACTTCTTTAATAAAAGGATTTTCACCTTTCGAACTACTGCTAATAAACTGAATGTTATTTTCTAATTGGAAAATTTCGCTTTGTACTTCGTCGATTTTCTTTCTGATGAAGAATTGCTCTTGTTCTAAAGCTCTGCGGTCGTCACCTTCCGATAATTGCTCTAAACGGTTGCTAAAACGCATCATTTCGGTGTCTTTTTTAGACATGCTTAGTTTTTCAAACAAAGCATCTAAAATCTTATTGAATTTTCCTTCAATATGTCTTCTGTTAAAAGGCACTTTTCCAAAAGTTTTCCAAGTCGCAATGTGTGCTTTAATCGCATCTAAATCGGCTTTATGCTCGCCAGTTAAAGTGAATGATTTTAACTCTTCTAAAAATGCTTTTTTCTTTTCAAATGCTTCTACTTCTTCGCCAGTTTCGGCATTTTTAGCTTCGTGCATTCTGTCAAAATACGCATTACACGCATCTTTAAAGTCTTTCCAAATGCTATCCGAATATTTACGAGGCACATGTCCAATTTTCTTCCAATCGTCCTGAATTTTCTTCATAATTGGAGTAGTCGCAGCGAAATCAGTACTTTCTTTTAACGATTTTGCTTTTTCAACTAATTCTAATTTCTTAGTTAAATTCTCGTGTTGCTCGTGCTTGATGTCTTTATAAAAAACGTTTTTGTTCGCATTAAAAGAACGAACCGCATTTTTAAAGTTAGCCCAAGTTTCCTCAGTTACTTCCGCTGGCACTTTTCCTGCTTTAAAGAACGCATCACGCAACGCTTCCATTTTCTGAATTTGCGCTTGCCATCCACTGTGCGAATCGATTTTCTCGGTTCCTAAAGCGATGATTTGCGAAATGATTTCGTTTTTAATCGCTAAGTTTTCAGTTTCTTTTCCTCTCGCTTCTGCATATAAAGCTTCACGTTTATCGTGCATTTGTTTGGTAATTTCGCTGAATTCGTTCCAAATCGCTTCTCTATGTTCGCGATCTACTGGACCAATTTCTTCTTTCCAAACGCGGTGTAACAATTGCAATTCACGGAAGGCTTTCATTACGTCAGCTTCGTTCAACAATTCTTTAGCTTTAGCAATAATTAATTGTTTTTGCTCTAAATTGTGTTTCAAATCTAAATCGCGCGCTTCTTTGTCTAAGTGCATGATGTCGTAAAAACGCTCCATGTGAAAATGATAGTTGTTCCACAAGATGTTGTATTTATCTCTTGGAATCGCACCTGCATTTTTCCAACGCTCACGAATTTCGTTTACTTTTTTGAACATATCGCTAATGCTCGTATCACCTGAATCGATTAAGTTTTTCAACTCGTCGATTAAGTTTTCACGAACCGCAAAATTCTGTTCTAAATTGTTTTGTAATTGTTTGAAGTGTTTCGCTTTACTTGCTTTGTAAGCGTTGTAAATGCCATCAAACTTATTTTTTAAAGGGAAGTGATACTCAAAATCTAAACCTTCTCCGTTGTTTTGAGCTAAGAAATCTTCTTTTTTCTCGTCTATAAAATGGTGGTATTTGTCCGAAAAAGCTTTTCTAATGCCTTCTACATGGTCTTTAATCGCCATTACTTTTTCGTTATTGACTAATTTTTCAAGTTCCTCGGTTAAGGCTTCCATCGACATTGCATCGTAATCCAAAACCGGAATTTCGTGCTTTTCTTTTATCGAATCATCTTCGCTTTCTTCTGCATTAGAATTGTCTATTTCCTCTAATACCGATTGACTAATAATGGTAACGCCATCTAATTGTTCCATTTGGTCTTGTCCATCTGCGTTGTGCAGGTTATCATGTGTTGCTTCTGACATTGTATAAATGCTTAAGGTTACTAATATTGTGTGAAGATACTAAAGCACTCCGAAAATTCAAAAAAAATCGACTAATTATCGTTTATTTTCTTTGAAACGAGTGTTTTGGGCTTTTTTAAGAATTGTTTACATACAATTTCTTGCTAACCATTGAATTATTGTCGAATTTTTATTTCAGATTTAACAACTTGATTATCATAGTTTGTTTCCCAGTAATGGATGTAAATAGAATCTTTCTTATAATCAACTTTTAATGAGTCAATTTCTTCGGGAAAATTGATATTTTCTACTTCTTTTTCGAAAAATAACCCTTTTTTGTAAACCAATATTTTTGGAGGTGCCATTACACCCACAAAGCTAGTTTGAATTCTTAGATTTTTATCTTCATAACATATTTTTTCAAAGGGAGAAATCGTTCGACCTATGA
>NZ_JAKLJH010000061.1 GCF_023151265.1 Flavobacterium sp.
CAAAGCAATTTAACCTCTTAAGGTGGTTATTGCGTCGGGGCTCACCTCTTCCCATTCCGAACAGAGAAGTTAAGCCCGACTGCGCAGATGGTACTGCAGTTATGTGGGAGAGTATGTCGCCGCCTTTCTTTTGAAAAGCCTGTCTATATTTAGACAGGCTTTTTTGTTATGTATCATTTTTGAAACAACGAACTCAATAGGTTGGTTTTTTTTATTGGTTTAAGTTTTTAAAATAGTTACAATGTATATTTATCGGGCAATCATCACATTTTGGATTGGTTGGTCGGCAAATTTCTCTACCTAAAAAAGAGAAAGCCATTCCTATTTCGTTCCAAATTTCATAAGGGAGTTGTTGCATTAATAGTTTTTCGATTTTATTTCCATCTTCATATTTTGGTGTTAAACCAATTCTTGGTACGACCCTAATAACATGTAAATCAACTATTATGCCTTCAGCTTTTTGATTGGTTTCTCTTAATATTACATTCGCGGATTTTCTTCCAATACCTTTTAAAGCGACTAAATCTGTTAAGTTTGTTGGAATATTGTTGTCAGTTTTTAATAATTGTGCTAATTCAATTATCCAATTTGTCTTTGTGGGATAATTTTTGACTTTTGTAAAATATGGGGTGATTTCTTCAATACTTGAATTTGAAATACTTTCCAGATTAGGATGTTTTTCAAAGAAAGGAATAGTAATATTGTTAATATTTGCATCCGAATCTTGAGCAGATAAAATTACCATTGTCAGTAATTGATAGGTATTGTTATAGTTTAGAGGATGCTTTCTTCCTTTATATTTGTCAATTAATGGTTCTAGATTTTCTTTCCAATTTTCAAATAGCATTTTTATTTTAAAGGTAATAAAAAAAAAGAGTTCAACTTGATTGCTGAACTCCTTTAGTAAATTATTTTATTTTGATTATTTTACTAAACCTCTTGAAATAACAATTCTTTGAATTTCTGAAGTTCCTTCGTAAATCTGAGTGATTTTAGAATCACGCATCATTCTTTCTACGTGGTATTCGCTTACGTAACCATTACCTCCGTGAATTTGTACAGCATCGTTTGCTACTTCTAAAGCGATTTCTGAAGCGTATAATTTTGCCATAGCACCTGAATGTGCAATATCTTCACCATTGTCTTTTTCAGATGCTGCTTTGTGAATTAGCAATCTTGCGCATGTAATTTTAACATGCATATCCGCTAATTTGAAAGCAATAGCTTGGTGATTGAAAATTGGTTTTCCAAAAGCTACACGCTCTTGTGAATATTTCAATGCTAATTCGTATGCTCCTTGTGCAATTCCTAAGGCTTGAGATGCAATTCCGATACGTCCTCCGTTTAAAGTTGACATCGCGAAAGCAAATCCAAATCCGTCAGCACCAATTCTATTTTCTTTTGGAACTTTTACATCATTAAATAATAAAGTATGTGTGTCTGATCCGCGGATTCCCATTTTCTTTTCTTTTGGACCTACTTCAAAACCTGGCATTCCTTTTTCAACGATAAGAACGTTGATTCCTTTGTGTCCTTTTGAAGCATCGGTTTGTGCAATTACTAAATAAGTAGAAGCTGTTCCACCATTTGTAATCCAGTTTTTAGTTCCGTTTACTAAATAATGGTCTCCCATGTCAATAGCTGTAGTTCTTTGCGATGTTGCATCTGAACCTGCTTCTGGTTCTGATAAACAGAAAGCTCCAATTACTTCTCCTTTTGCTAACGGAGTTAAATATTTTATTTTTTGCTCTTCTGAACCGTATTTTTCTAAACCAGCACAAACTAGTGAGTTGTTTACCGACATGATTACCGCTGCAGAAGCATCTACTTTTGCAATTTCTTCCATAGCTAAAACATAAGACAAACTGTCTAAACCAGCTCCTCCGTATTTTGGATCAACCATCATTCCTAAGAACCCAAGTTCTCCCATCATTTTCACTTGTTCTGTTGGAAATTTTGAATGTTCGTCTCTTTCAATAACTCCAGGTAATAATTCTGTTTGAGCAAAATCTCTAGCAGCTTGCTGAATCATTAAATGCTCTTCGGTTAATTTAAAATCCATATTATTTAGATGTAATGTTTGTTTATTTTGTAATTTCAGGAACCAAATGTAAAGATTAATTACCAAATTTTCAATAACAATTTGTAATTTTAACCCATGTTTAAAGAAAACTACAACGTTATCGGAGTTATGTCGGGCACATCGTTAGATGGAGTCGATTTGGCCTATATAAAATTCAAAAATTAAGGTCGTTGGACGTTTGAAATTTTTCAATCCGAAACTGTTTCGTACTCGGAAGAATGGCTTATTAAATTGAAAAATGCGATTCATTTTAGTTCATCAGAATTAGAAGGATTGAATGTCGCTTATACCCAACTTTTAGCTTCGATAATTTTTGAATTTATTTCTAAAAATCTGCTAACTGAAATCGATGCCGTTTGTAGTCATGGTCACACAATCTTGCATCAACCTCAAAACGGATTTACACTTCAAATTGGTAATCTTCCTATAATTCGAGATTTAGTTAATCAAACAATTGTTTGTGATTTTAGGGTTCAAGATGTACAACTAGGTGGTCAAGGCGCGCCATTGGTTCCAATTGGTGATGAATTACTTTTTTCGGAATATGATTATTGTTTGAATTTAGGAGGATTTTCGAATGTGTCTTTTAATGAAAATGGTAACCGAATTGCTTTTGATATTTCGCCTGTGAATACCGTTTTAAATTTCTATGCGAATGAATTAGGCTTTCCTTATGATGATGCCGGGGATTTTGCAAAATCTGGAAATATCAATCAAGATTTATTGCAACAATTGAATGATTTGGAATTCTATGCTTTGCCTTATCCAAAATCATTGGGAATGGAATTTGTAAACGCGAAAATTTTTCCTTTAATAAACTCGTTTTCAATTGATGTAAAAGATAAACTTCGCACTTTTGTAGAACATATTGCTATTCAAATTGCAAACATTTGTTCAAAACCAAATACAAAATTATTTATAACAGGAGGAGGCGCTTATAATCGATTTTTAATTGAGAGATTGCGTAATTATTTACCTACAACGGAGGTTTTAATTCCCGATGATAAAACCATTCAATTTAAAGAAGCGTTAATTTTTGGATTTTTAGGAGTTTTACGATTACGAGATGAAATTAATGTATTGTCCTCAGTAACAGGAGCTAGTAAAAATCATTCGACAGGAGTTGTATTTAATTGAATGTTATAAAAAACTAAAAATTAGAGTTTAGGCTTTAGTCCTTAAACAGATTATGTATATTTGTAAAACGAATAAAATTTAACCAACACAATGAAAGATTTATTAAAGAAATTTGAAAACAAAGAACCAGAAATAGTATTTAATTGGAAAGACCCTGAAACAGATGCAGAAGGATGGACAGTAATCAACTCATTAAGAGGTGGAGCTGCAGGTGGTGGAACTCGTATGCGTAAGGGATTAGATATGAACGAAGTACTTTCGTTAGCTAAAACAATGGAAGTTAAGTTTTCAGTTTCAGGACCAGCTATTGGTGGTGCTAAATCAGGAATTAATTTTGACCCAAACGATCCAAGAAAAAAAGGTGTTTTAGAAAGATGGTATAAAGCGGTTTCTCCGTTATTAAAAAATTACTACGGAACTGGTGGTGATTTAAATGTAGATGAAATTCACGAAGTTATCCCAATGACAGAAGACTGTGGTGTTTGGCATCCACAAGAAGGTGTTTTTAATGGTCACTTTAAACCAACAGAAGCTGATAAAATCAATAGAATTGGTCAATTACGTCAAGGTGTAATTAAAGTGATTGAAAATCCAAATTTCTCTCCAGATGTAAATAGAAAATATACAGTAGCTGATATGATTACTGGTTACGGAGTGGCAGAAGCAGTTCGTCATTATTATACTATTTATGGTGGTGATGTTAAAGGAAAGAAAGCTATCGTTCAAGGTTTTGGAAACGTAGGTTCGGCAGCTGCTTTTTATTTAGCACAAATGGGAGCTAAAGTGGTTGGAATCATCGACAGAGATGGTGGTGTTATCAACGAAAACGGATTTTCATTCGAAGAAATTACAACATTATTCTTGAATAAAGATGGGAATAAATTAGTAGCAGATAACATGATTCCGTTTGCTGAAATCAATGAAAAGATTTGGTCAATGGGTGCTCAAGTTTTTGCTCCTTGTGCAGCTTCAAGATTGGTTACTAAAGAACAAGTAGACAGTATGATTGCTTCTGGATTGGAAGTAATTTCAAGTGGTGCAAATGTTCCGTTTGCTGATAAAGAAATTTTCTTTGGTCCAATTATGGAAGAAACGGATAAAAAAGTAAGTTTAATTCCTGACTTCATTGCAAATTGCGGAATGGCAAGAGTTTTTGCTTATTTCATGGAGAAAAAAGTACAAATGACAGATGAAGCTATTTTCTCTGATACTTCAAACAGAATCAAAAATGCAATTCAAAATGCACATGCTATAAATTCAGATAAAAAGAATATTAGTGCAACTGCTTTTGAAATTGCTTTGAAACAACTTGTATAAAAATAAATAAATCATGGAAGCAATATTAATACTTCTATTCGTTATTGGATATTTGTCAATAACACTTGAGCATCCTTTAAAATTAGATAAAACCGTTCCAGCACTATTAATGGCCTCTCTAATGTGGGCTTTATTAGCTATTGGTTTTCACAAAGGTTGGTTTTCTGTAATTGATGGTTATGGGACAGTTTTTAATATTAATTCCACTGATATTCATCAACAAGAGCATGGTTTTGAAGGTTTACTTTTACATCATGTTGGTAAAGTAGCCGAAATTTTGATTTTCTTAATTGGAGCTATGACTATTGTTGAGTTAATCGATTTACATAGAGGTTTTGACGTATTGAAAGATATGGTGAAAACCAAAAGTAAAATCAGACTTTTATGGATTACTGGAATTGTAGGGTTCATATTATCTGCTGTTATTGATAACCTTACAGCTACAATTGTATTGATATCTTTATTGAGAAAATTAGTCCAAAATAGAGAAGAGCGTATTTGGTATGCTTCTTTAATTGTTATTGCGGCAAATGCAGGAGGAGCTTGGTCTCCAATTGGAGATGTTACAACTACAATGTTGTGGATTGCTAAAAAAGTAACTGCTGGAGGTTTGTCGGAATATATTATTGTTCCAGCAATTTTATGTTTTATTGTACCATTCGCTTTAGCTTCAAGAATGAAAGTTTTTAAAGGAGAAATTGAAGTTGATGAAAAAAGTCATGAAGATCGTGAGCGTTTACTAAGTAGTAAAACGATGCTTTGGTTAGGATTAGGAGCAATTGTTTTTGTGCCAATTTTTAAAACTTTAACTCACTTGCCTCCTTATGTAGGTATGATGTTGAGTTTAGCTGTTGTGTGGATGGTATCTGAATATATTCATCCAGAAGATAATTTTGATAAAAGCAGAAAGCATTTATATTCTGCAAATAAAGCTTTATCAAGAATTGAAATATCGAGTATTTTATTTTTCTTAGGAATCTTAATGGCAGTAGCCGCTTTAGAAAGTTTAGTTTTTGGTTCTATAAATGGGCAAGAGGTTGGAACTTTACGTTTTGCTGCTGAAAGTATTTCAAATGCAATACCAAGTATGGATGTTGTGGTAATTCTATTAGGAATTTTGTCAGCTGTAATTGACAATGTACCACTAGTTGCAGCTTCAATGGGAATGTATACTTATGAAATTGATCATTCAATTTGGCATTTCATAGCATATTCTGCTGGAACAGGAGGAAGTATGTTGATTATTGGTTCTGCTGCAGGTGTTGCTGCAATGGGAATGGAAAAAATCGATTTTATTTGGTATTTAAAAAAAATAACTTGGTTAGCTTTCGCTGGATTTATAACAGGAGCAATGGCTTTCTTATTTATAGAACATTATATTAGATAACAATAATTAATTTTAATCTACGTTTTAATTACAAATTAGATATAAGTATGAGTTTATTTCTTCAAGCCGATAGTTTAGCAGTAGCTAGCCAAGTAATAGCAGACGAACAAGTAACAGAAAAAACATTATCAATATGGAGTTTACTTACCAGTGGAGGCATTGGTGGTCAAATTATCATGATTGTTCTATTTCTTCAACTTTTCTTTGCATTGTTTTTGTATTTTGAACGTTTGATGGCAATTAATAAAGCTTCAAAAATAGATGCTAGTTTTATGAATAATATTAAAATGAATATTATGTCAGGTAAACTAGATGCTGCAAAAATGTTATGTGCGCAAACTAATTCGCCTGTAGCTCGATTAATTGAAAAAGGAATTTCTCGTATTGGAAAACCTTTGGAAGATATTAATACAGCAATTGAAAACGCAGGTAATTTAGAGTTGTATAAATTGGAGAAAAACACGAGTATGTTGGCAACTATTTCAGGAGCGGGACCAATGGTTGGTTTTCTTGGAACTGTTGTTGGTATGATTCTTGCTTTTCATGAAATGGCAAGTGGAGGAGGTCAAATTGAAGTTGGTGTTTTAGCTGAAGGAATTTATACCGCGATGACCACTACAGTAGTTGGATTGGTTGTTGGTATTATTGCTTATGTTGGTTATAACCATTTAGTTGTAAAAACCAATAAAGTAGTTAACCAAATGGAAGCTAATGCAGTAGATTTCTTAGATTTATTAAATGAGCCTGTATAATGAGGATAGGAAAAAATAAAAATAAAGTATCAACAGAATTCAATATGTCGTCAATGACTGACATAGTTTTCTTGTTACTTATCTTTTTTATGCTTACTTCAACAATGGTAACTACTAATGCGTTAGATTTAGTATTGCCAAAAGCTAAAGGGAAAACAGATAGTAATAAAAGTACTGCAGTTAGTATTGATGAGGATTTGAATTTTTTTATTGATAAAGAAAAAGTAAACGAAGCCGATTTGGAAAACCAGTTAATCGCTTTGCTTGCAAATGCTGAAAATAAAGCCATTATTTTGCGTGCAGAAAAATCAGTTCCGCATGAAAAAGTTGTTAAAGTGATGGATATTGCTTATCGTAATCAAATTAAAATGGTGGTAGCTGTTAATCCAAAATAATCAGAAATGAAATTTTTAGAAACACCAGAAGAGAAAAAATCTTTCACAATAACGTCAGTTATTTTTGTGATACTTTTTCTGTTGTTTACTATTTTCGGATTAACCTACATGGATCCGCCACCAGAAAACGGAATTGCTGTTAACTTTGGAACTAGCGATACAGGTAGTGGTGAGATTCAACCAACAGAACCAGTGCAAATGTCACCTGATCAAGCACAATCTGAACCTGTTCCGGCAGAAGAAGACGATGTGTTAACGCAAGATGAAGAAGCACCAATAACATTACCAAAAAAAGAAGTTAAAAAGCCAGTTGTTAAGCCTTCTGAAAATAAGCCTGTGGTAAAACCTACAGAAACTAAACCTGTAAAGCCAAGTAATAGCGCGCTAAATAGCATTTTGAAAGGACCAAAACAAGATGGAACCTCACAATCAGGTCATGGAGATGATGATTCTGGGGGTGATAAAGGCAATCCAAATGGAAGCTTATATGCTAATAGTTTTTATGGAAGTGGCTCAGGCGACGGAATAGGAACTGGAAAAGGAACTGGTTGGGGATTAGCCGGAAGAAAATTATCTGGAAACAGTAAAAGGGTGCAAGATTGTAACGAATCTGGAAAGGTTGTGGTTAAGATTTGGGTAAATCGTCAAGGAAATGTTATAAAAGCAGAACGTTCTCAAGGGACAACTAATACCAATCCTTGTTTAGTAAATCCAGCATTAGAAACGGCTAAAACTTTCAAATGGCAACCCGATGCTAATGCGCCCGAAACTCAAATTGGTTTTGTGGTAGTGAATTTTCAAGTAGGAGAATAACCAAGAATACTAATAGTTGGCTCTCTAACCCCGATAGTAATGAAAATCCAATGCGCTAGCATTGATTGTAATGGATAGCGGGAATATGGATGGCAAGAAAGCCCAAATCTTCGTTTTAAATATTAAAATGACTTACAAAGAAACTACAGATTGGATGTTTGCTCAGTTGCCTATGTTTCAAATGCAAGGCGCTTCGGCTTATAAAAAGGATTTGACCAATACGTATTTATTGGTAGAACATTTAAAGCATCCAGAAACTAAATTTAAATCCATTCACGTGGCAGGAACCAATGGAAAAGGTTCTACATCGTCTATGATTGCTTCGATTCTTCAAGAAGCTGGATATAAAGTGGGTTTGTACACTTCTCCACATTTAAAAGATTTTCGCGAACGAATCCGCATCAATGGTGAAATGATTTCTGAAAATTTTGTGGTTGATTTTATTTCGGTAAATAAATTGTTTTTTGAGGCTAATCAGTTGAGTTTTTTTGAAATGACTGTAGGTTTAGCCTTTGATTATTTTGCGAAGGAACGAGTTGATGTAGCAGTGATTGAAGTTGGGATGGGAGGAAGATTGGATTCTACCAATGTAATTACACCTTTGGTTTCAGTAATTACTAACATAGGTTTTGATCATACTCAGTTTTTAGGAGAAACGTTACCAAAAATTGCTACAGAAAAAGCAGGAATTATCAAATCAAATGTGCCTGTTGTAGTTGGCGAATATTCGGAAGAAACAAAACCAGTTTTTATTGCTAAAGCGAAATTAGAAAGTGCACCGATATATTTTGCTCAAGAGAATCCAGAAGTTATTTACGAATGTGCTTTGTTAGGCGATTATCAAGTTCATAACAAGAAAACAGTGCTTCAAGCTATTGAATTATTGCAATCACAATTTGATATCGAAGAGAAACATATTAAGTTAGGCTTGAAAAATGTAATTCAAAACACAGGATTACTCGGTAGATGGCAAATCTTAAAACAAAAGCCTTTTACAGTTTGCGATACCGCTCACAACAGTCATGGATTAAAAATTGTATTAAACCAAATTCAAAAACATCAATTTGAAACGCTTCATGTGGTTTTAGGTGTTGTAAATGATAAAGATTTAGACTCGATTTTACCTTTATTTCAGAAAAACGCCAAATATTATTTTTGTAAACCAAATGTGCCTCGCGGATTAGATGCTGAAATTTTAAAACAAAGAGCTAGTGATTTTGGTTTGTTTGGTAAAGTATTTAATTCGGTATCAGAAGCTTATGAATCAGCATCAAATTCGGCAAATGATTCTGATTTTATTTACATAGGCGGAAGTACTTTTGTGGTGGCAGAAATTGTGTAATTTTTTTTCAAAAACACTTGCATTTATAAATATTCAGTGTATATTTGCACTCGCAATACGGTAATAGTAAAGCATCTTATTGGGGCGATTAGCTCAGCTGGTTCAGAGCACCTCGTTTACACCGAGGGGGTCGGGGGTTCGAACCCCTCATCGCCCACACATTTAAAAACAAATGGTCACAAAAGCCGATAAATCTTAAGATTTATCGGCTTTTTGCTTTGGGTCATATACCAAATTATTCATTCAATCTTAATGCGAAAGGGACAAAATCGAGACCCTAAAAATTTTTACAATTTTGGGTCTCGCTAAATTCTCTCAAGCACTGTAAACACTGTACTAACAACCAGTTTAATACTGGTTCAAAAAGTGTACATCTTGTTTGCTAAAACTTTAAAAATTAAATTGAATAGTAATTAAAAGGTCACCACCATGAAAGCAAAAATCACTGTGCATGCTTATGCAAAAACTTCCAAAGCTAACAAAAACGGTCAATTGCCAATTTATTTCAGGTTGACTGTAAACGGAGAGCGTTTTGAATTCAGTACCAAGAAATTCATTGAAAAATCAAAATGGTCATCGGAACAATCAAAAATGAAAGGCAACTCAGATGAAGCTAGGTCATTAAATAACTACCTAGATTTAATCAAATCAAAGGTTTTTGATATTCAAATGGAATTACTTCACAAGAATGAAGAACTATCAATAGAAAATTTTAAATCAAGACTGACCGGAACACATGAACGTGAGCGAATGATCATTCCAATTTATCAAACCCATAATGATAAAATTAAAGACCTCATTGGAAATGGTTACGCTTATGGAACTTTGGAGCGATTTAAAATCTCATTAAAACACCTTCAGGAATTCATTCTTTGGAAATACAACGTGAATGATATCAGCATCAATAAAATCGACTATGCCTTTGTAACCGAGTTTGAATTTTATTTAAGAAGTGTAAAAAAATGCAACAACAATACAGCTGTCAAATATGTTAGAAATTTTAGAAAAATCATTAAGATATGCCTAGATAATGACTGGTTAGACAAAGACCCTACTACTCGATATGAAGGTAAAATGAAAGAAGTTGAAAGAGACTTTTTGACTGAAGAGGAATTGTTGAAAATCTACAACAAGAAAATTTCATCAGAAAGACTACAACTAGTTAGAGATATTTTCATTTTTTCATGCTACACCGGTTTAGCCTACATTGATGTCAAAGGATTGAAAAAAGATCATATTGGAATCGGCATTGATGGCGAAAAATGGATTTTCAAAAACCGTCAAAAAACAGAAACAAAATCTAAAATTCCAATTTTACCAATAGCTGAAGAAATTATTGAAAAATATAGCAATCATCCTAAATGCTTACATGAGAATAGCATTTTGCCAATACTCACTAACCAAAAAATGAATGCTTATTTAAAGGAAATTGGAGACTTATGCGATATTCCAAAAGAAATAACTTTCCACATGGCCAGACATACGTTTGCTACTTCTGTAACATTGACAAATGGAGTGCCTATTGAAACAGTTAGCAAAATGCTAGGACACAAAAATTTGCATACGACACAACATTATGCCAAAGTGTTGGATAGAAAAGTAAGTGAGGATATGTCTTTATTAAAAAATAAATTATCTATACAAGCTATTTCTAAAAGCTCATAAATTGAATAGAATCTTACAACACTAATTCCCGAATTCAACACCATGAATTCGGGAATTTAACACCTATGAATTTGTGAGATAAAACTATTTTCTTCTCATTCGAAAAAAGTTAAAAATTATAGTATTGCATTCTAGAATCAAACACCACGAATTCCAGAATCCAATACTGTAAAATCCAGTAAATTCAATTGCTTACATTGTTTTTAAAAAAGCAAATGATAGAGTAGTAAATTCCCGAATTTAACACATCAAATTCAGAGAAGCATCGCTTAAAAAACGGGTATAAATATTTACTTATGTTCTATAATTATTCCATTTTCCGAAAAAGAAAATGTTCGCTCTTCAAAAATAGATTTCATTAATAACCACACTTTGTCAACAATAGTATATTTTAAATTACGATCGTCATCGCTTTCAGTGAGTTGACCAGTAAATAGTATTTCGTCTAAATCTACTTTTTCTCCAGTTTTTCGATTTAATAAAATGCTACTTGGAATTTTATACTTTCCAGTTAACGGCTTAGTTTTATCATTTAGACGATTAATTTGTTTTCTAAAATCATTTACATAATCATAAAAGGCAACCTGATTTCCGTTCTTGAGTATAATGGTAAAGTCGAAATAATCGAATTCGTGTTTAATTTCAATTTTCCTATTGTCACCTATGTCAATACTTATTATTTCTGGTCGCGTTCTATGTATTTTGATGTTCAAATCAAGAGTTGCAATATCAATTTGATGACTGTTACCCTGCAAGTCTTTCTCTTCATATTCTCGAAGATGGACTATCCCTATATTTTTATGCTTTGCATATTGAATACCATCACGTGTGAAACCGCTTTTTGAAACAATAATTCCTTTGCTGATTCCGGTATCTTCAAGTATTTGTACAAGCTTCATAACAATATCCTTGCTAACCTTTTTTTTCCAGTATTTACATTCTATGGCTGTTTCATAGGTATGGCTGCCTTCGCTATGCGATGTAATAACATCTATCTGATGACTAACTCCTGATTTCCCAGCTACTTTACAGTCATTCCCATAACCTTTTACCGTAACTCCAGATTGCTTACCTAAAGTTTCGTAGATATATTTTGTAATAGATTCGTAAGTTTTCCAATCTAAGGCATTTGCTTTAGGCATAACTGTTTGTTTAAAAGGTATATTTCAGACTTCCATTAAGTTATATCAAAGATATATAACATTTTGATAGGATATAAAACAAAAAAAGACACCTAAGCATCTCTATTTCTTCCTATTCTTCCAACTATCATTCCGTTTATACCCATTCCGTTGCTCATAAATCCAACCTCTTATGTAGAGACCCACGACCCAAGCAACTATAAAACCTAAAATCTTATACCATTCCATTCCTCAAAAATAGAACAGTATTAAAAAGTGAAGTAGTGCTAAAAGGCTTTAATCCCGAATTGACAAGAAGCTATTCCAATTTAACAAGTTTATAAACATAAAAAAAGATGCCCAAGCATCTTTCATTATTCTCTTATTTTATTAGCAGCTATAGCTATCAAATACACTTTGTATATTTTATCGATAATATATTATAAAAAATGCCCACTTATGAAGTGAGCACTATATAATTAATATTCTTAATTTTTACATTCTATTCTTTCGCTAATTTAATAGCAATAGAAAGCTCTTTTCTAAAAACTTTTGCATCTCTTTCTGTTCGAATAGACTTAGATAAATTATCATTAACCATTCTGTTAGAACTCTTAGCAATAGAATTAGAAACACTACCTTTAGCCAATGCTTTAAGATTAGTAATCTTATTTTGAACTGTTTGTCTCATAGTACAAAGGTATTAATTTATTTTAAATATTTAGAGAAAAGATATAATATCTATATAAATCTCTAGGATTTCTTTTTAAATCAAATGGTTCAGGTCTTGGTTTAAAAAGTGGTAATCCGTCACTATCTCTTTCAATATCTGTGCCATTTCTTAGTAGTTTAACATACCAATCAACACCAACTGTAACGATGGTATCAGATAGAGTGTCGCTATTATACCTAAACATCCTATGATAAAGATAGGCTCTTCTCTCATCAGAACCATCTATCCCTATAGAATAGTTTTCTTCCTTATTAACCTCTAAAAATGTTATAGCAAAAAGAAGTATAGTCGAAAAAACTTTGTTTATGTTATGATGAGGTACAGCAATTGAGTCATTTATTTCATTATCATCTCCTAAAGGTCCAAATGCTAAATTAAATACATTAGGTAAAAAAGGATCAGGGTGTTCACTTATCAAGACATGCATCTCTAAGTTTGTACTATCTTTTAGTGGAGAAATAAACGTAAATCTTTTAAAATCTTCACTGGCAGAAACAGCATCATAGGTATCATCTAAGTCAATTTTTATCATGTAAAACTTTTATTTTATTATCAAAACCTAAAATCTTATACCATTCCATTCCTCAAAAATAGAACAGTGCTCTGAGAATGCTAGTATTCTCAAAGCAGTTAATCCCGAATTGACAAGAAGTTATCCCAAATTGACAAGTATACAAACAAAATAAAGATGCCTAATTATCTATTTATTTTTTTGAGACATTGCCGATTCTTAACTTCGTGAATTTAACTTTTAAACAAAGTACAAAGACCAAGCACTAATCAAAACTTTGATTTTATATCAAACATGTAATACTTGATTTTAAAAGTATTATTAACTTATTAAACTTGAATTCATTCTCTTTTTTGTAAATTATTTTTAAGAATTATTTTCTCAATATTTTGCTGCATTTCTTTAAGTCCAATTTGGTCATTATTGCCTTTACAAAATCCAAAAGAAAAATTTCCATCATCTTCTTCTTGAATATAATAAGATTTACCTTTCCAATTTATATAAATCCAAGGAATATCATCTGAACTGTCACGATATTCAACATTTTTCGATTCTTTCTTTAGTTCCAAAAATAAGGCATATGAGTGCAAATTCCAGTGATATTGACCACCCAATTCCAATTTAAAGTGACCACCTGATTCCAATTCAAAATGACCACCTAATTTCGGAGCAAAATGACCACCTCCATTTTTCATTAAAAACTACTTTTTTTCTTGTGTTAATTT
>NZ_JAKLJH010000062.1 GCF_023151265.1 Flavobacterium sp.
AAGTTTGCAAAATATTCAGTTACTCCTTCATACATCCATAAATGTTCTGACATTTGAGGATTGTTGAAGTCGAAATATTGGATTTCGTTTGAATGAATCGTTAATGGAGTTACAATATGGAAGAATTCGTGAGAAACTACATCTTTTAATTGTTCTTGTAACATTTCTAATCCCATCATTTCAGGCATAACAACAGTTGTTGATGTTGGATGTTCTAATGCACCAAATCCTTTAGCATCTTTTGCTTTCATGTCTGACAAGTACAATAAGATAGCATATTTTTTTGTAGAGTTGATAGGTCCTAAGAAACGTTTTTGCGCTTTCATCATGTTTTCCATGTTTGGCGTAATTTGTTCTGCAGTATATTTTCCTGTTGGAGAATACACACTGATGATAATTTCCATATCATCTACCATAAATGAAGTATAGTCAGGTTTTGAGTACATGATTGGCATTTCTACCAAACTTGCATATTTAGGCATTAAAAACACATCTGAAGTTACGCTAGCATCTGCATCTGTCATAGCCGAAATTCCCATTAAAGTTTCAGGATGTGTAACCGTTAACTTGTATGGTGTTTCTTCTTTTCCTTTGAAGTATCCAATGAATCCGTGTGTGTTCAACATAAAGTTAACGCCTGCATTGATGTTAGTTCCTGCTGGTGAGAATACATCTTCGCTTTCTCCAAAACCCGCACCACCTTCGGTATCAAAAGTATCGTTAACTAAATAAGTGATTTTTGCTAGTTTCGTAGCGTTTGAAATAGTATATGAGTTTTCGTCAATTTTAGCAACTTTAAGTGTATTTCCCTTAGCGTCAAAAGCTTTTACATTTTCAATAAAACGACCGTAATCATCTTCAGAATAAGTTCCAGGAACTGTTTTAGGAAAGTGAAAAGTGGTAGTTTCAGTTGTAAAAGTAGGAGGAGTAACGGTTACCATTACTTTGTCATCTTTTACATTGATTAAATCAATAGTAACAGCTACATCATTTTGTTTTGTAGCTGTTTGCGTTGGGCTACAACTCCATAAAAATCCCACTAAAGAAAGGGAAAGCATTATTTTTTTCATCTTAATCTATTATTGAATAAGATAATAAGTCGATTAAATGAAGTTTTTGTTACAATTAACGTTTGGAAATCTTATTTCTGGTAATTTGCCTTTGAAGTTTGCATTTGAATCGGTCAATGCCGTTTATTCGAAGTTTTGCATGCTTTGTTGATCTACCTTGCACGCGTTCGCGCCACATTCTAAAACTTGAGGGTTTCATTTCACTTCGCATGATTTCAATGGTTTCTTGTTCGGATATTCCAAACTGAAACTTAATAGCTTCAAAAGGAGTTCTGTCTTCCCAAGCCATTTCAATAATACGATCGATTTGTATTTCTTTGAAAGTTTTGTTTTGCATGAAACAAAATTCTGTATAAAATAAAAAAACTCTTGCTGAACAAGAGTTAAATTTTTAGTCGAATTTATTTTTGAAGTAGTATTTGCTATCTAAGTCTTCATCTTCTAATTCGTTGTACTTTATTGGTTTTGGTTTAGGCTTGCTTGCCGTTACTTTCTTTTTCCAAAGTTCAAAATTGTCTTTGGATAATCTTTTTCGCATTAATTCGGTGACTTCATTTTCAGTCACTCCAAACTCCTCTTTTAAAACTTCAAAAGGTTTTTTTTCCTCCTGAGCCATAGCAACAACTCTATCTAATGTTTCGTTGTCGAATTCTGAAATTTTCTTCTTTCTCATCAGATGAATACTAATTCTTACTTTTTTATTGGTTTATAATTCAATATTAGTAAAAAAATAAATTCAAAAAATGTGCCGATTGTTTTTTCTGAAATTTTTAAAATTATACAAAAGTTACAAGGTGTTTTTAGAGAATATTTATAAAATTGTTCGAAACGTTAAATTTATTCTTGCATTTTTAAGCTGTGTCGCTTTTGGAATTTGATGTTTGTAATGAATTTGACTGCCTTCTTTCATCAATAATAAACTTCCATGGTTTAAATTCAAGTTTATTTTTGCTTCCGAAATTGTATTATGTTTCAATTGAAATTTTCGTTCTTCTCCAAAACTTACCGATGCAATGATGGCATTTCTGCCTAATTCTTTTTCATTATCGGCATGCCAGCCGTTGCTGTCTTTTTCGTTTCGGTATAAATTGGCTAAAACGGTTGTAAAATTTTGTTTGGAAATTTTGTCCACTTTCTCTTTTATAAACATCATAGTTGGATTCCAAGGATGAGGTTGCATGGTTAAACCTGAATAGGAATATGGTTTTCCTTCGTTTCCAAACAAACAGGTTAATCGTGGTTGTGCTATTTTTTTTCCAAAAATGGTGATGTCATCTTGTTGCCAAGGTGTTTCATTCATGAGTTTATCAAATAACAAATCTGCTTCTTCTTTGTTGAAGAAATTAGGATAAAATTCGAAAACCGCATCAGGTAGTGGTAGAATAATCTTTTCTTTTGGGAATAAATCGAGCATAAAAAAAGCGATGATTAACATCGCTAATTTACTATTTTATGGGGAAAGTTATTTGTTGTCTTGTAATAAATTTTTGTAGATATATCCAGCAACAATAGCTCCAGCAATTGGCGCTACCCAAAACAACCACAATTGACTCAAAGCTTCTCCTTGAACAAACAACGCTTGTGAAGTAGAACGAGCAGGATTTACAGATGTGTTTGTAATTGGAATACTAATTAAGTGAATTAATGTTAAAGCTAAACCAATTGCAATTCCAGCAAATTTTCCGTTGGCTAATTTATCGGTTGCTCCTAATATGATAATTAAGAAAAACATTGTTAGAATAAATTCGGTTAAGAAAGCAGCCATCATACTATAACCTCTTCCATTATAGACTTCTGATTCGTAGAAATTAGTAGCAAAAGCACCAGCACCTTCTGAAGAGAAAGCATCACCACCGTTTAAAATAAAGTATAAAGCACCAGCAGCTACTGTTGCTCCTATTACTTGTGAAACAATGTAAGGCACAATTTCTTTTGAGGAAAAACGACCGCTAGCCCATAATCCTAATGTTACTGCAGGATTAAAATGACCGCCTGAAATATGTCCAACAGCATAAGCCATTGTTAAAACGGTTAGTCCAAATGCTAGGGAAACACCTACTAATCCAATTCCGATATCGGGAACTCCAGCTGCAAAAACCGCTGCGCCACAGCCACCAAATACCAACCAAAAGGTTCCGAAAAATTCAGCTAATAATTTTCTCATAGTTAAATAGTTTTAGTTACAATTTCTTGTAATGGTTATCTAACTAAATTTAATGAAAAAGTATTTTGTTTTAGATGCTTGAAAATAAAGTTATTAACAGTCTATTTCGTATTATTTCTTTTTCTTGAACTGAATGTTCATAATAACAATTGCAGTAATTATTAACAGAATTCCAATCCATTGAATTAATAAAACTTGTTCGTTTAATAAGAAATATGCCATCATAACCGAAACTGGTAACTCAAGCGAAGATACAATACTACCTAATCCAATTCCCGTATGAGGAAATCCAGCATTTAATAACATAGGTGGAATTATTGTTCCAAATAAGGCTAAAACAATTCCCCATTTAGTAAAAATTTCAAAGTTAAATGGAGTAACTTGAGTATATAAACTAAAACCAAATACGATAACCGCACCACCTAATAACATATACAAACTTCTTTGTGCAGATGAAATTCCTAATGCTACTTTGTTTGCTGTAAACATCGTAGTAGTAAACGAAGCCGCTGCCAATAATCCCCAAAATAATCCGTTTGCCCAATCAATTGTTGGATCTTTAAAGATATTTATTGCTAAAGCGGTTCCAATCAATACAATGATTACTGAAATTATTTTTTGAAATGAAGGTGCTTTTTTATCTAAAAACCATTCTAATAAAACGCCCATCCAAACCGTTTGCATTAATAAAACAATTCCAATAGAAACTGGAATATATTTAACTGCTAAATAGTAGAAAACACTCGTCATTCCTAAAGATGTTCCTGCTAACATTAACTGAAAAATATTTTTTGAAGAAGCTTTTACGGCTGTGTTTTTGTTTTTAGTTCTTTGGAATAAATTGATAATTAAAATTCCAATAATTCCTAAAATAAATTGTGACGAAGTTACTTCGGCAGTAGTAAATTCTTCTTTATAAGCCAGTTTTACAAATGTAGCTAGCATTCCGTAGCTTGTTGCTCCAAGAGCTACTAAAAAAACACCTTTAATTATATTGTTGTTTGACATATCCTAAATTTTTAAGGGGCGCAAAGATAGGGAATTTGAATTTAGAATTCAGAATTTAGAATTCGGAACTTTAGTAAGAATTTAACATCATCGTTTTAAATAAAAATTCAAAAGTGGAGTTATATTATTTTAATCCCATTTCTATGAAGCATTTTTTACTATTAATTGCAGTTTGTTTTTTGTGTTGTAATAATTCGGAAGTTGAAACTTTAGCGGTAAAAGATTATAACTCTTTTCATAAAGAAGCTAAGGAATTTTGTAAGGAGAATCAATATAATGAAGATTATTATTTTTTAGTTGACTTGAGTGTGCATTCTGGGAAGAATCGTTTTTTTATTTATGATTTTGGGACAAAAAGAGTAATAGATAAAAATTTGGCTACGCACGGAAGTTGTGATCAATTTGAAGAAAATCCAGATAAGTGGGAAAAAGTAAAATTCGATAATAGAGTAGATAGTCATTGCTCTATGAAAGGAAAATATAAAATCGGAAATCGCGATTATAGTTCTTGGGGAATAAACGTGAAATATTGGTTACACGGATTAGAAGCTTCTAATAAAAACGCAGAGAAAAGGGTAGTAGTTTTGCACTCGTGGAGCGCAGTTAAAAACAAAGAAGTGTATCCACGATATAGTCCGTTAAGTTGGGGTTGTCCAGCCGTTTCTAATGAATTTATGGAAAAGTTAGACACTCGTTTGCAAAAATCTGAAAAACCAGTTTTGTTGTGGATTGTAGAATAAAAAATCTCGTTTAAAATTGCTTTAAACGAGATTTTTATGAATATTTTATAAGAGTGTAATGTCATAAACAACACCGTTAGAATGGGTATAAGTAGCAAAATAATCACAGGTATTGTCACCATAATCTAAAATTCCATCTAAAACACTTCCTTGTAAATCTAACTGTCCTTGAGAAACATGAGCACATGCATATTTTTTTATCAAGGGTTGTACAACGGTAACGGTTAATGTTGCGCCATTATTTTTTGAAACCGTATGATTTCCTGTTGTAACTTCATAAATATTATCAAGCAAAGCTAAAGTGTTTACACCCGCAATTTGTTTTACTGTTCTTGTTCCTGAATGATTATAAACAACACCAGCATTGTTAGTTATTTTTCCATTAGTTATAGTTCTGTTCCATTGAGGAGTAGCAGCGTTAGTAGTTGTATTTTCATAAACAATAGTGCCTTCTACTTTTCTTCCATTAATGTAATAATTGTTTCCTCTAACAATTGTTGTAATGCTTCCTGAGTTCATTATGTAATCAGTAATAGTTACTGTTATACTTCCAGATCTTGTTATTCCGTTAGAAATACAACCTGTTCCAAAATCAATAGTAAAAGTTTTTGGAAATACACCAGGAGTAGCATTGTCAACAGTAACAGTAGCGCAAGAAGCTAACGTGTTATTGATGTCAGAATTTCGATTTGAAAATGAGGAATTGTCACTCGCAGCTTCTATTCCAGAATTAAAATCGGTTTCATTAGTGAATTCTATATCTGCAGAGGCATTAACTAATTCTCTGTCAACTACTAAATCTTCTTTACTACAAGAGATAAAGCTTATAATTAAAAGTCCTAAGCTGTAAAGTTTTAAATTTTTCATATTCTTTGTTTTGAGTTTACTAGTTAGACTAGTAATGTTAAAAAAGGTTTAATATAGATTATTCAGCATCTTCGGATAAATCCTTCAAATGAACTCTCAACGCATTTACTGAAATGCTAATTTCCCAAAATGAGATTCCCAAAGAAATCAACAAACAAAGTAAACTAGCTCCAAATAAGTAAATGCCAAAATTTCCTTGATTGACATATAGTAATAACATCGCAAAAACCGATAAAAACAAACACATTACGCCAAACAATTGCATGTAACGAATTAATGTTAATCGTAAGTTTAAGTTTTTAATTTCCAATAAAATGCTTTTATTGTGATTGTCGTCGTAGTTTTTCTTTAGGTTGCGAATGATTTGCGCAATCGTTAAAAATCGATTCGTATAGGCCAAAAGAATTAACGACGTTGCTGAAAATAATAAAGCGGGAGTTTCTATTGAGAGTATCATGATTATAACTTTATTTGATATTTGTAAATTCTGCTTAATCCGTTTTCATAGTTAGAAATTTCGGTTTCAAATTCACGTAAATTTGTGAATGTTTTTTCAATTGCAGATGTTCTTTTACTAGTGAAATACAGTGTTTGTGTATTCGCATCGTAAAACGGACAATAATCCATTTGTTTTGAATTGATTTTCTCTCCTAAGTTCTTCGGTTCGTTCCAATTTCCTTTGTTATTCTTGTAACTGATGTATAAATCGCCACTACCTAAACCACCAGGTTTTCCGTAGCAAGTATAAATAATGAATTCCTCATTCGGACTCACAAATGCGTTAAATTCATAGCCAGTTGAATTGATATTTGTACCTAAATTTTCGGGTTCAGTATATTGTTTTCCATCCCATTTGGATACTAAAATATCATCTTTTCCAAGAGTTTTTATAGCATCAGAAGTAAAATATAAATTTCCATTTGTTGTGACGCAAGGATAAAATTCATCATTGGTAGAATTTACTGGAGCGCCAATGTTTATTGGTTTCGACCAGTCGCTTTTAAGATCTTTTCGTTCTACAAACCAAATATCGTAATCTTTTGCCTTAGTAGTTGTTTCGTCAATTGGTCGATTTGAAGCGAAGTACAAACGTAAACCATCAGGTGAAAGAAAAGGTTCAATGTTTCTGAATTTTCCTGAAAAAGAAGTCATTTCAGGTTCTTGCCATTTGTTTTTCTTTTTCTTAGTTACGGCAATAACCGCACGGTCTTCTATTGGACTTTGAATTGAAAAATAAATTTCATCCTGATTCTTTGAAATCGTAAAATCACGAACGTTTTGATATTTTGTTAAAAATTCACATGCTGGTATTGGTTTTGAATTTTCTTGAGAAAACCCATAAACTCCTAAAACCAAAACAAAAATGAGTTGTAAAAGTACTTTCATTATTTCTCAGCGATTTCTTTAATTGTAGCTAATCCTTTTGGAAAACAGTCTAAAAAATAATTAGCATGTTCATCAACTATATCAAGAGTTACTACAACTTTTGAAAGATTTTCAACTTTAATTATTTCATAATTTTCTTGAGCACCAGTCCAAGCTTTTGTGTCTTCGTCTAAAGGTTGTTCTTCAAAGTTTTTGATGTTTCCAATATGAGTAAAAAACATTTTCTCATTCGGAACTAAAGTCGATATTTCGCTATACATACCATTTCCTTTTGGATCTAAAAAATGAATACGTTCACCTTGTTTCCATGAAGATTTTGCATACGAACCTTCGCAAAAAGCGGATGTCCATTTTTTGTAGTTTTCTTCTTCCCACATGGCGTTCCAAACTTTATCAGCTGGTGCGTTTATTTCGATTTCGAATGTTAGATTTTTCATAGTTCTTAGTTTGGTAATCAAAGTTAACAAAAAATCCTGACAGGTTTCAAAAACCTGTCAGGATTAGTTATAGATTTAAATTTACTTTTAGGCTTTCAGTGTTTTCTTCATAGTAAAAGCATAACCAAAATAAATTATAGAAATTAAGGTAAAAACAATTCCTGTCATCATAAAAAATTCTAAAAATCGCATTAATACATTTGGTTCTTTAACATCGCCATCGGCAATAAATCCTAAAGTTGCTATTGCTAAAGCAACAGTTAAAATGTTTAAAATTTTTTTCTTCATAATTGGTGAGTTTAATACCTTTTTAACGACATAAAATTAACTTTAGTATACTTTCTGAAAATCTGAAAGCTATTTCAACGTCTCAAAACTTCTCTTTACAAAAGCAGTCAACTCTTCACCTTTAAGCAATCCTTGTGAAAGTTTTGCTAAATCTAAAGCTTGTTTTACCAAGTCTTTTTGAGCGTTTTCTGGACTATTTAAAATAGTAGTAGCTAATTCTGAATTTGTATTTACCACTAAATTATACATATCTGGGAAGTTGCCCATACCAAACATGCCACCACCGCCAGTTGCGCTCATTTCTTTCATTCTACGCATGAATTCTGGTTGGGTAATAATGAATGGTGATGCATTGCTATCTAAATTTTCCAATTGAACCGTGTAGTTTTCTTTTGGAACTACAGTTTCAATTGACGTTTTTAATTTTTCTTTTTCGTCATCCGATAATTTAGAAATCGTTTCTTCTTCTTTCTGAATTAATTTATCGATATGATCCGCATCAACTCTAGCAAAAGTTAAATTTTCATTATCCGCTTCTAATTTTTGAATTAAATGCGATACAATTGGCGAATCTAAAAGTAAAACTTGATAGCCTTTTTCTTTAGCAATGTCAATATAACTATGTTGTGCATCTTTATTTGAAGCATAAAGCACAACTAACTTTCCGTTTTTGTCGGTTTGATTTGGTGCAATGGCTTCTTTTAATTCCGCTAACGTATAATATTTGTCTTCTGTTGTTGGATATAAAACGAAATCACCAGCTTTTTCATAGAATTTTGGTTCCGAAAGCATTCCGTATTCCAATACAATTTTAATATCGTTCCATTTTTGTTCGAAATCTTCACGGTTTTCGTTGAATAACGATTTTAATTTATCCGCTACTTTACGAGTGATGTAATTCGAAATTTTCTTCACATTTCCATCGGCTTGTAAATACGAACGTGATACGTTTAACGGAATATCTGGCGAATCAATCACACCTTTTAACATTCCTAAAAATTCAGGAACAATTCCTTCTACGTTATCCGTTACATAGACCTGATTTTGGTACAATTGAATTTTATCTTTTTGCAATTGTAAATCAGCGCCCATTTTTGGGAAATATAAAATTCCTGTCAAGTTGAACGGATAATCTACATTTAAGTGAATGTTGAATAACGGTTCTTCAAATTGCATTGGATACAATTCGCGATAGAAATTTTTATAATCTTCATCCGACAAATCACTTGGTTGTTTTGTCCAAGCCGGATTTGGATTATTGATGATGTTATCTACGTCAACATATTCTGTTTTGTAATCTTCTGGAGCATCTTCTGGTTTTGGAAGTGCTTCTTTTTTCGTTCCAAATTTAATCGGAATCGGCATGAATTTGTTGTATTTCGTCAACAACTCACGAATTTTGAATTCTTCTAAAAATTCTAATGAATCTTCAGCAATGTGTATGATAATTTCAGAACCTCTTTCAGTTTTGTCATGAGGAACTAAAGTAAATTCTGGACTTCCATCGCAGGTCCAATGTGCTGCTGGCTCATCTTTGTATGATTTGGTGATGATTTCTACTTTTTCAGCTACCATGAATGCTGAGTAAAATCCTAATCCAAAGTGACCAATTACACCTGAATCTTTGGCAGAATCTTTATATTTTTCTAAGAATTCTTCAGCTCCTGAGAACGCAATTTGATTGATGTATTTTTCCACTTCATCAGCCGTCATTCCTAAACCTTGGTCGATGATGTGTAATTTTTTAGCTTCTTTGTCGATTTTTACTTCGATAATTGGATTGCCATATTCTACTTTTGCTTCGCCAATGCTGGTTAAATGTTTTAATTTTAAAGTAGCGTCTGTTGCATTCGATACTAATTCACGAAGAAAAATTTCGTGGTCGCTGTACAAAAACTTTTTAATTAAGGGAAAGATGTTTTCTACTGAAACATTAATTTTTCCTGATGCCATATTTTAAAATTTTTAGTTAAACAATTTGATGCTTTTACTTATTTCAAAAGAAATACCAAACTTAAATTGGTGACAAATTGACATAAAAAAATCCCAATTCTAAAAGAACTGGGATGTAAAATTAAAAGTTGGTTAAGTTCTAATTTTAATAGTATTCGTTGAATTTATAAATTATTCCACCTGTAACATTATAAGTAATTCCAGTGAATGAGTTTACATTGTCTGAATAGGCAAAGCTTCCATCAAAATTATAATGTTGAGAAATGTTAAAAATAACAGATGTGTCCACTGCAAAATAAAGTCCATCTGTAATTTTAAATCTAGGAGTTAATCCCATAACAACATTAATTAAATTGTCGTTTCCAGCGTTATAACTCGATTTTACTAAAGAATATCCAGCACCAGCATGAGCTAATAAATTGAAGAAATCATAACTTCTAGCTCTTGTAAATGCGGTTGAAACATTCATTGTTCCTTGAAGTGAGATTCGAGTAACATTAATTCCGGTTTCTTCAGTAAATAAAGGATTTTTTGTTCTAAATTTATCCGAAGCAAAATCAATTTTCATTCCGTATGTTTCATCAAAATCATAGGTAATGGCACCGCCAAAATGCGATAAATCGTTTATACTTGGTTCAAAAACGCCATTAAGACCGTAATTGACTTCAATTCCAACTTGTGAATAAGAATTTTTTGGAATAAATAGAACGCATAGCAAAGCTGCTATGATAAAGTAAGTTTTTTTCATTGGTATTTTAAGGTTAATTTGGGTGACGCAATATAGAATTAAATGTAGGTTTTAAAAAATATTTTTTTAAAAAAATTAAAGAGTTGTTTTTTATAATTTACTTTGTAAAAAAAAGATGCTGCAGATTAAAGATATTCGTTTTTCTTATCAAGAAAGTTTGGTGTTAAAGCAAATTAGTTTTTCGCTATCAAAAGGGAAAAATTTGGCTTTAATTGGTGAAAGCGGTTGTGGGAAAAGTACGTTATTAAAATTAATTTACGGTTTGTATGACTTAGATGAAGGTCAGATTTTTTGGAATGATATGGAAGTGTTGGGGCCAAAATATCATTTGATTCCAGGAATGCCTTTCATGAAGTATTTAGCGCAAGATTTTGATTTGATGCCTTTTATTACGGTGGCCGAGAATGTGGGAAAATACCTTTCTAATTTTTATCCAGAAGATAAACAAGCACGTATTTCGGAATTACTAGAAATTGTTGAAATGACCGAATATGCCAATGTGAAAGCTAAATTTTTGAGTGGTGGACAAATGCAACGCGTGGCTTTAGCTCGAGTTTTGGCTCTTGAACCAGAAGTTTTATTGTTGGATGAGCCTTTTAGTCACATAGATAATTTTAGAAAGAATAGTTTGAGAAGAAAGTTGTTTGGTTATTTAAAAGAACAACAAATTACTTGTATTGTTGCTACTCATGATAGTACTGATGTTTTAGCTTTTGCTGATGAGGTAGCGATTATTAAAGACGGAAAAATTATTGAAAGCGGTATTCCAAAATTTATTTATGATAATCCAAGAGACAAATATGTAGCTTCATTATTTGGAGATGTAAACGAAATTGAAATCAACGGAGAAATAAAATTTGTTTATCCACATCAATTAAAAATTTCGATTAATTCCGATATAAAAGTGGAAGTTGTCAATTCTTATTTCAGAGGAAGTCATTACTTGATAGAAGCGAAATTTGGTAATCAAAATCTGTTTTTCGAAAATGATATAATTTTGGAGAATGGGGAAGTGGTTTGTTTGAAAAAAGTGTAACATCCCCCTAACCCCCTTCAAAGGGGGAATTTCAAATAAGACATGAAAGAAATTAAGAGAAATAAAATTATCCCATACAATCCGAAATTAAAAGAGTTGGCTAGAGAATTAAGGAAAAATAGCACACCAGCAGAAATTGTATTTTGGAAAATGGTGAAAGGTAAATCTTTAGGTGTAGAATTTCATAGACAAGTTCCAATGCTAAATTATATTGTGGATTTTTATTGTCATGAAATTGGTTTGGCAATTGAATTAGATGGAACAATTCATGATAATGCTTTTTTGGAGGACGCAAAACGACAAGGAGAATTAGAACAACAAGGAGTTGTTTTTTTAAGGTTTTCAAATGATGAAGTACTCCAATATAGTCATCATGTCTTAAACGAGTTATCTGCGAAAATTAAAGAACTGAATAGTTATTCGTAGAAAAAGTTCCCCCTTTGAAGGGGGCTAGGGGGATGTAAAAAAAAAATAGACCTTCAAATCTCTCAATTCAAAGGTCTATCTTCTTTATTCTATTTTTATCTAATTCTTTAAATATTTTTCTAAGAATTGATCTTGTTCCCACAATAAATGTAAGATATTTTCTTTAGCCACATAACCGTGACTTTCTTTTGGTAAAATCACTAATCTTGCTGGACCTCCTAAACCTTTTAACGCTTGAAAATAACGCTCCGATTGTAATGTGAAAGTTCCAGGATTGTTATCAGCTTCACCATGAACTAATAATAACGGAGTTTTCATTTTTTCCGCATTCATAAATGGCGACATTCCGTTGTAAACTCCAGGAACATCCCAGTAATTACGTTGCTCGCTTTGGAATCCGAAAGGTGTTAATGTTCTGTTGTAAGCACCACTTCTTGCAATTCCACATGCAAATAAATTAGAATGTGTTAATAAATTAGCCGTCATAAAAGCACCATAAGAATGTCCTCCAATAGCTACTTTTTTACGATTGATATAACCTAATTTGTCAACTGCATCAATAGCAGCTTCAGCATTAGCAACTAATTGAGGGATAAATGTATCGTTAGGTTCTGTTGTTCCTTCTCCAATAATTGGGAAAGCCGCATCGTCTAAAACCGCATAACCTTTGGTTACCCAATATACAAACGAACCATAGTTAGGGAATGTAAATTCATTCGGATTTTTATCGTTTTGTCCTGCCGAATTTTTGTCTTTGTATTCTGCTGGGTAAGCCCAAATTAACAAAGGTAATTTCTCTTTTTTAGTTTTATCATAACCAACAGGTAAATACAAAGTACCAGAAAGTTCAACACCATCTTTTCTTTTGTATTTGATTACTTCTTTATGAACGTTTTTAATACTTTCAAATGGGTTTTTGAAAGTCGTAATCGGAGTTAATTTGTTTTTTGATTTGATGTTTCTAAAGTAGTAATTAGGATATTCGTTTTTAGATTGGATCATTACTAAAACATCTCCCTTTTTGAAATCTTCAATCGACATTAAATCTTCTTTTTTGTCTTTCATGTTCGATGTGTACAATCTCGTTTTTTTCAACGTATTGAAATCATACTCGTCAATAAAAGGAAATTGTCCTTCTTTTGTATGTCCGTCACCAATTAAATACCCTTTGTTGTTTTCTATCGCAATTACATAACGTCCAAATTCGTTCTTTTTCATCTCGAAATTTCCTGGATCAGAGTAGATGTCTTGTGAATTTCTGTCTTCAATGATTTTTGGAGAAATAGCTAAATTGGATGGATTGAATAAATACGCTTTTGTATTTCTGGTATCATACCAAGAATCTGCTACAATCGCAATGTTATCGTTTTTTGATTAAACTTGTAGGATTTGATGTAAATGGTGCTTCCCATAAGAAAATTTCATCTCTGAAATCTACTTTCACTGCTTGGTCTCCACCATCTAAAGCTTCAACAAAATATAAAGTTGCTGGTTTGTCAGCTCTCCATCCCATGCTTCTTTTTCCTTTTCTTACCGATGAAAAACCTTTCGGCATAATTTCAGTTAGAGGTACTTCGTTTACCACTTTTACTTCTTTTCCATTATCATCGTAAACCGTAGTTTTTTGTGGAAAACGGCTTAATGGTACAATGTATGAATAGGGTTTTTGTATGGTAGTCAACATTAAATAATTTCCGTCTGGAGAGAAACTTTCTCCTGCATAAATGTCAGCAGTTTTAAATAAAGTTGCATTTCCAGAAAGACTAACTTTGTATAATTCCGAAGTTACTAATGCATCAAAATTAGCTTCATCTGTTTTGTTTTTCAATAAATCTTGATACGTTCTATTTTGAGATTTAGAACCGTCACTAGTTGAAACTGTTGGTCCTTTTGGTATGTCTTTATTACTGTCTATTAAAGCTGGACGGTTTTTTGGTAACATTTTCACCAATAAAGTTTCGTTGTCCTTCATCCAATTGAACGGACTTCCTAAATTCGCGTTCAAATTATCAGAAGTTAGCTTTTTAGCGGTAGCCGTTGCTACATCAATAAACCAAAGTTCCACGCCTTGATTCGTGGTGTTAGTAAAAGCAATTTTCTTTTCGTTTGGTGACCAAGAAATGTTTGTAATTCGAGCATTTGCAGGTAGTCCGCTAACTTGAATTTCGTTTTTGTCCTTGATTTTTCTAATCTTAAGATTGTTGATATACGTTACAGTACTCGAAATGTTAGTAACTGGATTGATACGTAATCCGCCTAATTTCATTTCTGTCTGATTTAAATCGTCTAATGTTTTGTACGTATTTCGATAACTTAAAAGCATGTATTCTTTCTTAGTATCCATACTTACAGATGGTGCTCTTTCATAATCAGCCAAAGCTAAAATTTCTGCTGATGGCTTTTGATACGTTACATTTTCTTGTGCTATTGTGGAGAATGTTCCCACAAAAACAAACAAAGAAAGGAGTTTTAGTTTCATTGTTTTTGGTTTTATAATTTGCTCTAAAATTATTTTTTTAGTTACAATTTTTTTACAATTATTTGTTAATTTTTCTTATCTTTATGATTCGTTAAAACAATAAAAACATTTTAAATTATGGGAAAATTTGTAATTTCAACAAGAAAAAACGGAGAATTTCAATTTAGCTTAAAAGCTGGTAATGGTCAAGAAATCTTAGCTAGTGAAGGATATACAACTAAAGCAGCTTGTTTAAATGGCGTTGAATCTGTGAAGAAAAATTCACAAGACGAAGCTCGTTTTGATAAGTTAGAATCAAAAAATGGTAAATTCTATTTTAATTTGAAAGCTACTAACGGTCAAATTATTGGAACAAGCGAAATGTATGAAAGTACTGCTTCAAGAGATAACGGAATTGCTTCTGTAGCAAAAAATGCTCCAGATGCTTCGGTTGATGATCAAACAGCGTAATTTTAATAAATAGATTTATAAAGTGTCTACCTAAAAAGTAGACACTTTTTGTTTTTAGATTTGCCAAAACAACAAAAAAAAGATTCCAAATTAATAATTTCGTATTTTTGTAGCTTAATTTAGAAAGAAAAATATGTATCATTCAAAAATTACGGGTTTAGGTTATTACGTTCCTGATAATGTGGTAACTAATGATGATTTGTCAAAAATAATGGAAACAAACGACGAATGGATTCAAGAAAGAACAGGAATCCAAGAGCGTCGTCATATTATAAGAGGAGAAGATACAACCACTTCAATGGGGGTGAAAGCAGCTGAAATTGCTATTGAGCGTTCAGGAGTAGCCAAAGAAGATATCGATTTTGTCATTTTCGCGACATTGAGTCCTGATTATTATTTTCCAGGTCCCGGTGTTTTAGTACAACGTGATTTAGGTTTAAGAACGGTTGGTGCTTTAGATGTTCGTAACCAATGTTCTGGATTTGTATATGCGATTTCAATTGCTGATCAATATATCAAAACAGGAATGTACAAAAACGTTTTGGTTATTGGTTCAGAACTTCACTCAACTGGTTTAGACATGACCACTCGCGGAAGAGGAGTTTCTGTGATTTTTGGAGATGGAGCAGGAGCGGCGGTACTTTCAAGAGAAGAAGATTTGACTAAAGGAATTTTATCTACCCATTTGCATTCAGAAGGACAACATGCTGAAGAATTATCGTTAATTGCTCCAGGAATGGGGAAACGTTGGGTAACCGATATCATTGCTGATAACGATCCAAATGACGAAAGCTATTATCCTTACATGAACGGACAATTTGTATTTAAAAATGCAGTAGTTCGTTTTAGCGAAGTAATCAACGAAGGCTTACAAGCGAATAATTTGCAAGTTTCAGATATTAATATGTTGGTGCCGCATCAAGCGAATTTGAGAATTTCACAGTTCATTCAACAGAAATTCCGTTTAACAGATGACCAAGTATTCAATAATATTCAAAAATACGGAAATACAACAGCAGCTTCTATTCCAATTGCTTTAACTGAAGCTTGGGAACAAGGTAAAATCAAATCAGGTGATTTAGTCGTTTTAGCGGCTTTTGGTTCTGGATTTACTTGGGGAAGTGTGATTATTAGATGGTAGTAAGATAAAAGAGGCAAGAAGCAAGAGAAAAGATTATTATAAAAAAAGCGCTCTGAAATCTCAGAGCGCTTTTTTACTTCTTTATTGAAAATTCCAAGTTGAATATTCAATATTATATTAAATAACGAATGTTGAATTTTGAACAACGAATATTGAAGCTTTAGAACATTCCTCCACCGCTTTGTACTTCATTAGCATCTCTTTGTTTTCTAGCTAAAGCACGGTTTTTCCCACCACCAAAAATGTAGTTGAATCCTACGTAAAAAGTTTGACTTTCCCAGTAAAAAGCTCCTTGCTGTCTAAACGGAATATTACCATCAAAAGCAAAACGCATATTTTCAAAAACGTCATTATAACGAGCTGTGATGGTTCCTTTTCCTTTTAAGATGTTGTAAGTTGCTCCAAAATCCATTTTGTACATTTCTAGCCTGTCATATTGTAATCCTCTATCTTTACCTCTGTACATTCCAAATAATTGAAAACGTAAATCTTTAGTAACAGTAAATGTATTATTCATTCTAACATTAAAAGTTACAACATCAACTTCTTTATTTTCAATTGCGTTAGTGTTTGCATTTTGTACGGTTCCTTTTGCAGTTTTAAAATACACATCTGAACTAGCATTAACAGCCCACCATTTTGCGAATTTTAAATTTCCAGAAGTTTCAATTCCGAAAGCATCATTATTTGCAAAATTGGCATAAGACAAAATATTACGGTTTGTATTGTTTGGATCGTTGAAAACCACTCTCGAAATTTCATCAGAAATACTTCTGTAAAATACACCACTTGTAATCGAACCAATTTTTGTAGTTCTAGTATAATTTATTTCAAACGAATTAGTGAATTGTGGAACTAAAGCTGGATTTCCTCTCGATTCCATCAATGGTGTTGTCCATTCTCTTATTGGACTAATTTGTCCAATGCTTGGTCGGTCAACTCTTCTTGAATAATTGAAATTGAATGAGTTTTTATCGTTTGCCGTATACGTTAAAAAAGCTGATGGATAAGCCGTAAATAAATCATCTGAAATATTTTGAGCATCATTAAAGTTAGGATTTGTTTCGTTGATAGCAAAATTAGCATCTAAATCAAAATATTCTAAACGAACACCAAGTTGACCACTCCATTTTCCAATTTGTTTCCCTAAATTAGCATAAGCCGAATAAATATTTCTTCCAAATTCAAAAGAATTATTAGCGCTTGTAAAACTTGGATTGTCATCATAAAAACGGTTACCTGAATTCTGAATTCTGGTTTCAACTCCTAATTCTAATTTTGTGGTTTCAGTTATCGGATTCACATAATCAGCATTAAACTGAAAATAATCGGTAGTTCCTTTTACTAAATTGGTTCTATCAAAATTAAAATTTGGATTTGAAATCGTTTCATCATACTTCGTATTTTCATCATTAACTGTGTGCGAATAATTAAATTGAAGTTCTAAATTTTCGTCTTTTTTGTCGAAATCATGTTTGTAAACTAAATCATAGGTTTGGTTTTTATTGTCGCCATCGCTTCCAAAAAACTGTGTTGTATTTCTATTGTTAATAGGATCGTCATAAACTACAGTTGTTAAACCTGTACCAGAACCATAAGTAAAACTTTGGTTAGTATAAGCAGAAATTGTGTTTTTATCGTTGATATAATAATCCATTCCTAGTTTTAATAGATGTGAATTATTTTTATTTCGGAAATTAAAATCTTGGCGATTTTCTTCATTTGTTCTTTCGCTTTCTACATAACCATTGTTAGCATTAATTCCGTGATTAAAACCATAATTGGTGTAAAAATTTACTTTTCCTACACGGTAATTCATGTTCAAAGCTGAGTTGGTTTTTGGAGTAATTCCAAAAGTAACACCTGTGTTTAATGAACCATTAAAACCATCTTGCGAATTTTTATGCAAAATAATATTGATGATTCCGCTCATCCCTTCTGGGTTGTATTTTGCAGAAGGATTCGTAATCAACTCAATTTGTTTAATCGAAGCCGATGGAATTTGTTGTAACAATTGCTCAACTGAAACATTCGAAGGCTTTCCGTCGATAAGAACACGTACATTAGTGTTTCCTCTCATACTAATTTCTTTCGTTTGAGGGTCGATACTTACTGTTGGAATGTTATTCATAATTTCAGAAGCAGTAGTTCCTGAGGCTATTAAATCTTTTCCAACATTAATTACTTTTCTATCAATTTTTTGCACCATGTTTGAACGTTCTGCCACAACTTCAACATCTTTTAATTCTGATACATCTTCAGAAATAGCAATTGTTCCTAAGTTTTGATTAGCATCAGAAGTCAAATCAATGTTTTTTACGACTGTTGTGTAGCCAATAAATTGAATTTCAACAGTATATTTTTGTAATCCTAATTTGTTGATGGCGAAATTTCCGTCTTCTGTGGTTACACCTCCTGTAACAATCTTGTCATTATCTTTAAGAATAATGTTTACGTAAGGTAAAGACTCATTTGTTTTTTTGTCAACTACCTTTCCTTTAATGCTTCCCGAGTTTTGTGCAAATCCAAAAGCAATGGAACACAAGAAACAGGTAATAATTAATTTAAGTTTCATTTGTTTGTTTTTAATTAAAATGATTGATGATTGTTGTTAATAGACTTCAACAATTGTTAAATGTTACAGTATTTTTGCTAATTATATTTTTTTTAACATTTGATAGTGATTTCTAAAATTTTATTTCATCATTCTATTGTCAAAATTCTTACCTTTGCACGTTCAAAAAAATAAGGTAAAATGACATTACATCACACATTAACAACACACATCCAAAAAGCGGTTCTTGAATTGTTCAATATTTCTATTGAAAAAGTTGAATTTCAGGCTACTAGGAAAGAGTTCGAAGGTGATATTACTATGGTAGTTTTTCCTTTGGTAAAAGCATTAAAAGGCAACCCAGTTGAAATCGGAAATCAGATAGGAAATTACTTAGTAACAAATGTAAATGAAGTTTCTAAGTTCAATGTGGTAGGCGGATTTTTAAATATCGTGATTTCGGATGCTTTTTATGTGGAATTTTTTAATACGATTAAAAACAACGAAACCTTTGGTTTTGTAGCTCCAAAAGAAGGAGAAAAAGCGGTAATGGTTGAATATTCTTCGCCAAACACCAACAAACCTTTGCATTTAGGTCACATCAGAAACAATTTATTAGGTTATTCGGTTGCTGAAATCTTAAAAGCTTCTGGAAAAAAAGTATACAAAACCCAAATCATCAACGATAGAGGAATTCATATCTGTAAATCGATGTTGGCTTGGCAGAAATTCGGAAACGGACAAACGCCTGCTTCGACAGGATTGAAAGGGGATAAATTGGTTGGGAATTTCTATGTGGAATTCGACAAGCAATACAAAAAAGAAATTTCAGAATTAATCGCTCAAGGTAAAACCGAAGACGAAGCAAAAAAACTAGCGCCATCTATTTTAGAAGCACAACAAATGCTTTTAGATTGGGAAAATGGAAAACCAGAAGTTATCGAACTTTGGAAAACCATGAACCAATGGGTGTATGATGGATTTGCTCAAACGTATAAAAATCTTGGCGTTGATTTTGATAGCTATTATTATGAATCGAACACCTATTTACTTGGAAAAGAAGTAGTGCAATTTGGTTTGGAGAAAGGCATTTTCGAGAAAGATCCAGATGGTTCAGTTTGGATTGATTTAACAGCGGATGGTTTAGATAGAAAAATCGTACTTCGTTCTGACGGAACTGCTGTTTACATGACGCAAGATATTGGAACCGCAATCCAACGTGTGAAAGATTTTCCAGATGTTGGTGGAATGGTGTACACAGTAGGAAACGAACAAGATTACCATTTCAAAGTATTATTCTTAATCTTGAAAAAATTAGGATTTGATTGGGCAGATAGCTTATATCACTTGTCATACGGAATGGTAGAATTACCTTCTGGAAAAATGAAATCTCGTGAAGGAACGGTTGTTGATGCCGATGATTTAATGGCAGAAATGACAACGACAGCTCAAACTATTTCGGAAGATTTAGGAAAGTTAGATGGTTATTCTGATGATGAAAAAGCGGTTTTATTCAAAACAATTGGTTTAGGTGCGTTGAAATATTATATGCTGAAGGTTGATCCGAAAAAACAAATGATGTTCAATCCAGAAGAGTCAGTTGATTTTGCTGGAAATACTGGTCCATTCATTCAATATACTTACGCTCGTATTCAATCGATTTTAAGAAAAGCAGATTTTGATACTTCAATTTCAATTTCGGGATTAGAATTGCATGAAAAAGAGAAAGAATTAATCAAACAAGTGCAGTTATTCCCTGAAGTAATTCAAAATGCGGCGGAAAATCATAGTCCGGCTTTGATTGCGAATTATACGTATGATTTGGTGAAAGAATTCAACTCGTTCTATCAACAAGTTTCGATTTTAGGAGAAGAAAATCACGATAAAAAAGTGTTTAGAGTACAATTATCAAAATCAGTTGGAAACACCATAAAAAATGCATTTCAGTTATTAGGAATTGAAGTTCCTGAGCGTATGTAAAAACATTTCAACATTCATAATTCCAAGTTGAATATTCCTTGTTTAAATATCGAACAACGAACTAGGAACAACGAATTTTGAAATAGTAAATCAGTTATAAGAGATAAAATTAAGTGAACACATCAAAATATTTTTTTCAAACCTTAGTCGTGGTAATCGTTTCTGGATTGTCTTTTTTGGCATTCAAGACGTTTTTGCCTAAGAAATTATTTGCCGAAAGTAAATTAGATTCCAAAAATGTAGTAGTCGATAGTTTGCTTTTGGAAGCTATTGCAGAAGATGAAGGAACAACTGTTGATGATTCAATGGCTAAAACCATTATCGATTATAAAGTAGTAAATGGAATAAAATTTCCACCAGAAACTTTTGAAGAATATACCGGAAATCAATATTTAGCGACATTTTTTGAAAAACTTTTTCAATTGGAAACCAAGAAAGAAGGCAATGTTCGTATTGCCTATTTTGGTGATTCGATGACGGATGGTGATTTGATTGTAAAAGATTTTAGAACCTATTTGCAAGAAAAATTCGGAGGTCAAGGTGTTGGATTTGTTAATATTACCTCGGAATCAGCTGCTTCGAGAAGTTCGATTACACATGAATTTTCAGGCAATTGGAAAACCCAATCGTATTTAAAAGTAAAACGTCCGTCAAATCCTTTCGGAGTAAATGGTCATGTTTTTTATGCGAATGATACGGCAAATGTAGCTTGGGTAAAATACAAAGCGAATAAAACAAGATTTGCATCAGAATTACCGCATCCAACTTTATTTTATGGACGTTCATCCAATAAAGAAGGGAAAATTAAATATGTAATAGGTGCCGATACCATTTCAAAAAAATTAACTCCGAATGCTTTAGTAAATACTGTTGTACTTTCTGAAAGCAATTTAAAAAGCATCAAAGTAAATTTCAAAAAAGCAGATTCTATTCCAATTTACGGATTCAATTTTGATGATGGAAAAGGCGTTCACGTAGATAATTTTTCGAATAGAGGAAACTCAGGTTTGCCAATTGGTAGTTTTGATGTAGCAACGATGCGTGCTTTCCATTCTAAATTAGATTACGATTTAATCGTGTTGCAATACGGAGCAAACGTATTAAATTACGGTTCGTTGAACTATGGTTGGTACGAGAAAAGAATGGCAAAAGTGGTTGCGCATTTGAAAGAATGTTTTCCAGGAGTAGCTATTTTAATTGTATCAACAGCTGATAAATCAACCAAATATGATTTAGAAATGAAAACCGATTCTGCCGTTGTGCCTTTAAATACAGCACAAAAGCGTTATGCAATCAAATCAGAATCGAGTTTTGTAAATATGTATACATTAATGGGTGGTGATGGTTCCATGATTCAATGGGTAGAACAAGAACCAGCCAGAGCTAATAAAGATTATACACATTTTAATCACAGAGGTGCGAAAGAAGCTGCGAATTTGATTTTTACCCAATTAAATCAAGGGTACGAAATGTATAAAGAATTGAGAAAAAAACGCAAAAAACCCGCTGCTCCAGTAAAAAAAGATAGTGTCATAATTACTAAAGATTCGGTTTATGAAGAATAAATTTTTGATGCTTTTATTGGGATTTTCATTTTTCGGATTTTCTCAAGATACTTTATTGGTTCCGATAGATTCTGTTGAAGTAGAAGTTCCTGTTATCGATTCTATCGAAGTTACTTTTACAGGAAACGACATTCACAATCCGACAGCACTTTTGACGTTTTATGAAAAAATGTACCAATTAGAGCAAAGTAAGTCAGGGAAGATTAATATTGTTCACATTGGTGATTCGCATATTCAAGCGGATTTATTTACAGCAAAAATTCGTACTCAATTTCAAAAAGTGTATGGAAATGGTGGTTTTGGATTTACTTTTCCATATAGCGTAGCTAAGACAAATAACAGCGCTCCCATTCGTTATTCTGCCTCAGGGAATTTTCAAAGTTTTCGAAATTTATATGCAGATGCCAATCGTCCAGTTGGTATAAGTGGTTTTTCTATGGAAACCACTTCAAAAGATTTTGCGATTCAGTTGAATGTAAAAGATGCGCAATATTATTTCACGAAATTGAAAGTTATTACGCCTCAAAATGTCAATTTATTTGATGTTTCGATTTCTAATAAAAATATTGTCATTGAAAGAAAAGTTCCAAAAAAAATCACACATAAAGTCAAACCAGGTGAGGTTTTAGGAGGAATTGCTGATAAGTATAACGTTTCCTTGAAAGCCTTAAAAAAAGCAAACGGTTTAAAAAGTGATATGATTCGAGATGGAAAAGTTTTGACGATTCCAACGAAAGGAACACAAACTAAAGCCACAACAAAAACAGAATATATTCCAATCGAATTACAACCTTCGTTATTTTCGAACGATTATATTTCAGAAACACCATTAGATAAAATTGCGATTGTTCCGAATCAAGAGATTGACGATTTTGCTTTGAATGGATTGGTTCTAGAAAATGATAATTCAGGTGTTATTTATCACAGTATTGGCGTAAATGGAGCGAAAGCTTCTGATTACAATAAATTCCGATTGTTCAATGAGCAATTGCCAGTGTTAACTCCAGATTTAGTGATTATTTCGTTGGGTACCAATGAGAGTTTCGATAAACAATCAGGCGAACAATATTTTGTGCATTTGGATCAAATGATTCAAGGAATTAAAGAGAAAAATCCGCAAGCTTGTGTTTTGGTAATGACTTCTCCGCCTTCGGTTTTACATCGAAAATATAAGAACACCTTCATTGAAAAATATGCTGAAATCATAGAAGACAATGCCCATGTGAAAAATTATGCGGTTTGGAATCTTTTGGATGTTTTTGGTGGGAATAAATCCATAAAACGCAATGCAGCAAAAGGCTATATAGCAAGAGACAAGGTTCATTATTCAAAGGCAGGATATGAAAAACAAGGCGAATTATTTTTTGAAGCCTTTCTACAATCATACGAATTATTTAAATCGACAAAGCAGTAGTGAAAGCACTTTTTAGCATACAAAATTGGTTTCTTGAAAATGTAGGGAACATCGATTTAGCAACCATTAAAAACTGGTTTTTATTCAATCCAAAACAACCACTATTATTTAATAGTGCAATTTTTTTAGGATTCTTTTTAGTTTTCTATATTATTTACATTTTATCTAGAAAAACTCATTATTTCCGCATTACTTATGTGGTGTTATTTTCTTTGTTTTTCTATTACAAATCGAGTGGAATCTATTTTGGATTGTTGATTTTTTCATCGGTAGTCGATTATGCTTTATCGCGATTAATTTATGAAGAAGCGAAACAAGGGTATCGTAAATTCTACATGATATTGAGTTTGTTGATTAATTTGGGGATGTTGGCTTATTTTAAATATACTAATTTCTTTATCGACAACTACAATTCGCTTTTTGACGGAACAATGAAGTTTGAAGACATTATTCTTCCTGTCGGAATTTCATTTTATACGTTCCAAACCTTAAGTTACACGATTGATGTTTACCGAAGAGAATTAGAGCCTACGAAAAGTTTCATGGATTTCTTGTTCTTCGTATCGTTTTTCCCGCAATTAGTGGCGGGACCAATCGTTAGAGCAAGTGATTTCATTCCGCAGATTTATGAAAAATTAAAACTTACGAAAGAAGATTTCAATCGCGCTTTATTCTTAATTATAGGAGGTTTATTAAAGAAAGCGGTAATCTCAGATTATATTTCATCCAACTTTGTTGACCGTGTTTTTGATGCACCAAATAGTTATACTGCCTTCGAAAATTTAATGGCATCTTACGGATATGCAATCCAAATTTATTGCGACTTCTCAGGATATTCAGACATCGCTATCGGATTAGCGTTATTAATGGGATTCTGGTTGCCTGATAACTTTAGAACGCCTTATCAATCGGGTTCTATTACCGAATTTTGGAGAAGATGGCATATTTCACTTTCGAGTTGGTTAAGAGATTACTTATACATCTCAATGGGTGGAAACCGTAAAGGTAAAATCAGAACCTATTTTAACTTATTCATGACGATGTTGTTGGGTGGTTTATGGCACGGAGCTTCATGGAAATTTGTAGTTTGGGGAGTTTTACACGGATTGGCTTTAGTAGTTGAAAAATTCTTTGGTCAGTTTATTAAGTTACCTAAGAACGTATTTGTAAGAACGATTCAAGTTATCTTGACTTTCCATTTTGTGGTGTTTTGTTGGTTGTTTTTTAGAGCAAAAGATTTCGCAACTGCATTTCAAATTGCAGATAACATTACCAAATTAACTTTCGATTTAAATCAATGGCAAACCATTATTTTAGGGTATAAAAATGTCTTTTTATTAATTGCAATTGGTGTGGTTTGGCATTTTGTTCCAGTGAAAACGTTAGCTGGAATGCAAAAAACTTTTTCGACATTACCATTGGTTGCAAAAGCTGTTTTACTAGGATTGATTTATTGGGTAGTGTATGCAACCGCTTCAGCCGATACACAACCGTTTATTTATTTTCAGTTTTAGTAACTTTTGTTACGCTTAGTAAAATCCAATTTACTAGTTTTGAAAAAAAATAACTCATGAAGAAGTTTATTCTATTCGGACTTTTACCTTTATTATTCAGTTGTTCATCTGAAAAGATAACCGTTTCAGAAGTAAAATGGTCGGGTGCGATGAAAAATGTAATGAAGAAAGGGGAGTTGTTCGGGACCATTCATTTAGATACAATTGCCAATAAAAAACACTTATACGGTTTAGGACCAATTGAGTATTTATCAGGAGAAATCACAGTTTTTGATGGCAAGAGTTATGTTTCAAGAGTGAATGCTGATTCGACTATGGCAGTATCTCAAACTTTTGATGTGAAAGCACCTTTTTTTGTGTATGCCAATGTTGAAAATTGGGCTTCGCTTGAAGTTCCGAAAAGTGTAGTGGATTTAATTTCTTTAGAAACCTTTTTAGCTTCATTACCCAATTCAGATGAAAAACCTTTTGCTTTTAAAATTGAAGCAGAAGTTGAAGAAACCGATATTCATGTAGTGAATTTACCAAAGCATATCAAAACCGTTAGCAGCCATGATGAAGCACATCAAGGACAAGTAAACTATATTTTAAAAGATAGAAAAGCAAATCTAATCGGATTTTATTCAGCTCATCATCATGCGGTTTTTACACATCACGATACAAATTTGCATATTCATTTAGTTGCTCAAGATGAAAAAGATATGGGACATGTAGAATCAGTTACATTCAAAAATCTAAAACTTTGGATTTCTAAGTAATTGTTGCTCATTCAAATAGATTTCGAAAATAAAATGGATAGGAAAACAATTATTATTACTTTAATAGGTGTTATAGTCGGATTAATTTCGGGTTATGCTTATTACCATTATATTGGATGTGTATCTGGAACGTGTTCTATTACTTCGAAACCATTAAATAGTACTTTGTATGGAGGTGTTTTAGGAGGATTACTCTTCAATATGATTAGCGATTTCTTTAAAAAGAAACAATCCTAATTTCTTGTGTAACAATTGTTACCAAATGTTTTTAAAGTTTGTATATATTTGTTCAATGAAATTTTCTGTTCACATACTATGCGTTTATTTGTTGCTTTTGGTGGCTTTGCCGTCTGTAAGAGCTATGAAAATGTTGGTGAGTGAAAATTGCGAACAAACTTGTCATAAATCAGGTTCAGAATCTTCGGGTTGCGAGAAAGGAAAAATCATCATGAGTTTGAATTTCAGTCCCGTTCAATTTGTAGCCGAATTGGATTTTAAACCTGAAATTACTTTCCCTGAATTTCAAATCGAAAAAGAAAAATCGAATTACGAGAAAATTTTTATTTCTAAATACCAACATTCCATTTGGCATCCGCCGAAGTTTTTCATTTCCTAACTTAAAAAAGTTGATTTTTACGTTTGTGTTTTTACACAAGCTTAACTTATAATGGAATAAAATGAAAAATATTTTAATCGTGTTTTTGTTGGCATTTTTTCAGTCAACAATTGCACAAAGCACCTTTGAATATGATGTGGTGTTAACGCCAGTATCCATTTCGGGGTTGCCAGGATTGCATTCGTATGCTTTTGCGCAGTACAATGGAAAATGGCTAATCATTGGTGGTCGAAAAGATGGTGTTCATGCACGCCAACCTTTTAATGCGTTTCCAGATGCTCAAAATAATACCGATATTTATGTAGTTGATATTGCTACGCAACAATCGTGGTCGGCTTCGGTGAATTCGCTTCCGACAGGAATTAAAGAACAATTGCAATCGACCAACATGAATTTTTATCAAGACGGTAATACTTTGTTTATTATTGGCGGATATGCTTATTCAACAACAGCTGCCGATCATAAAACCTTCAATAATTTGACTTCGGTTGATGTACCTAATTTGATAAATGCTATTATTGCAGGAACTCCAATTACTTCGTATTTCAAGCAAATCAGTAATAATGTTTTTGCGATTACGGGTGGACAATTGGGTAAAATTGGGAATACATTTTATTTGGTAGGCGGACATCGTTTTGATGGAAGATACAATCCGATGAACAATCCAACATTTACCCAAACGTATTCCAATGCCATCCGAAAATTTACGATAGATAACTCGGGAAGTAATTTGAGTTA
>NZ_JAKLJH010000063.1 GCF_023151265.1 Flavobacterium sp.
CTTACAATTGGACCACATTTGACTAATCAATTAAACTATACAATTATGAAAAATCTCTCTTTATCTCTTTTAATTATTGGTTTAACATTTGTTTCTTGCAAGAAAGAAGAAGCGCAAAAACCAGAAGAAACAACAACTAAAGAAGAAGTTACTGCCGAAACAAAACCAGATTCTGCTACAGTAGCAAAAGCTTGGATGGATTATGCTAAACCATCAAAAGGTCACGAAATGTTAGCTAAAGATTCTGGAACTTGGGATGCAGAACTAACTTTTTGGTCACCTGATAATCCACAGGAAATGAAATCTACTGCTACCGTAACTTACAAAATGATTATGGGTGGAAGATATCAAGAAGGAACGTATTCTGGTGATATGTTTGGAATGCCATTTGAAGGAAAAGGAATGGTTGCTTATGACAATGCTACCGAAGAATTTGTTTCTACCTGGATTGATAATATGGGAACTGGAATGATGGTTACTCGTGGAAAATATGATGAAGCAACAAAAACGTCCACTTTCCACGGAGAAATGGTTGATCCTGTAACTAAAAAAGCTAAAAAAATAAAAGAAGTCATTACTTACATTGATGATAACAACCAAAAAATGGAAATGTTTGATGTTTCAGAAGATGGTAAAGAATTCAAGTCGATGCAAGTAGTTTCTAAACGCAAAATGTAGTTTTCAACAAATAAAATCAAAGCTGTTCAAAAAAGAACAGCTTTTTTTTGTTTTTATACACTCTTAAAACTTTGAACTTCTAACTTTTTAGAATAAATTTGCACTTTCAAACAACAACACAAAACGTACAGACAAGTCATGACTTGTCTCTAAAAACACAACTACAATGATTCATTTCTTCGGAAACCAATCCAACACGGTTTTTGCGGTTCAAACGCAAAACGAGATTTCATCAGAAGACATCAACAAATTAAATTGGCTTTTTGGCAACGCACATAAAATAGAAAAATCCGTATTGTCGGATTTTTTTGTTGGACCACGTGCCGCTATGATTACGCCTTGGAGTACGAATGCTGTAGAAATTACTCAAAATATGGGAATTTCAGACATTATTCGTATTGAGGAATTTGAAAAAGTAGCTGCCGATTTTAACGATTTCGATCCAATGCTTTCGCAAAAGTATTCGGAATTAAATCAAGACATTTATACGATTAATATCCAACCAGAACCAATTTTAGATATTGAGGATATTGACGCATACAATAAATCAGAAGGTTTAGCACTAAGCCCAGAAGAGGTTGAATATTTAAATAATCTTTCAACGAAATTAGGAAGAAAGTTAACTGATTCTGAAATTTTTGCTTTCTCACAAGCGAATTCAGAACACTGTCGTCATAAAATTTTCAATGGAACCTTTGTGATTGATGGCGAAGAAAAACCAACTTCTTTATTCAAATTAATCAAGAAAACATCAGAAACGAATCCAAACGATATTGTTTCAGCTTATAAAGATAACGTAGCTTTTGTAAAAGGACCGAAAGTAACCCAATTCGCACCAAAAAGCGCTGACAAACCTGATTTTTACCAAGAAAAAGTATTTGATTCAGTACTTTCTTTAAAAGCAGAAACGCATAACTTCCCAACAACCGTAGAACCTTTCAACGGAGCTGCAACAGGTTCAGGAGGAGAAATTCGTGACCGTTTAGCAGGTGGACAAGGTTCGTTACCATTAGCAGGAACAGCGGTTTACATGACTTCATATTCTCGTTTAGCAGAAGAACGTCCTTGGGAAAACGGAATGGCTGAAAGACCTTGGTTGTACCAAACACCAATGGATATTTTAATTAAAGCTTCGAACGGAGCTTCTGATTTTGGTAATAAATTTGGACAACCTTTAATTACTGGTTCTATTTTAACTTTCGAGCATGAAGAAAACAATCGTAAAATTGGTTACGATAAAGTCATTATGCAAGCGGGTGGAATTGGTTATGGAAAATTAGACCAAGCGATTAAAAAGAAACCTACGGCTGGCGATAAAATCGTTATTTTAGGTGGAGAAAATTATAGAATTGGAATGGGTGGTGCTGCAGTTTCATCAGCAGATACAGGAGCTTTTGGTTCAGGAATTGAATTAAATGCGATCCAACGTTCGAATCCAGAAATGCAAAAACGTGCTGCCAATGCTATTCGTGGTTTGGTTGAAAGCGATAACAATCCAATTGTTTCAATTCACGATCATGGTGCTGGCGGACATTTGAACTGTCTTTCAGAATTGGTTGAAGAAACAGGTGGATTAATCGATTTAGATAAATTACCAGTTGGTGACCCTACTCTTTCAGCAAAAGAAATCATCGGAAACGAATCACAAGAAAGAATGGGATTGGTTATTGGTGAAAAAGATATTGAAACTTTACAACGAATTGCCGATAGAGAGCGTTCGCCAATGTATCAAGTAGGTGATGTTACCAACGACCATAGATTTACATTCGAATCAAAATCTACAGGTGTAAAACCAATGGATTATGCTTTGGAAGATTTCTTCGGAAGTTCGCCAAAAACCATTATGACGGATAAAACTGTTGCTACAAACTATTCAGATTTAGAATACTCTAAAGAAAATATTGGAAGCTATTTAAGTCAGGTTTTACAATTAGAAGCAGTAGCTTGTAAAGATTGGTTAACCAATAAAGTAGACCGTTGTGTAGGCGGACGCGTTGCAAAACAACAATGTGTGGGACCTTTACAGTTACCTTTAAACAATGTCGGAGTTATGGCATTGGATTTCAAAGGAAAAGAAGGAATTGCGACTTCGATTGGGCACTCGCCTATTTCAGCTTTAGTAAATCCGGTTGCGGGTTCAAGAACGGCTATTGCTGAAGCTTTATCAAACATCGTTTGGGCACCAATGAAAGATGGTTTACAATCGGTTTCGTTATCAGCTAACTGGATGTGGGCTTGTAAAAACGAAGGGGAAGACGCTCGTTTATATGAAGCAGTAAAAGGCTGTTCAGATTTTGCTATTGAATTAGGAATCAATATTCCAACAGGAAAAGATTCGCTTTCTATGAAACAAAAATATCCAAATGATGAAGTAATTGCGCCAGGTACAGTTATTATTTCAGCAGCTGGAAATTGTTCGAACATTACAAAAGTTGTTGAGCCTGTTTTGCAACGAAATGGCGGTAATATTTACTACATCAACTTATCGCAAGATTCGTTTAAATTAGGTGGAAGTTCATTCGCTCAAGTGTTGAATAAAATTGGAAATGACGTTCCAACGATTCAAAATTCGGAATTCTTCAAAAAAGCATTCAACGTTTTACAAGATTTAATCAAAGACAGAAAAATTAAAGCAGGACACGATATTGGAAGCGGTGGTTTAATCACAACTTTATTAGAAATGTGTTTCGCTGATGATAAATTAGGCGCATTAATTGATTTGACTTCTTTAGGAGAAAAAGATACGGTTAAAGCTTTATTTAATGAGAATATTGGAATTGTTTTCCAAGCGAATACTGAAGTGGAAGCAACTTTCGCACAACATAATATTGAAATTTTCAAAATTGGTTCGGTTATCGATGGCGATGCATTTACGATTATCAACGGTGAAGATAGTTTAACATTCAGTATTACAACTTTAAGAGATACTTGGTACAAAACTTCTTTCCTACTAGATTCAAAACAATCTAAAAATGGAATGGCGCAAGCACGTTTTGATAATTACAAAAACCAAAAATTACAATTCGCTTTCCCTTCGCATTTTGATGGAAAATTACCTGTAATTGATGCTTCGAAACCAAGACCAAAAGCAGCAATCATTCGCGAAAAAGGAAGTAATTCCGAACGTGAAATGGCAAATGCTATGTACCTAGCAGGTTTTGATGTAAAAGATGTTCACATGACCGATTTAATTTCGGGAAGAGAAACATTGGAAGACATTCAATTCATTGGAGCAGTTGGAGGATTTTCGAATTCGGATGTTTTAGGTTCGGCTAAAGGTTGGGCTGGAGCGTTTTTATACAACGAAAAAGCAAATACCGCATTGAAAAACTTCTTCAAACGCGAAGACACACTTTCAGTTGGAATTTGTAATGGTTGTCAGTTATTAATGGAATTAGAATTGATCAATCCAGAACACGAAGTTCATGGAAAAATGCACCACAACACTTCGAACAAGCACGAAAGCGGATTTACTTCGGTAACGGTTCAGAAGAATAATTCGGTAATGTTATCCACTTTAGAAGGAACAACTTTAGGGGTTTGGATTTCACATGGAGAAGGAAAATTCAAATTACCTTATTCAGAGGAAAAATATAACATTGTAGCAAAATATGCTTACGAAGGTTATCCAGCGAATCCAAATGGTTCTGATTTTAACACGGCTATGATGTGCGATACCACTGGAAGACATTTAGTGATGATGCCACACATTGAGCGTTCGACTTTTCCTTGGAACTGGGCACATTATCCAGAAAGAGGACAAAAAGACGAAGTTTCGCCATGGTTAGAAGCGTTTGTGAATGCTAGAAAATGGATTGAGAATAAAAAATAAATGTTTACAAAAAAACGACTATTAACTTTCTTTATAATAACCCTATTTGGATTGTTAATTTATATTTTTATATGTTCCAATCAATATAATTCTGGTTCGAGCTTTGGAATTGATGATATTAAAAATGAAAATCAATCTTTTACAAGCATACACGGAAGTAATCCAATTTTGAATGAAAAAATAACTTATATCAGTAGTACAATATATTTAGTGTTGCTTGTTGTATTCGATTTAGTCATGACAACTATTTTTATTAATTATTTCTGTAAAAAAAATTAATAAGAAAATTAACTTTTATATAAAAGCATCTTTTAATTAAGGTGCTTTTTTTGTACTATTGTGTAAAATTAAATAGCGATGTGGTTTGTCATTTTAAGTGTAATTTGCAGTGTAACTGTTGGGATATTTTTAAAAGTAGCCAAACGATTTCAGTTGAATATTTTTCAAATTATTACGTTTAATTATTTTTCGGCTTTACTTCTCACCTATTTTACTTACCAACCCGAATTAACTTTCCAAGAAAAAACAATTCCTTATTCGCTTTTCATGGGATTGGCGATTTTATTGCCAATTGTATTTTTAATTCAAGCCAAATCAATTAAAGAAGTCGGGATTGTAAAAACCGATATTGCGCAACGATTATCATTGTTCATTCCATTAACCGCCTCTTACTTTTTATTTAATGAAACGTTTAGTCAACTGAAAATTATTGGTTTTATAATTGGATTTTCTGCCATATTCTTCACTTTAAATAAAAGATCAGAAAGTAAATCGGATAATTGGATTTATCCTTTATTGGTTTTATTGGGATTTGGAATTATTGACATTCTATTTAAGAAAGTTGCTGTTTTCAAAGATTTTAGTTTTACAACTTCCCTATTCATTATTTTTTGTGGTGCTTTTTTAATTTCGATTTTATTTCTAATTGGAAAAATTCTGGTTCAAAAAGAAAAATTAGAACTGAAAAATATACTTTGGGGATTGGCTTTAGGAATTTTAAATTTTGGAAACATTCTCTTCTATTTAAAAGCACACAAAGCTTTATCCGAAAATCCATCCACGGTTTTTGCAGGAATGAATATGGGTGTCATTATTTTAGGAAGTTTAGCCGGAATCCTTTTATTCAAAGAAAAAATGACCAAATGGAACTATTTTGGTATCTTATTGGCAATCATTTCAATAATTTTTATTACACTATCTCAATTAATACAGTAATTAGTAGGCTTGCATAGTATTTTATTTTTGTTAAAATTCTAATCATAAGATTATCAATAATTTAAAAAATTGTATAATTAATTTTATTTTTATAATTTGCATAAAATAATAATTGCGAATTATGAACAATATTACACGCTTATTTGACTTTCCTTATTATCAATTAGAAAAGTATAATTTAAAGGATGCTTTAGTTACAAAATACGACGGACAGTGGATTAAAACATCTACTCAAGAATATTTAGACAAAGCCAACGCTATTTCAAGAGGTTTACTTCGTTTAGGCGTAAATAAAAATGATAAAATTGCTATCATTTCGTCTAACAACAGAACAGAATGGCATATAACAGATATTGGTGTATTACAAACAGGAGCGCAAACTGTTCCTATGTATCCTACGATTTCAGCCGAAGATTATGAATATATTTTAAATCACTCAGAGTCACAATATGTTTTTGTATCTGATCTTGAGGTATATGAAAAATTGCAAAGTATCAGAGCTAACGTTCCTTTATTAAAAGACGTTTTCTCTTACAATGATATTGCTGGATGCAAAAGTTGGAAAGAAATCTTAGAATTAGGGGCTGATACTTCTAACCAAGATGTAGTAGAAGACAGAAAAAATAATGTTTCCACAACTGATTTAGCAACAATTATCTATACTTCTGGAACAACAGGAAGACCAAAAGGTGTTATGTTATCTCATCAAAATATTGTTTCAGATGTATTAATGAGTGCTCCAAGAGTTCCTTTAAGAGCTGGTGATACAAGAGCTTTGAGCTTCTTACCTATTTGTCACATCTTTGAAAGAATGTTAACCTATTTATACCAATATTATGGTATATCGATTTACTTCGCTGAAAGTATTGAAAAGATTTCAGATAACTTAAAAGAAGTGAAACCTCACGTAATGTCTGTGGTTCCTCGTCTATTAGAAAAAGTATACGACAAAATTTATGCTAAAGGAGCCGATTTAACAGGAATCAAAAAAGCACTTTTCTTCTGGGCTTTAAACTTAGGAATGGACTACAAACCATATAAACAAAATGGTGCATTCTACGAATTTAAACTTAAAATTGCTCGTAAATTAATCTTCTCTAAATGGCAAGAAGGTTTAGGTGGCGAATTAGAATTATTAGTTTCGGGAAGTGCTGCATTACAATCTCGTTTAACAAAAGTTTTCTGTGCGGCTAATATTCCAGTAATGGAAGGTTATGGTTTGACTGAAACTTCTCCAGTAATCTCAGTAAATGACATGAGAAATGGTGGTTTCAGAGTAGGAACAGTTGGAAAAGTATTAGACGGAGTTGAAGTTAAAATTGCAGAAGACGGAGAAATCTTATGTAAAGGTCCAAACGTAATGATGGGATACTACAAAGACGAAACTCAAACTGCAGATGTTTTAAAAGATGGTTATTTCCATACGGGTGATATTGGTGAAATCGATTCTGATGGTTTCCTAAAAATTACCGATCGTAAAAAAGAAATGTTCAAAACTTCAGGTGGAAAATATGTTGCACCACAAATTTTAGAGAATACTTTCAAACAATCTCGTTTTATCGAGCAAATTATGGTTATTGGTGATGGCGAAAAAATGCCAGCCGCTTTTATTCAACCTAATTTTGAATTTGTTAGAGAATGGGCAACCAGACATAATCTTAAATTTGCTACAAATGAAGAATTATGTGCTAATAAAATGGTAATTGATAGAATTCAAGAAGAAATTGATCATAGCAATGAAAAATTTGGTAATTGGGAAAAAGTAAAACGTTTTGAACTTACACCAGATGTTTGGTCAATCGTTGATGGTCACCTAACCCCTACCATGAAATTAAAACGTAAAATTATAAAAGAAAAATACAACGACTTATATCAAAAAATTTACGGATAGAAACGCTAAAACCCACATTTCGTGGGTTTTGCTATTTTAAAATGTTAAATTTTGAAAAAAATGTTAAAAATACTATGCGTGCATAGTATTTTTTTTTATATTTGAAAAAGTTTAGATAGTAATTCTATGAAAGATAAAACAATAGACTATATACTTAGAGCAACTTGGCAAGCAGTTGCCAGAATGTACAACGAAGAAGCAGCAAAATACAGTGCTACAATGGCAACAGGTTTTGCGCTTTTAAGTATTGATAGAGAAAATGGTTCGCCATCAACAACTCTAGGTCCAAAAATGGGAATGGAAGCTACAAGCTTAACCAGAACACTAAAATCAATGGAAGAACGAGGATTAATTACTCGTAAAAAAAATCCAACAGATGGTCGTGGTGTAATTATTCAATTAACCAAAGAAGGGAAAGAAAAAAGAGAACTTTCTAAAGAAACCGTGCTTCGTTTTAATGAAACAGTAAAGCAACATATAAGTGAAGAAAAATTACAACACTTTATGGAAGTTGCCGAAATCATAAACGAATTGATTACCGATAAAAAAATCTATAATGACAAATAAAACAACAAACCTATAAACATGAAACGTAATATTAAAAAAGTTGCTGTTATTGGTTCCGGAATTATGGGAAGTGGTATCGCTTGCCATTTTGCTAATATTGGAGTCGAAGTCTTATTATTAGACATCGCTCCAAACGAACTAACCGAAGCCGAACAGAAAAAAGGACTAACTTTAGAGAGTAAAGCCGTTAGAAACCGATTAGTTAATGATCATTTAGCTAACGCTTTAAAATCGAAGCCTTCTCCTATTTATCATCCAAGTTTTGCTTCAAGAATTACTACAGGTAACACTACAGATGATATGTCGAAAATTGCAACTGCAGATTGGATTATCGAAGTAGTTGTAGAACGTTTAGACATCAAGAAAATTGTTTTCGAACAAGTTGATAAATATAGAAAACCAGGAACTTTAGTTACTTCAAATACTTCTGGTATTCCTATTCAATTTATGAGCGAAGGAAGAAGCGAAGATTTCCAACAACATTTCTGTGGAACACACTTCTTTAATCCTGCTCGTTACTTAAAATTATTTGAAATTATTCCTGGTCCAAAAACCTCAAATGAAGTATTAGATTTCTTAAATGGATATGGTGAAAAATTCTTAGGAAAAACTTCAGTTGTTGCTAAAGATACTCCAGCTTTCATTGGAAACAGAATTGGAATCTTCGGAATTCAAAGTTTATTCCACCAAGTAAAAGAAATGGGCTTAACAGTTGAAGAAGTTGATAAATTAACTGGACCAGTAATTGGTCGTCCAAAATCAGCTACTTTTAGAACGGTTGATGTTGTTGGTTTAGATACTTTAGTTCATGTGGCTAATGGAATTTATGAAAATTGTCCAAACGACGAAGCTCATGAATTATTCAAACTTCCTGAATTTGTTAACAAAATGATGGAAAACAAATGGTTAGGAAGTAAAACCGGACAAGGTTTCTACAAAAAAGAAGGAAAAGATATTCTAACTTTAGATTTAGATACATTAGAATATAGAGCAAATAAAAAAGCTTCATTCGCAACTTTAGAATTAACCAAAACGATTGAAAAACCAATCGACAGATTCAAAGTTTTAGTAACTGGAAAAGACAAAGCAGGAGATTTCTACAGAAAAAACTTCGCTTCAATGTTCCAATATTGTTCAAATAGAATTCCTGAAATAACAGATGCTTTCTACAAAATCGATGATGCAATGAAAGCTGGATTCGGTTGGGAAAACGGTCCATTCGAAATTTGGGATGCCATCGGAGTTGAAAAAGGTATTGAATTAATGAAAGCGGAAGGTTATCAACCTGCTTCTTGGGTAACTGATATGGTGGCTTCTGGAAATACTTCTTTTTATTCGATTAAAGACGGAGCAACACACTTCTACTCTATCACGAACAAAAAAGTAGAGAAAGTTCCGGGTCAAGATGCTTTTATTATTTTAAATAACATTCGCGAAAGCAAAAAAATATGGAACAACAGCGATTCAATCATTACCGATTTAGGTGATGGAATTATCAACTTAGAATTTACATCTAAAATGAATTCTATTGGTGCTGGTGTTTTACAAGGAATCAACAAAGCTATTGATATTGCTGAAAAAGATTATAACGGTTTAGTAATTGGAAATCAAGGTGCTAATTTCTCTGTTGGAGCTAATTTAGGAATGATTTTCATGATGGCTGTTGAGCAAGAATACGATGAATTAAACATGGCCATCAAAATGTTCCAAGACACGATGATGCGTTGCCGTTATTCTGCAATTCCTGTTATTGCTGCTCCTCACGGAATGACATTAGGTGGTGGTTGCGAATTAACCATGCACGCTGATAGAGCTGTTGCCGCTGCAGAAACTTACATCGGATTAGTAGAATTTGGTGTTGGAGTAATTCCTGGTGGTGGTGGTTCTAAAGAAATGGCTTTGAGAGCTTCTGATTTATTCCGCAAAAACGACGTAGAATTAAACGTTTTACAAGAATATTTCTTAACTGTAGGAATGGCAAAAGTAGCTACTTCAGCTTACGAAGGTTTTGATACTGGAGTTTTACAAAAAGGAAGAGATATCGTTGTGGTAAACAAAGACCGTCAAATTGCTACAGCGAAACAAGTGGCTTTACAAATGGCTGAACAAGGTTATACACAACCTGTAAGAAGAAAAGATATCAAAGTATTAGGTAAACAAGCTTTAGGTATGTTCTTAGTCGGAACGGACCAAATGGAAGCAGGTAAATACATTTCTGAACACGATAAGAAAATTGCAAACAAACTAGCTTATGTAATGGCTGGTGGTGATTTATCAGAGGCAACTTTAGTTTCTGAACAATATTTATTGGATTTAGAAAGAGAAGCATTTTTATCATTAACTGGAGAAAGAAAATCTTTAGAGAGAATTCAGTACATGTTAACAAAAGGGAAACCATTAAGAAACTAAGAAATGAGAACAGCATATATAGTAAAAGGATATAGAACAGCAGTTGGAAAAGCTCCAAAAGGCTTATTCCGATTCAAAAGACCTGACGAATTAGCAGCGGAAACCATCGAACACATGATGAAAGAGTTGCCTGATTTCGACAAAACACGTATTGATGACGTGATGGTAGGAAATGCCATGCCAGAAGCCGAACAAGGTTTAAACGTTGGTCGTTTAATTTCATTAATGGGATTAAAAATCACGGATGTTCCTGGAGTTACAGTAAACAGATATTGTGCTTCTGGAGTAGAAACTATCGCAATGGCAACGGCTAAAATTCAATCAGGAATGGCAGATTGTATCATTGCAGGTGGTGCTGAAAGTATGAGTTACATTCCAATGGGAGGTTACAAACCAACACCTGATTACAAAGTTGCCGCTGCAGGTCACGAAGATTATTACTGGGGAATGGGATTAACGGCTGAAGCTGTTGCAAAACAATTCAACGTTTCTCGTGCTGACCAAGATGAATTTGCTTACCAATCGCATTTAAAAGCTTTAAAAGCTCAGGCAGAAGGTAAATTCGATAAACAAATTGCTCCTATTACAGTAGAACAAACGTTTATCAACGAAAACGGTAAGAAAGAAACAAAATCTTATGTCGTGAATAAAGACGAAGGTCCAAGAGCTGGAACTTCAGTAGAAGCTTTAGCAGGATTAAGACCTGTATTCGCTGCTGATGGTTCGGTTACCGCTGGAAACTCTTCACAAATGAGTGATGGTGCAGCTTTCGTTTTAATCATGAGCGAAGAAATGGTGAAAGAATTAAACTTAGAACCAATCGCTAGAATGGTGAGTTACGCTGCTTCAGGAGTAGAACCAAGAATCATGGGAATTGGACCAGTTACAGCCATTCCAAAAGCATTAAAACAAGCAGGATTAAAACAAGACCAAATCGATTTAATTGAGTTAAACGAAGCTTTCGCAGCACAATCTTTAGCAGTTGTGAGAGAATTAGGTTTAAATCCTGATATCGTAAACGTTAACGGTGGAGCTATCGCTTTAGGTCACCCACTAGGTTGTACTGGTGCTAAACTATCAGTTCAATTGTTTGACGAAATGCGCCTGAGAAACAGCAAATACGGAATCGTTTCGATGTGTGTTGGAACAGGTCAAGGTGCAGCTGGAATTTTTGAATTTTTAAAATAAAAAAAGGAACACAGATTAGAAAAATTAGAGAAATTTTTAAAATTTTATTTATTTCTTCAATCTGTGTTCCAAAAAAAATAATTAACCAATAATGATTAGAAATTAAGATTTTCTTTTCTAAAAAAAATAAAAGTTATGTCAGATATCATAAGAGGAGGACAATTCCTTGTAAAAGAAACAAAATGCGAAGACATCTTCACACCAGAAGACTTCAATGAAGAACAAGTTATGATGCGTGATTCGGTTATCGAATTCGTAGACAAAGAAATTTGGCCAAACAAAGAACGTTTCGAAAAGAAAGATTACGCTTTAACCGAAGACATCATGCGTAAAGCTGGAGAATTAGGTTATTTAAGTGTAGCAGTTCCTGCGGCTTATGGCGGAATGGAAATGGGATTTGTAAACACCGTTTTAGTTTGTGATTACATTTCAGGAGCAACGGGTTCGTTTTCAACAGCTTTTGGAGCGCACACTGGAATTGGAACGATGCCAATTACCTTATACGGAACTGAGGAACAAAAACAAAAATATGTACCAAAATTAGCTTCTGGAGAATGGTTTGGAGCTTACTGTTTAACAGAACCAGGAGCAGGATCTGATGCAAATTCAGGAAAAACAAAAGCTGTTCTTTCAGAAGATGGAACACATTATAAAATCACTGGCGGAAAAATGTGGATTTCAAATGCTGGTTTTTGTAATTTAATGATTGTTTTCGCTCGTATCGAAGACGATAAAAATATCACCGGTTTCATCGTTGAAAATGATCCTTCAAACGGAATTTCAATGGGTGACGAAGAGCACAAATTAGGAATTCGCTCCTCTTCTACTCGCCAAGTTTTCTTTAACGAAACAAAAGTTCCTGTAGAAAATATGTTGGCAGGTCGTGGCGAAGGTTTTAAAATTGCCATGAATGCTTTGAATGTTGGGCGTATTAAATTAGCAGCAGCTTGTTTAGAAGCACAACGTAGAACAGTTACCGGAGCGGTACATTATGCTAACGAAAGAGTTCAGTTTAAAACGCCTATTTCTAGTTTTGGAGCAATTCAAGCTAAAATTGCTGAAATGGCAACAAATGCTTATGCTGGGGAAAGTGCAACTTACAGAGCAGCTGCAGATATTGAGAACAGAATTAATATTAGAGTAAGCGAAGGAAATTCGCACCAAGAAGCTGAATTAAAAGGTGTTGAAGAATTCGCAATCGAATGTTCCATCTTAAAAGTAGCCGTTTCTGAAGATGTGCAAGCTTGTACAGATGAAGGAATTCAAATTTTTGGTGGAATGGGATTCTCTGAAGACGCTCCAATGGAAAGTGCTTGGAGAGATGCTCGTATTGCTAGAATTTACGAGGGAACTAACGAAATCAACAGAATGTTATCGGTTGGTATGTTAGTGAAAAAAGCAATGAAAGGTCACGTTGATTTATTAGGACCAGCAATGGCTGTAGCTGAAGAATTAATGGGAATTCCATCATTCGATGTTCCTGATTATTCAGAATTATTTGCTGAAGAAAAAGAAATGATTGCCAAATTGAAAAAAGTATTCTTAATGGTTGCGGGTGCTGCAGTTCAAAAATACGGTCCAGAATTGGAATCACACCAACAATTATTAATGGCTGCTTCTGATATCCTAATCGAAATTTATATGGCTGAAAGTACTATTCTTAGAACTGAAAAATTAGCTAAAAAAGTGGGTGAAGATAAAGCGCAAGAGCAAATTGCAATGGCAAAATTATACTTATATCATGCCGTTGATATCGTGAACCAAAAAGGAAAAGAAGGAATCGTTTCATTCTCAGAAGGCGACGAACAACGTATGATGTTAATGGGATTAAAACGTTTTACGAAATATACGAACATGCCAAATGTGGTAGCACTTCGTGAAAAAATTGCTGCAAAAATTATTA
>NZ_JAKLJH010000064.1 GCF_023151265.1 Flavobacterium sp.
GTTTAAATCAATGTCTGAAGCTTTCATAATTAATCTCAATTTGTTGCCTTAAGTTATTAGTAAAAATTAGAAATTACGACTTTGAATATTTTTCAACAACAATGTCACCCCATTCAGCAATTGAATGCAGAAGCGGAATCAGCGTTTTTCCAAAATCGGTAAGTGAGTATTCAACTTTTAGTGGCGGTTTAGAAGTATATACTCTCCGATTAATTAATCCATCCGCTTCTAAGTCTTTTAATTGCAAACTCAGAGTTCTTTCAGTAACAATCGGAATTTTAGCACGTAACTCATTATACCGTAAAGTGTTTTCCATTAAATGAAATAATATTACACTTTTCCACTTACCACCAATCAATCCCATTGTAACACTCGTACAGCATGGATATTCTTTATTATTTATCTTATACATAATAATTTCATTTTTTAAAACACACTATCCTTTTTGACCGTTATTGTGTAATATATAAACTATATTTAGTTTTGTAACTATAAAATTGATAGTTTAATTTAATACACCAAATTTATGAGTTTTTTACAAAAGATGCAACAACGTTACACAACAAAAAAATTCGATACAACGAGAAAATTAGAGATCGATAAAATTAAAGAGTTAGAAGAAATTCTATGGTTAAGTCCCTCATCAATAAATAGTCAACCGTGGAAATTTATTTTTGTTTCTAATCCCTCCATGAAAGCGAAGCTTGCAAGAGCATCATACTTCAACGAGCAAAAAATAATTGATTGTAATACATTGGTGGTATTCCAAAGAATAAATGACATTTCAGTGTTTGAAACTAAAATTAATAATGAACTTCCTCATGGTGCAATTGAATACTACAATCAATTCGTGAAATCCAATTCAGATGAAGATATTAAAGTTTGGTTTGATAAGCAAGTGTATTTATCTTTAGGCGTTTTATTAAGTGCATGTGCAGAAATGAAAATTGACGCTACTCCTATGGAAGGAATTGACACTAAATTATATGATACTATTTTGGATTCAGGAAATTACCAATCTTTAGTAGCCGTTTCAATTGGGTACAGGGATGCTAATGACGAAAATCAACCAAGCATAACAAAAAAATCAAGAAGTAAAAAAGAGGAAATAATTAAAGAAATTTAAGATTAATAAGTCAAAAATATTTTGCAGTTGGACAACGACATAACTTAAATTGCTAAATGTTGCCCAACTGCTATTATTACCTTATAAAACTCATTTTATAATTATAAAAATGAATACAGATTTAATTATACAAAATATTAGCCGTCATATTCAACTCGATAAAACAGAGACTGACTTCTTTCTTTCATTACTTGAAACAAAAAAGTTAAAGCGAAAGGAGTTCCTGTTTAAGCAAGGAGAAATCTGTAAAACTGAAAACTTTATTGTTAAAGGATGCTTACGCACTTACACCATTGACAATAATGGATTTGAACATATAGTAATGTTTGGAATTGAAGATTGGTGGGTTGGTGATCTATTAAGTTTTCTAACTCAAAGCCCTACAACATACTATATTGATGCATTGGAAGACACAGAAATTCTGCAAATAACAAAACCAAATCTTGACAAACTGTATGAAAGAGTACCAAAATTTGATCGCTTTTTTAGGTTAATTCTTCAAAATGCTTTTATAGCTCAACAAAATCGAATCAATCAAAATCTTTCCTTTACAGCTGAACAGCGTTATTTGAACTTCATTTCCAAACATCCAAATTTGGAACAACGCCTTTCTCAAAAACAAATTTCTGCATATCTCGGTATTACACCAGTTTTTCTGAGTATGCTTCGCAGAAAGTTAACTCAAAAGTGATTTATTAAACTACTTTAATTTTTATCATTTTTATTCTCTGTTGTTTTGTAAAATAATTTAATAAATAACAGAAATGAAAATTATAATTATTTATCACAGCGGATATGGGCATACTAAAATTGTTGCCGAACATATCCAAAAAGGAGCTTCAAGAGAATTAGAACATGTAACTCTTTTATCTACTCTTGAAGCACAAGACAATTTTGAGTTGTTGCATGATGCAGACACTATAATTTTTGGAAGTCCTACGTACATGGGAACTGTTTCATCAGACTTTAAAAAGTTCATGGAAGCAACTGGAAAGTTTTGGTATTCCCAAAAATGGAAAGACAAATTTGCAGCAGGTTTTACAAACTCATCTACCTTAAATGGTGATAAATTGAATACGCTTCAACAGCTATCTCTTTTTGCCTCACAACACAGTATGCTTTGGATTTCCACCGGAATCTTACCCAAGTTTGAAAATGACAAACAGTTAGATGAACCCAATGGACTTGCTAGCTATCTTGGACTAATGACATTGTCTGACAACTCTACCGACAAACTAAATCCCCCAAAAGGTTTAGAGACAGCAGAGCTTTTCGGGGAACGAATTGCAAAAATCACAAAACAATATAAACAATTTAATAATTAGACAAATGAAAAATAAAATTTTTGAAACAAATAATGATTGGACAGGGCTTATACTTCGCCTTACTATTGGTATAGTTTTATTACCTCACGGAGCACAAAAAATGCTTGGAATATTTGGTGGTTATGGGTTTAAAGGAACAATGGGATTTTTTACAGAAACTTTGCACTTACCATGGATCATTGGTTTCTTAGTAATTATTATTGAGTTTATAGGTGCATTATCATTAATTGCAGGTTTTGCCAGCCGAATCTGGTCCGTATTAACAATTATATTATTTACAGGAATCATTTTCACTTCACACCTTGATCACGGATTTTTTATGAATTGGTTTGGAAATCAAAAAGGTGAAGGTTATGAATATCACTTATTAGTTATTGGTTTATCTCTGGCAACATTATTAAATGGTAGCGGGAAATATGCAATTGATGAATCATTGTCAAAATAAAATAATCTCATATTTTTAGTTATGGGACTGATGATCAATAGTGATCTCAGTCCCTTTTTTATTGCTACTTATTGTTATTTATTAAATAATTTTAAAGTAATGAATGTTTCTAACTATTTAATTATCAATTGGTAACTTATTTAATTGCAAAATTTTAATATAAATTATTTTTTAGTTAGGATAACTAACTATATATTTGTGCTGTAATTGCAATTTACAGTAATCATAATAGTAACATTTAAAAAACAAAAATGAGTAAATCAATTTTTTATCATGCAGGTTGTCCAGTTTGCATTAGTGCAGAGCATGACGTAATAGACTTAATAGGTACATCGAATGTACAAATAGTTCATCTTGGTAATGACAAATCAAGAATTGAAGAAGCTGAGAAAGCTGGAGTAAAATCAGTTCCTGCTCTAGTAACTCCAAAGGGAAATGTCTTGCATATTAATTATGGAGCATCTCTTACTGAGGTGAGAGGATAGTAGAGAATTGCCCTGTTGATTAATTGATAGGGCATTTTAATTAACTTAAAAATTTTACAAATGAAAAAAATTATAGTAACACTTATCACAGTGCTTTCGGTTTCAGCTGTATCTGCACAAGATAAAAGACCATCTGGCTACACCTATGGAACAAAAGAAGTAGCCAAATCTCCTTTTAGTTTAGAAGAATTAAAACTTTTACAGCAAACATTATTGTTTACGGAAGACGATGTAAAGTATTTAAAAATGAGCCATGATATTTTGAAAGACCAAACTAACGACATTTTAGATGTTTGGTATGGTTTCGTTGCAGGTACTCCTCAATTGTTATATTTTTTTGGTAATACAAAGACAGGAAAACCTGAAGGCGAATATTTAGCAAAAGTACGTGAACGTTTTAAAATATGGATTTTGCAGACAGCAGAAGCAAACTATGACCAAAATTGGTTGAATTACCAATATGAAATAGGTTTAAGACATTATACAACCAAAAAAAATAAAACCGATAAAGCAAAAGCAGTCCCAATAGTAAATTACAGATATATTCCTGCACTTACTATTCCAGTAACTACTACGTTAAAACCATTTTTAGCAAAAAAAGGTGCAAGTGAACACGATGTAGATAAAATGTACAATGCTTGGTTAAAATCAGTTTTACTACAGTCTATTCTTTGGGGACAGCCTTACATGAAACAAGGAGAATTTTAATCTAGCAAAGTATGAAAATAGCAGTATGGGATACTTACGTAACTCGCAAAGATGGAAAAGTAATGCACTTTGATATTTTGGTAGATGAAAATCTTAAAGATGAAAATCAAATTTTTGAATTCGGAAAAAAGTATCTAAAAAGTGTGATGCAAGAAGGACAAAGTTTAACTTCAAAAGAATGTGTTTTTTGTCATATTGAAAAAGCACCGGAAGAAGTCGAAGGACAAATACTGAATAATGGTTTTGCTATTATAGAAATGGAAAATTGTTATTAATTTATTTATAAGCCGAAAGTAAATCACTTTCGGCTTGTTATTACATCTGAAGTTATGAGAATACATTACATACAACACGTTCCTTATGAAGATTTAGGATATATTACTGATTGGGTAGCAGATAGAAAATACAAAATCTCATCAACAAAAATATTCGAAAACGAAATTTTTCCAGATATTGAAACCTTTGATTTACTTATAATTTTGGGTGGTCCAATGAGTGTCAATGACAACTTAAAATGGATAATAGAGGAAAAATTATTTATTAAAAAAGCTATCGATAACAATAAAAAAGTCCTCGGCATTTGTCTTGGTTCACAATTCATAGCCGCTGTGTTAGGTGAAAAAGTCTTTCAAAACTCAAAAAAAGAGATTGGGTGGTTTCCAATCCAAATATCTAAAATTCATGAATTACAAAATCCATTTGAAAAATTTGAAAAAGAATTATTAGTTTTTCATTGGCATGGAGAAACATTCAATTTGCCAAAGAAATCAATTCATTTGGCAAAGAGTTCCATCTGTCAAAATCAGGCATTTATGTTTACTAAAAATGTAATTGCATTACAATTCCATCTGGAAGTCACTGAAAAGTCTCTAGAAAAAATGATTACTTTTGGCAAAAAGGAATTAATTAATGAGCAATTCATTCAAAGTAAAGAAGATATGAGAAGTTTTAAAAACAATATTTTAGAATCTAACAGAAGAATGTTTTTGATCTTGGAATATTTTGAACAAAATTAATATGTCTGTCTTTAATCTAAATGATCAAAACTCTAATCTTGACAACAAAATTGTTGCAGGATTAGACCGCATTTCCCAAGTTTTTAAAACCTTGCTTTGGGAAAAATCAAAAACGTTTAATTTAAGTCCAATACAGATACAATTGCTTATTTTCATTGCTTATCATAGCGAAGAAAAAACAACTATAAGTTACTTATCGCAAGAATTTAATTTGTCCAAACCAACAATCAGTGACACAATTAAAACATTAGAACAGAAACTATTAATAGAAAAAATGGTTGATGTAAAAGACACTCGAAGTTATAGAATTAAATTAACGGAAAGTGGAAAAAACATCGTCTTGGAAACTGAAAATTTTGTAAATCCTTTGGAGGAAATAATTGGCAATTCAACTCATAATGAAAAATTAGTTTTATGGCAAAATATAACAAATATTATTCAGCAATTAAACCAATTGAAAATTATAAGTATTCAGAGAAACTGTTTTAATTGCAAACATTATTCGGTACAAGACGACGTTTCATTCTGTAATTTACTTAATCGAAATCTTGAAACCGAAGACATACGAATTGACTGTGGGGAATTTGAAAAAATATAAAATTTATAAATATTTTGATAAAGTCATTATTCCCTCTTCAATTTGATTTTCAGAGAGTGAAGCATAGCCCAATCTAAATCCCGATATCGATTCTTCAAAACTAAAACTTTCAGAAGTCATTATCTTAATTCCTTGCTGGAGTAATTTTTCTGCTATTTCAATATTATTTACTTTTTTAATTGGTACTATCCAAAAGGCTAAACCGCCTTCGGGTTTAGTAAATATTGCCTTTCCTTTTAAATATATTTCACAAATATTCGCAAAATAATCACGTTTAGCTTTATAAATCAAGCTTGTACGTTTGAGATGCCTTTTTATCTCACCATCATTTATAAGTTGTAAAATAGCTTCTTCCATAATATTATCGCCTTGAACATCAATTAATCTTCGGTGTTTACCAACACTTTGGATGATCTCCAGACTACTTACAATATAACCAATTCGCAATGCAGGAGCTACAATTTTACTTAAAGTTCCTATGTAAATATAATTTTTCAAATTCACAAAACTAGATATCGGAAAAATGGGTCTTTGTCCAAAATGAAATTCATTGTCATAATCATCTTCAATGATAATAAAACCGTATCTGTTAGACAGTTCAATAAGTTGCAATCGCCTTTTCAAACTTAAAGTAACTGTGGTAGGAAATTGATGATGTGGCGTTACATAAATTGCTTTTATATTGCTTGTACTTTTCAAATGAGCTTCCACCTCTTCAATGACTATACCTTCTTTATCAACTGAAATTGGGAGTAGTTTTGCGCCAGCATTTTCAAATGCTTGCCAAGCCGGCTTGTAACCAGGATTCTCTATCATAACAAAATCACCATCTTCAAAAATGGAGTGTGATGCAAGATACATAGCCATCTGACTACCACGAGTGATACAAATTTCATTTGTATTGATGTTCATTCCTCTCTTGAAATTAAGCATTTGAACAATAGCTTTTCTGAATTCGATATCACCAAATTCACTACTGTAACCCATAATCTGCCAACGAGATTTTCTATTAAAAATTTGTCGATAGGCTCTAGCAAGTTCATTCATTGGTGCAAGTCGGCTATCTGGCAATCCATCGTCAAAATTAATATATGGTTTAACGGCTTCCATCAAATAATCATTATGACTTTTACTTTTTTTAAAGTTTAATTTTTCCGGCAAAACATCAGAAACAAAGGTTCCTTTTCTTTCTATGGTAATTAGCCAACCTTCGGCAATTAAAACATCAATTGCTTCAATGACTGTATTTCTATTCACATTCAAAAGATTTGCTAATTGCCTACTACCAGGCAGGGCACTGCCCATTGTAAGTTTACCTGTTTTAATAGCATCAATTATAGCATCAGCAATTTGAAGATAAAGTGATTTTTCTGAACTACTATTTAAAACAATTTCTAATTTCCAAGGTCGCAACATCTGGTCTAGTTATTAATGTTAAAACTGTGCCATATAAACAGTCCAAAGGTAAAGTAATTTTGTAATGCAATAATGCACAAACTAATTTTATAACAATGGAAACTAAAGAAAAACAATTTTCGTCAAAAGATTTTCATCAAACCTTTGCGAGACCAACATTTGTGATGCCTGAAAAACTAATTCACAAAAATGTGGAGCAAGCAGGTGAACACAATCAATTTTCTACAGAAAGGAAACATCCTGTATTTTTTATTGATTTACCTAGCAAGAACGTAAGTATGACAGTGGGCGGCTTGCTACCAGATCAATTAACAAACCGTCATAGACATACTTACGAAACTATGCTTTATGTTATCGAAGGGCACGGTTACACTGAAATTGAAGATATTAAAGTCGAATGGAAAGCAGGTGATGCTGTTTACATTCCGAGTTGGGCTTGGCACAGACATAAAAATTTAAGTAATACTGAAAGCGCTAAATATTTAGCTTGTGAAAATGCACCTCAGTTACAAAATTTAGGTGTAGCGTTGAGAGAAGAGGAAGGAAGAGATATTTAATAAAAAAGTAAAATGAAAAACGTACCATTTAAAGGAATTATCGCCTATCCAATAACTCCATTTGACAAAAACGAGAATGTAGATATTCATTTATACAAAACACTTTTAGAAAAGTTGATTGTAAACGGAGCTCACGGAGTTGCACCGCTGGGAAGCACGGGTGTTATGCCCTATTTGACTGATAGCGAAAAGGAAGCAATTACGGAAGCCACTATTCAACAAACCAATGGTCGAGTACCAGTATTAGTGGGAGTTTCAAACTTAACTACAGAAAGAACCATTTATCACGCAAAATTTGCTGAAAAAGCAGGTGCAACAGCTATAATGATAATTCCAATGAGTTATTGGAAACTTACTGATGATGAAATAGTACAACATTATGATGCTGTGGCAAGTAAAGTTTCTATTCCAATTATGGCATATAATAATCCTGCTACAGGAGGCGTAGATATGTCACCTACTTTACTAAAAAGATTACTTGAAATTCCAAATGTTTCTATGATCAAGGAAAGTACAGGAGATGTTCAGAGAATGCACTTTTTAAGAAAAGAACTAGGCGAAGATGTTGCATTTTATAATGGATCAAATCCGTTAGCTTTAGCCGCATTTGCCGCAGGAGCTACTGGTTGGTGCACCGCTGCTCCTAATCTAATTCCTCAATTAAATGTTGATTTGTATAACGCTATTGAAAACAATGATTTAAAAGTTGCACAAGAAGTATTCTACAAACAGCTTAATCTTTTAAAATTTATCGTAAATAAAGGATTGCCTCGCGCTATAAAAGCAGGTTTAGAAATTCAAGGACAAAACGGTGGCTATTTAAGAAGCCCATTAAGACCTATGAACGAAAGCGAAGTATCTGAGTTAAGTCAGATTTTACAAGCTATTTAAAATAATAATGTCTTTATACAAAGACAATTATAATTTTTAATTATTGGGTAAATTTCCTTTTACACAGATGGTTTTATGTAAGAGGAAATTACTTTTTAATATTTTTCATGGATATAATTTAAAATTTTTAATGATGCTACAATACACCACAATAAGTTTAATTCCTTTAGAATCAAAACATATTTTGATGTTAAAAAATTTTGCATTCGATAATAAATTATGGGAATTTGGATTAAACAAATTATCAAATGTAGATGAGCTTGAAATATACATTAGCAATGCACTAACAAATGTTGAAAAGAAAAATGCAATTGTTTGGGTTATACAAAAAGACAAAGAAATTGTCGGAACTACTAGATTGGCAAATATAGATTACAATGGAAAAACGGCTCAATTAGGTTGGACTTGGATAAATCCAAAGTATCAAGGCACAAAAAGTAATAAAATTTCAAAATATCTAATATTACAATACGCTTTTGAGAAACTGAATTTAAATAAAATTGAGTTAAAAACAGACACTTTAAATACCATTTCAAATAAGGCAATTCTATCAATCGGAGCAAAATTAGAAGCCACATTAGAAAACGATATTAAAACCTGGAGAGGCAATTATAGAGATACGAACGTTTATACAATTGAAAAAAATGATTGGCAAAATATCAAACTACAATTACTAAATAAAATTGAACGATGAGAATTCATTATCTACAGGGCTTAACTTTTGAAGACCTGGGTTAAATTGAAAATTGGACTCTTGAAAACAACCATACCGTAACCTATACAAAGTTTTATGAAGGTCAGCTTTTACAAGTTTAATTTACCAAACAAAACCATCCATTTATTACATAATTACGCTTGAAGAAACCAAGCATTTCTTCGTAAAGAAGATGTACCTCGCTTAAAATTTCACCTTGCAGTTTCTCAAAAATCAATTACGAGTATGGTTGAAAATTGCCGTAGGGACATTACAATAGGAAAGTACGTTAAATCAATAAATGATATTTTCGCTGATAATGATTTAATAGAAAATAATAAAAATGTTCTTTTTAAAATGCTCAATTTCCCTGAAAATACCGATAATAATAAATGCTATTCTTTGACAAATTTTAACAAATCAAAATTATCCATATAAAAGCATAAATCATCCATTTATTGGATGATAAAGTCAAAATACATTTGCTTTATTAATTTAAGTAAATCAAAATGAGTAAAGTAAATCATCTTACCACGAAAGTTAACGGAGTTGAAATCTTCTACCGTGAAGCAGGTCAAAAAGGAAAGCCAGTTCTTGTATTATTACACGGCTACCCAACATCATCTCACATGTATCGTAATTTATTACGAGACTTAGCAGACCAATACCATCTTATAGCACCAGATTATCCTGGCTTTGGTAGAAGTGAGCAACCATTAATCGCAAATTTCGAATACACGTTTGAAAACTTTGCAAAAATTGTAGAATCTCTTTTAGATCAATTACAAATTTCTAAATTCAGTCTTTACCTAATGGATTATGGTGCCCCGGTAGGATTCCGAATCGCCTCTAGAAATCCTTCAAGAATTGAAAATTTAATCATTCAAAACGGTTGTGCATATGAAGAAGGATTAGAGACATTTTGGGATCCAATTAAAGTATACTGGAATGAAAAAACAATTGAAAATGGTAAACCATTAGAAGGTTTCCACAGCCCCGAAGGATTGCAATGGCAATATACACATGGTGTTGTAAAACCTGAAACTGTATCACCCGATACTTGGGAACTGGATTTAAGACATTTAACTAGACCCGAGAACAATGAGATTCAATTAGCTCTATTTTACGACTACAGAACTAATGTAAAATTGTACCCAGAGTGGCAAAACTATTTTAGAAACCATCAACCTCGAACGCTTATCGTTTATGGTAAAGATGATTATATTTTCCCTGCATCAGGTGCTGAAGCATTCAAAAAAGATCTAAAAAACTTAGATTTCAATTTGTACGATACTGGTCATTTCGCCTTAGAAAGTTTTGGAGATGAGATAACCCAAAAAATTCGTGAATTCTTATCAAACTAATATATAAACACATAAAAATGAAAAATAATTATATTATGATTATGATGGTACTTTTACTGTCATTTCAAAATGCGATATCGCAGAATACAACAACATATCATACCGTTAAAATTGATGGTGTAGATATATTTTATCGTGAGGCAGGTAATAAAAATGCACCAAAATTAATATTACTTCATGGTTATCCAACTTCTTCGTTTCAGTATCGTAATCTGATTGAAAAATTATCAGATAAATACCATTTGATTGCACCTGACTATCCCGGATATGGAAGAAGTGAGCAACCAGCAATAAGTAAATTCGCGTATACTTTTGATAACATATCAGGTATTGTCGAAAAACTAATTTTTTCGTTAAAAATAGATAAGTATAGCCTTTACTTAATGGACTACGGTGCTCCTATTGGATTTAGAATAGCAGAAAAAAATCCTGAAAAAATCCAATCATTAATCATTCAAAATGGAAATGCTTACGACGAGGGACTTGAAGCTTTTTGGGATCCATTGAAAAAATATTGGAAAAACAAAAACGATAAAGAAACCGAGAAAGCATTAGAGGGGTTTCACAGTCCTGATGGTTTGAAATGGCAATATACTCACGGAGTCAAAAATCCTGAATTAATTACACCCGACGGTTGGGAGATTGATTTACGCCATTTAAGTCGACCTGAAAATAATGAGATACAATTAGCTATGTTTTACGATTATCAAAGTAATGTAAAACTATATCCAAAATGGCAAGCTTATTTTAGAAAGTACCAACCAAAAACACTTATTGTTTGGGGTAAAAATGACTACATTTTTCCAGCAAGTGGTGCCGAAGCATATAAGAAAGACCTAAAAAACCTTGAATTCTATTTATATGATACAGGTCACTTTGCATTAGAAAGTTATGGAGACGAAATAGCAAAAAAGATTCGAGCTTTTTTAGCTAAATAATTCAAATAAAAATTAAAACAAAGCCACAAGAGCAAACGTTTTTAACGTTTGTTCTGGTTTTTGTTTTTGATGAAAATATGTTTTCTATCTATCTAATATGATTAGTATAATGGATTTCAAAATAAATCAAGATTTAGTATTAAACAAAATAACAATAAACAACTTATTTGATTTTTGAAACATTATGGATTTATCGAATGTTCAAAGTATTTTTAAAATTAACTTTAAAAAGTAATATGAAAAACAATTTTCTTAAATGTGGATTAATATTATTAATATTTCACTTTCAGTCCTGTGTATCAACAAAAACTGTTACAGAAAATAATCGTAACCATATTTGGACGTTTACTTACTTAAAGGCTATTGAAAATCAAAAAGTCAATTTAGAAAACTACATAGAAAAAAACTGGTTTGTAATAGATAGCATTGCCGTTAAACAAAAATTAATTGCACAATATGAGCTTTACGAGAACAAAGACCCTGAAAATAAAGATTGGGATTTCATTGTAGCAGTAGAATATTTTTCACCAAAAGGTTATCAGGATATTTCATCAGATTTTGAAGCAATCAGAACAAAGCATCAGGTTGTGAAAATTAATGGATTAGTTATGAAGGACTTGGGTAGAATTGTAAAGTCTGAAACAATTTTAAGAAAAAACTATTTCAATTGATTCTTTGTTACTTTTTATCATTTATGCTTATATACTTTCAACAAACTTTGTTTGTTTGGGTTAAGTAGTTTTGTTCAATTAAGCCCTTCGAAACATTTTAACAATACGATATACCTTGTATTCAAAATTATTAACAGATTAAAGCTCCAAAATGAGTAAATCAGTTTATAAAAATTATGATTTACAAATTATGTAGTATCAGAAAATTATATGATCATAAAATAAAATCAACTTTTAAAAAAATATAAATGGAGTTTTTAAATCTTATATTTCTTTTTATAGCGGCAATCCTTGGCAGCTCATTAAATGCAGTTGCAGGCGGCGGCGGATTTATCTCCTACCCATCACTTATATTATGCAACATACCTTCTATAAACGCTAACGGTATAGGTACTGTAGCTTTATGGCCCGGCAATATAGCCAGTGCAAAAGCATATCAAAAAGATATAAATTTATCTATATCATCTTTGATAATGTTAATCATATCTATATCTGGAGGGGGATTATTGGGTGCATATTTATTTATAAATACATCCTCAAGAGTATTTGATGGATTTGTTCCCTTTTTTCTTTTATCAACGTGGTTACTTTTTGTTTTTAGTAATAAATTAAGAAGCTATTTTTCAAACAAATTAGAAAGTTTTAGCTTCGAAGATGCTAATATTATTCATTTGATAAGTATCTTTTTTATTGGCATCTACGGTGGTTATTTTGGTGCCGGTTTAGGAATGATATTACTTACAGCTTTTTCAATAATTGGTCTCAAAAACCTAAATGAAATGAATGGTATTAAGGTCATTCTGGTATCATTTAACAATGGTATTGCAGCATTTACATTTATTCTTTCAGGAATTGTAATATGGCAATATGCAATTGTCATGTTAGTCGGAGCATTAATAGGCGGATTTTATGGCGCAAAAATAGCAAGGAAGATTGAACAACAAAAGTTGAAAAACTTTATAATTTGGGTAGGTGCAATTATAACAATTGTCTTTTTCTACAAGGAATACTTTAAAAACTTTATCTAATCTCAATATGAAAAAGAATAAATTATTTTGGTTGTATGTAATATTCATTTCAACAATCATCACAAACAACACAACTATGGCACAAAAAAGTAAACCAACAAATGATGTCTCATACAATACAATGCAAATAGATAATATAGAATTGTTTTATAGAGAAGCAGGCTTATCAGATAAGCCAACAATTCTGTTACTTCACGGCTTTCCTTCTTCATCATTCATGTTTCGAAACTTGATTAATCAACTTAAAGACGAATATCATATTCTAGCTCCTGACTTTCCGGGGTTTGGTTATTCAAGTATGCCTTCAACGGATGAATATTTGTATACTTTCGAAAATTACTCAGTTCTATTAGAAAAATTTCTAGAAGGCAAAAATGTTAAAAAATGTCATTTTTACATATTTGATTATGGA
>NZ_JAKLJH010000065.1 GCF_023151265.1 Flavobacterium sp.
GCATTGTGCGATTTTTGAATGTTTTTTCTTTCTGTTTGAGCCTCGTTTAAGTTTTTGAAACTTCCATAAACCACAGGATATAAGTTGTGTTTGTTCATCGGAAGCATCTTAGCATTTTCAAAACCAGCGGATTTTAATTCAGCAATAGCTTTGTTGGCATTTTCTTCACTTCTATAAGCACCAGCAACTAAATGATAAGGCATTTTTTCTTCAACAGGAGCAGCTACACTTAATTCAACCGCTTCAACCGGAGCGCTAATTACAAAAGTAGCTTCTTGAATTTGTTGTTGTACCTTTTCTTGTACGTTTTTTTGAACGGCTAAAGTTTTTGTTTCAATTTGTTGATCGTAATACGTTTTATATCCAAAACCACCAGCGCCCAACATCACCACAAAAATAGCAGCATATTTCAAATACGAGTAATCTTTCTTTCTTTCAGGAGTAAAAATAATAGGAGCCTTTTCTTCCAAAGCTTCTACTTCTTGTTTTAAAACTTCTCTTGTAATTTCTGGAGAAACAAAAGGAGTTAATCCAAAAGAAGCCGTTAAATAATTTACCGTATTCGCTGGTTCAAAAACCCAATTCATTTCATTGTTCACCGAAATCTCGCCAATGTTTTTCAACATCACACGATTGCGGTTTTGTAACAAATACGTCCATTCGTTCACCACATCACCAATTTTGATTACCGCTAATTCGTATGACATTTTTTCTTGTAATGCCACATGATTTGCCAATAAACCATCATTGTTTTTTACATTCGCATTAAACGAAACCACTTTTTTAGGCGGAAAAAACGAACTTGCGCTTCCAGTAACGTGAGCGGACACAGTTTCGGTTAAAAACGCACCAAAGCCTGGAACAGTAACGCACTGATAACGATATAATAAGTCGGATATGTATTTTTCTATCTGCATAACAACAAAGTTAGATAATCAATAGTAATATCAAAATTTTATCAACAAAAATTATTAACAATTGCGATTTTTACTGTAAATTATTGGAAGCGAATGGCTTGGGCTTTCTTGGTTTCCCTGTTCCTGCTGTCCGCTCTACACGGTGCCGCTCCCATCAGGGCTAGTTAGCTTTCCATTTTCTTTCTTGGTCTTTGTTTTCTATGTAAAATGGAATGTCTTGTGCGGTTAAGATAATTTTCTATGTTTCTATGTGGTAAAAACCTTTGGATTATTGTTAAAAACTACTATTTTTGTTCTTCAATTATACGCCAAATAAATTTTATACACGCCATGACACAGTCAGAATTATACCACACGCTTGCGTTAATGCAAGTGGAAGGAGTAGGAGATGTAATCGCTAAAAAACTCCTCCAACATTGCGGAAACGCACAAGAAGTATTCGCTTCAAAAAAATCCCAACTTCAAAAAATTGACGGCATTGGTTCGGTTGTAATTAAAAATTTGCAAGACAAATCGGTATTCGCAAAAGCGGAAGCCGAACTCCAATTCCTTGCACAAGAAAATATTTCCACTACCTACTTTCAAGACGAAAATTATCCAGAAAGGTTAAAACATTGCTATGATAGTCCCGTACTTTTATTTCAAGCCGGAAATCTCGATTTACAAAACAAAAGAATTATTAGTATTGTCGGCACACGTCAAATCACGACGTATGGCATGGAATTTACTAAGAAATTGATTGAAGAAATTTCACCTTTAAATCCTATAATTGTTAGTGGTTTTGCTTATGGTGTGGACATTTATGCTCATCAAATAGCATTGGATTGTGGTTTACAAACCATAGGTGTTTTAGCGCATGGATTAAATCAAATTTATCCGAAAGCCCACAAAAAGTATATGGCAAAAATGGAACAAAACGGCGGCTTTTTAACCGAATTTTGGAGCACCAGCAATCCCGACAAAGAAAATTTCATCAAACGAAATCGCATTGTGGCTGGCATTAGCGAAGCTACCATCGTAATTGAAAGCGCTGAAAGAGGCGGTTCTTTAGTTACCGCTAATTTAGCTAACGATTACAACCGAGATGTTTTCGCAGTTCCAGGAAGAACTACGGATAAGTACAGTCAAGGTTGCAACAATTTGATTAAAACACAACGTGCCAATTTGCTTACTTCGGCAGCGGATTTGGTGTATATTTTAAATTGGGAATTGCAGCGCGAATCTCAAAAAGTAGTGCAAAAACAATTGTTCGTTACCTTAACCGATGAAGAACAAATCATCTACGACTACCTTCAAAAAACAGGAAAAGAAATGATGGACATCATCGCTTTAGAATGCGATTTTCCTATTTATCGCATTTCTTCTATTTTGTTAAACATGGAATTAAAAGGAGTGATTCGTCCTTTGCCAGGTAAAATGTTTGAGGTGGTTTGATTTTTGGCTTATTTTTTGACTGAAATTCCTAAATTTAGAACATGAAAAAAGTACTTAGCATCATAACGATAGTTTTGTTTTTATTTTCTTGCACCGAGAAAGAAAAAACCTATGAAGAATTAGAAGCAGAAGTTTTATGTGATGTTTTGCCGGAAGTGATACCGCCTTTTATTGCAATACACTTACCTTCACCTTCACCTCCAAGTATAGATTCATCGGATAAAATAGAAGAAAAATTTTCGGTAGATGATTCAATTATGGATTATTTGAAAAGAAAAAGAGACTATGTTAAGAGACTAGCAAAAGAAAAAAACAAAATACATATTGGTTTAAATTCTCTCATGTTTCCAATTAAAAAATCAGAATTTAAAACTTCAAATCGAAATAATATTTTTATTGATAGTTTGATGGAAAGAAAGTTTCAAAAAAAATGAATTATTAAATTCAACGTTGAAAATTAAATTTGTTGAAAATGATACAATTGCTGACAGAGGTGAATTCATTAAAGATCCTGAAATTAAAGCATTGTCAAGTATTACTCGAGTTTTGTTTAATGATAATAAAACAAAAGCTTTTTTTAAACTCTATCCTTTTGGATGTTTACCTTATTCAGTTGAAATAGTTTCAGAGAAAGTGAATAATAAATGGTTAGTTAAAGAAATCATTAAAGAATAAAAAACCTCAAAATTCAGACATCTAAACTTTGAGGTTTTTATAATTATAAGTTGATTTTCTTAGTAACCCAACTTCTCTCTTACTCTTTTCAAAACACCATTTGCTACAACACTTGCTTTTGCGGCACCTTCAAGTAATAATTTATCAACTTCTTCTAAGTTGTTGCTGTAGTAATTGTATTTTTCTCTTTCGGTTTTGAATTTTTCAACGATTAATTCAAACAAGGCTTGTTTCGCGTGACCGTAGCCGTAATTTCCGGCTTCGTATTTGGCACGTAAATCAGCCACTTCTTCAGTAGAACCTAATAATTTGTATAATGCAAACACGTTACATGTGTCTGGATTTTTTGGTTCTTCAAGCGGCGTGCTGTCAGTTTCAATTGTTTTGATTTGTTTTAGTAACGCTTTATCATCTAAAAAGATATTGATAAAATTGTTTCTCGATTTACTCATTTTTTGTCCGTCTGTTCCCGGAATAATCATGATTTGCTCATCGATTTTTGCTTCGGGCAATACAAATGTTTCACCCATTTGGTGATTGAATCTCGAAGCTACATCACGCGTAATTTCTAAATGTTGTAATTGATCTTTTCCAACAGGAACAAAGTTGGCATCATACAATAAAATATCAGCCGCCATTAACATCGGGTACGAAAATAAGCCTGCGTTAACATCATCTAATCTATCCGCTTTATCTTTGAAAGAATGCGCTAATGTTAAACGTTGGAACGGAAAAAAACAACTCAAATACCAAGAAAGTTCTGTCGTTTGAGGCACATCAGATTGGCGGTAAAAAACCACACGATTTGTATCTAAACCACACGCCAGCCAAGCCGCCGCAACACTATACGTATTTTGTCTTAATTCTGCTCCATTTTTGATTTGCGTAATCGAATGCAAATCGGCAATGAAAAGAAAAGACTCGTTATCAGGATTGTTTGCCATTTGAATAGCAGGAATAATTGCTCCTAATAAATTACCTAAGTGTGGTGTTCCTGTACTTTGAACTCCGGTTAAGATTTTTGCCATTGTTAAGTTTTAACGCAAAGACGCAAAGTTATTCGCAAAGCTTCGCAAAGTTTTTTTAATTATTAAATTGAAATGCAAATGTAAAGCAAAAACAGAAAAGTAAAAAGAGATGTGTTTTATTAAAATGATTACTTTTGGAAATCAAATAATCACGCTTAATGAAATTTTTAAAATATCCGCTTACACTTTTATATCGCATTTGGTTTTACATCTTGGTTTTAGTTCCAATTATTGTGTTGTTCCCATTTATTTTGGCAACGATTTTAAGTGAGAAAACCTATCCTTTGTTTTTTAAAATTGCAAGATTGTGGTCTAAGATTATTTTAATTGGAATGGGATTTAATTATTCTATCGAAGGCGATGAAGTTTTTGAAGACGGCAAAAGTTATATGCTAGTTGCCAATCATACTTCAATGACGGATATTATGTTGATGTTGATTGCGGTTAAAAATCACCCTTTTGTTTTTGTAGGAAAGAAAGAATTGGCGAAGATTCCGATTTTTGGATTTATTTATAAACGTGTTTGTATTTTGGTTGATAGAAGCAATAGCAAAAGTCGTTATCAAGTTTTTGAACGTGCTCAAAAAAGAATTCATCAAGGTTTGAGTATTTGCATTTTTCCCGAAGGTGGCGTTCCCGAAGAACACATAGTGTTAGACGAATTTAAAGACGGCGCTTTCAGAATTGCTTTAGAACATGGTTTACCAATTGTTCCGATGGTGTTTTTTGATAACAAAAAACGTTTTTCATATACTTTTTTTAGTGGAAGTCCAGGGAAAATGCGCGCTAAAATTTATCCAATAATTGAAACGAAAGGAAAAACCTTAGAAGATAAAAATGCTCTGAAACAACAGGTAAGAGAAATTATTTTACAACCTTTATTGGAGGATTTAAAATAAAAAAGTCCAAACGCATTTGGACTTTCTCAGTTTCATTTTAACTAGAAATGAAACAACTTAACTATAAATTTAAGCTTAACCAACAAAGCTTAAAAACTAAAACTAATTCCGGTATACAAGCCTATAAAATAAGGCTTGAAGTTACCGGAATTTTCACTAAACGTATTGATCTGGTATTTAAACATAGGCTGAAAATTAGCATTAAAGCTTTTCCAAAACGAATATTTAAAACCCAAACCGACATTACTACTAAAATGTATGCTGTTTAAATTATTTGCTCTTCCTACTTCCATTTCGATACCGTTTGCCACTAACGAAATGTTATTTTGATTTAAAAATAAGGTACTCATTCCTCCAATCACTTCTATACCAAATTTTTTATCCAATAATTTGTAACTTAATTCTAAAGGAACTTCAATATAACTGATGTTTTGTTGTAACGCTCCTACATTGTTTTCAATAATTACATTTTCCACATCACCTGATAGCGTTTCTACTACATTAGCTTTTGACGAAAACACCATATTAGATGCTTCAGGATTTCTTGATATTGTGGGGATATTGTTTTCAACATTATTCATTCGTGCATCAAATAGAACATCGTTAGTATTGTAGCTAATGTTGATATTGTTAACCCCTGTTTTTATACTTAATTTGTTGTTTATTGCGTAACTTCCAGCTATACCTAAACTTAAGGTTGTTGCATAATTTTTACTATTCGAATCAAATTGTTGGTCAATTGAAGATCCTTGTGCTAAGGAGTTAAAATAAACAGGCGACGCGTTAGTGCTAATCGCCCATTTACTTCTTTTTTCTTCTTTTTCATCTTCATTTTTCCCAGCCTCTTTTTCTTTAAGCAATTCTTCTAGCGGATTTGTTTCTTTAGAAACTTCAGCCACTAGCGTACTATCTTGAGTAATGATTTCATTGGAAACAACAACATCTGAATTGTTTGTTTGTTTTGTAATAGAATCATTATTAGTTATTGTTGTTGTATTTGATTTTTTATTTTCAAAAAAAGCATCAATTGTTTCTTTGTTAATTGAGGTTTTATCTTCTCCACTATTATCAACTACGTTATTATCATCAAATAGGTTTTCAAAAGCAGAATTATTTTTATTTGACTTCGATTTTGATTTTCTTTTTGCCTTGTTTTTTTCTGTATTTGCTACAAAAACGTTTTCAGAATTTATTTCAGAAGATGATTGTTTTTTGAAATTGTTTTTGCCTTTTTTAAATCCTTTTTGATTAGAATTTGCATTAATATTGTTTTCTAATTTACCGTTTGAAACCAATCCGTTTCTTCTACTAGAATTGTTTTTAAACTTAGAATTAACTAATTTTTCATCCATCGATTTTTCATTATATTGATGGATTGAATTGTTAGATTTTTTATCTAAACTTTCTTCGTTTGATTTTGAATCGGAAACAATGGCTTCATTATTAGGCGAAGTAATGTTTGAATTATTTGAGTTTCCTTTAGCATCTTCGGTGTTTACTATTGTATTGTTAGAATTTGGAATTTCTGTTGAATTATTTTCACCAGAGAAATTCCAAATTAATGCCCCGATTATTAACAACGAAGCGGCAATCCCCGAAAATTGAAACCAAATAGGTACAATTCTTTTTTTCTTTTTCTTCTCATTTAAACGACTTGCAATAATATCCCAGGAATCTTGAGGCGGTAAAGCTTCAAAATCTTTGAATTTCTCTTGAAATAATCGTTCTATATTTTTATTGTCTTTCATTTACTTTTTTTTACCTCAAAACTGTTATTTGATTCTATCTTACTTTTCAAAATAGCTTTTGCCCTAGCTAAATTTGATTTTGATGTTCCGATGTTGATTTCTAACATCTCGGCAATCTCTTTATGAGAATATCCATCTAAAACATATAAGTTAAAAACCAATCTATATCTGTCTGGTAACTCTTGAATAATCTTAGTTAAAAATTCTAAACTGATGTTGTCATCATCAATTTCAATTTCCTCTTCGTCAGCAATTTTTTCAGAAACAATTTCAAAAATATTTTGTTTTCTATATTGCTGTAAAACGTAATTAATGGTAACTCTTTTGGCCCAACCCTCAAAGGAACCCGTGTTTTTATATTGATTTATTTTTTCAAAAATGATTAAAAAACTTTCTTGTAAATTGTCTTGAGCTTCTTCGTAATTACGCGAATATTTCAAACACACAGAAAACAATTTTGGCGCTAATAAGCGATAAATCTGCTCTTGTGCTTTAGTATTGTTGTTACTACATTCATGTATAAGCTGCTCTATAATCAATTTCTTACATGTTAATTTACAGGAATATCATATGTCATAAAAGTGTCATTTCCTTCGTCATCGAGACCTGTCCAAAATTTAAAAATATAGTTTCCCGTATTTGTAACATGAAAATTAAAAGTCTCTTCAACTAATATGTTTTCAACAGGAACACAATTGCCTCTCCCTTCAACCAAATTTTTAATTGCACAAGTTCTTATGTTTAATTCTTTATCGTAATAAATACCATAAGGAGAGTGGCAATTTGTTGGTCTGTAATATTGCATAGTTATAGGATAAGTTTCTCCTAAGACAAATTCTGTAGGCATTTCAACAGAATGAACAGGTAAAACTTCAACTGTGAAGCTATTTTCTTCGAGTTCACAAGAATTGAATAAAAAAAGAATACTTATTAATAAAACTAATTTTTTCATTTTTATTGATTATTATATTTAGTAGATTAATTTTTTCAAAAAAGGTTGCGTTAAATTACAAAAAAAATCACGCTCAAGGCGTGATTTAATTTTTAAGCGTTATTTTCTTTGATAAGCTCTTTAATTTTTTGTTCCAATTCGTCCATTAATTCTGGATTGTCTTTGATTAATGCTTTAACAGCATCTCGACCTTGACCTAATTTAGTTTCACCGTAACTAAACCATGAACCACTTTTTTTGATGATTTCAAATTCTACTGCTAAGTCTAAAACTTCACCTACTTTTGAAATTCCTTCACCATACATAATATCAAATTCTGCCGTTCTAAATGGTGGTGCTACTTTATTTTTTACAATTTTAACTTTAGTTCTGTTACCAATTACATTTTCACCATCTTTAATTTGTGTCGATTTACGAATATCGATACGAACCGAAGCATAAAATTTCAAGGCATTTCCTCCAGTTGTAGTTTCTGGACTTCCAAACATTACACCAATCTTATCACGTAATTGGTTAATGAAGAAAACTGTACAATTGGTTTTGTGAATAGTTCCCGTTAATTTTCTCAACGCTTGCGACATTAAACGTGCGTGTAATCCCATTTTAGAATCACCCATGTCGCCTTCGATTTCGCTTTTTGGTGTTAAAGCAGCAACCGAGTCAATTACTACAACATCAACCGCTCCTGAACGAATTAAACTCTCAGCAATTTCTAATGCTTGTTCACCATTATCAGGTTGTGAAATAATTAAGTTGTCGATATCAACACCTAATTTTTCTGCATAAAAACGATCAAATGCGTGCTCAGCATCAATAAATGCTGCAATTCCTCCTGCTTTTTGAGCTTCAGCTATGGCGTGTAATGTTAACGTAGTTTTACCTGACGATTCTGGACCGTAGATTTCTATGATTCTACCTCTTGGATATCCATTTACTCCAAGCGCTAAATCAACACCTAACGAACCTGTAGGAATAGCTTCTACTTCTTCAACAGCGCTATCACCTAGTTTCATTACGGTTCCTTTTCCGTATGTTTTGTCAAGTTTGTCTAATGTTAGTTGTAAGGCTTTTAATTTTGCTTCTTTGTCTGAGCTCATAATTTTTGGCTTTAAATTGATTACAATTCTTTTTTTGTAAAAATACAGCTTTTTTCAATTGTGCCAAAAATTGTTAATATGTTTTCCAATTCATTTAAAGATTTGATTTTTAATCAATTTTATTACCTTTGTGCTCGAATTCTTCCATTTAGAATTCATAACATATTTCTGTACAGACGTAAAATTTTACGTCTCTAATCTTAAAACGTTTATAGCATGCAACTGTATAACACCTTAAGCGCAGAAGAAAGAGCTCAGTTAATTGATGAAGCCGGAAAACAACGTCTTACATTATCTTTCTATGCGTATGCCAAAATTGAAGATCCCAAAAAATTTCGCGACGATTTATTTATCGAATGGAACAAACTTGATGCTCTTGGTCGTACCTATGTAGCCAAAGAAGGTATCAATGCTCAAATGTCGGTTCCAGCAGAAAATTTCGAAGCTTTTAGAGAAACTTTAGAAGCTTACGATTTTATGCGAGGCATTCGCTTGAATGTTGCCGTGGAACACGACGATCATTCTTTCTTAAAATTAACTGTAAAAGTTCGTGATAAAATCGTAGCTGATGGTTTAAACGATGAAACGTTTGATGTAACCAATATAGGAGTGCATTTAAAAGCGAAAGAGTTCAATCAAATATTAGAAGATCCAAACACGATTGTAGTAGATTTCAGAAATCATTACGAAAGTGAAATTGGTCATTTCAAAGGAGCAATTACTCCTGATGTTGAAACTTTTAGAGAAAGTTTGCCAATTATCAACGAACAATTAAAAGATTTCAAAGAAGATAAAAACTTGGTGATGTATTGCACCGGAGGAATTCGTTGCGAGAAAGCATCAGCTTATTTCAAACACCAAGGTTTTAAAAATGTCTTTCAGCTTGAAGGAGGAATTATCAATTACGCCAAACAAATCAAAGAAGAAAATTTAGAAAGTAAATTCATCGGAAAGAACTTCGTTTTCGACCATAGATTGGGTGAAAGAATTACTGACGATATCGTTTCGCAATGTCACCAATGTGGAAAACCTTGCGATAATCACACGAATTGTTTAAATGATGGTTGTCATTTATTATTCATCCAATGTGACGAATGTAAAGCAGCTATGGAAAATTGTTGTTCTACCGAATGTCTAGAAATTACACATTTGCCATTAGCCGAACAAGTTAAACTTCGAAGAGGAGTTCAAGTTGGAAATAAAGTTTTCCGAAAAGGAAAATCGGAGAATTTGAAATTCAAACATTCAGGAGAATTGTCTGACAAACCTTTGGCTGTAGCCGAAAAAACAAAAGACATTCGTCAGAAAATAAAAGTAAAAAAAGTATTGCTTGGTAAAGCCGAACATTATTATGTGAAAGCACAAGTAGGCCTTTTCGTTATAGAAAACCAAGAATTAAATGTTGGTGACAGCATTCTAATTTCTGGACCAACAACTGGTAACCAAGAATTAGTTTTAGAAAAAATGTTCGTTAACGGAACTGAAAATTCATCAGCAAAAGTTGGCGATAAAGTAACTTTCGAAGTGCCTTTTAGAGTAAGATTATCTGATAAATTATTTAAAATTATCAACTAATGACAACTTCTGGAAGAATAGAATTAATGGCGCCTGCAGGAAATTTCGAATCCATGCAAGCGGCATTAGATAATGGTTGCGATTCGATTTATTTTGGTGTAGAACAATTAAACATGCGAGCTCGTGCAACAGTAAATTTCGTTTTAGATGATTTACCTGAAATTGCGCGTCGTTGCAACGAAAAAAACGTTAGAACGTATCTAACTTTAAATACCATTATTTACGATCACGATTTATCGATTGTAAAAACACTTTTAACCAAAGCCAAAGGAGCAGGAATTACAGCGGTAATAGCATCTGACCAAGCAGTTATTATGACAGCTCGCACGATGGGAATGGAAGTGCATATTTCCACTCAATTAAACGTTACGAACATCGAAACCGTAAAATTCTATGCGATGTTTGCTGACACGATTGTTTTGTCTCGCGAGTTGAGTTTACGTCAAGTAAAAAAAATCACCGATGACATCGAAAAAGAGCAAATCAAAGGACCGAGTGGGAATTTGGTAGAAATCGAAATTTTTGGTCACGGCGCTTTATGTATGGCAGTTTCAGGAAAATGTTATTTGAGTTTACATTCGCATAATTCATCGGCAAACCGTGGTGCTTGCAAACAAAATTGCCGCAAAAAATATACAGTTATCGACCAAGAATCTGGTTTTGAAATTGAACTTGATAACGAATACATGATGTCGCCAAAAGACTTATGTACCTTGGATTTTCTAGATCAAGTTATCGATTCAGGCATCAAAGTTTTAAAAATTGAAGGGCGAGGTCGTGCTGCTGATTATGTAGCAACTGTTATCAAAACCTATCGCGAAGCTATCGATTCTTATTACGAGGGAACGTTTACCAAAGAAAAAATCAACACTTGGATGGAAGCTTTGGCAACCGTTTACAATCGTGGTTTTTGGAGCGGTTATTATTTGGGACAAAAATTAGGCGAATGGTCAGACAACCCGGGTTCTAATGCAACTCAGAAAAAAGTATATGTTGGGAAAGGAATGCATTATTTTCCAAAATCAAGCATAGCTGAATTTAAAATCGAAGCTTACGACATTAAAAAAGGCGATAAAATTTTAATCACAGGTCCGTCAACCGGAGCACAAGAATTAATTTTAGAAGATTTCTTTGTGAATGATGCAACTTCTGAAAAAGCAACTAAAGGCGATAGTTGTACTTTAAAAGTGCCGTTCCGCATTCGTTTATCGGACAAAATGTATAAAATTGTAGAAAACTAATGGTTGTTGTTACGCTTCAAAGAGATAAGTGCATTGGTTGCAATTATTGTGTAGAAATGGCACCCGCACAATTTCAAATGTCCAAAAAAGACGGAAAATCAGTATTAATAAAATCGGTTGATGCCAAAGGTTTTCACACCTTAAAATCGGCTGACCATACGATTGTTGAAAATTGTGAATTGGCGGCAAAAGCTTGTCCGGTGCATATTATTACCGTAAAAGAAACTTAAATTTTTGTTTTACAATACTATATGAAAACCTATTTCGTTTTATAATGAGATAGGTTTTTTCTTTTTGTACAACTTCCAAAGATTGAATTTGAAAGTTTCCATAAAAAATCAATATCTTTACGCTCAAAAACATTTTAGAAACGTAGTCCAACAAACGGACAATCAACATATATTCAAAATTATGGCATGTACAAACTGTTCCACGGGTGCTAAAGACGGCACACCAAAAGGATGTAATAATAACGGGACTTGCGGCACCGATAGCTGCAACAAACTTTCGGTTTTCGATTGGTTGTCAAACATGACGTTGCCAGGTGGTCAAGAACCATTTGATGCAGCTGAAATTCGTTTTAAAAACGGAAGAAAAGAATTTTTTAGAAATACAGAAAAGCTAACTTTAGCTATTGGAGATATTGTAGCTACCGAAGCTTCTCCAGGACACGATATCGGAATTGTGACTTTGACAGGCGAATTGGTAAAAATTCAAATGAAAAAGAAGGGCGAAAATCCCGATAAGGAATTAGCTAAAATCTACAGAAAAGCATCACAACGCGATATTGATATTTGGACTGAAGCTCGAAATAAAGAAGAATCTGTGCGTATGCGCGCTAGAGAAATTGCTATTCATTTGAAATTAGAAATGAAAATTTCGGATGTAGAATTTCAAGGTGATGGATCAAAAGCAACGTTTTATTACACAGCAAATGATCGTGTAGATTTCCGTCAATTAATCAAAGAATTTGCTCAAGAATTCAAGATTAGAATCGAGATGAAACAAGTTGGTTTCCGTCAAGAAGCCGCTCGTTTAGGTGGAATTGGTTCTTGCGGAAGAGAATTGTGTTGTTCTACTTGGTTAACCGATTTTAGAAGTGTGAATACTTCGGCAGCTCGTTACCAACAGTTATCATTAAATCCACAAAAATTAGCGGGTCAATGTGGTAAACTAAAGTGTTGTTTGAATTACGAATTGGATACGTATTTGGATGCATTGAAAGACATGCCTGATATGGACACGAAATTATACACCGAAAAAGGCGATGCGTATTGCCAGAAAATTGACATTTTCAAAGAAATCATGTGGTTTTCTTATGCTAATGCTCCAGCACATTGGTTGGTTTTACCAGTTGCAAAAGTAAAAGAAATTGTAGCGGTTAATAAGAAAAAAGAACGTGTAGCAGCATTAGAAGATTATGTAGTGGAAACGGTTCAAGAAGTAGAGAAAAAATTCGAAAATGTGGTAGGACAAGACAGTTTAACTCGTTTTGATCAACCTAAGAAAAAGAACAACAATAAAAACAAAAAACGTAAACCATCAAATTTTAAAAATGCTCCTAAAAAAGACTAAATTTATTGGGTTAATGCTATTCACTTTGCTTTTTTTCTCTTGCGATGAAAAGCAATTTTTTAGTGAATACAAAGAGTTAGACGGTTCTTGGAAAAAATCAGACACCTTGCGTTTTGCATTTGAACAAAAAGACACGGTAAATCCGTATCATTTGTTTTTAAATGTAAGAAACAATAATGATTACCCATTTAACAACATGTATTTAATTGTTACAATGAAAGAGCCGGGAAAAAAACCAACCATAAAAGTAGATACGTTAGAATACTTAATGGCTAAACCAGACGGTACTTTATTAGGCGAAGGTTTTTCAGATGTAAAGGAAAGTAAATTATGGTATTTAGAAAATTTCAAATTTAACAGAG
>NZ_JAKLJH010000066.1 GCF_023151265.1 Flavobacterium sp.
AGCTAACAAAAAGGCTTCTTTTTCCACTTTTGGAACTGCGTAATATTTGTAAGTTGCTGGTAATTTTAAATCTTTCAAGGCAACACTATGCGCTTTTCCATTGGATAAAATATCATAAGGAATATCAATATCAAAAGAAACATTTAATTGGTTTTCGTTGATTGTTGTGTAGTTAGATATTGATGATTGAGGTGCTGCATCCTTTTTAACGCCATAACCAGTAACTACTACTTCATTCATTTTAGTATCATCATTTACATATCCATATGTTCTTGGATAACCATATCTCAAAAACCAAGCTTGTAAAATAGGAGCTGTGTTATTTTGATTTGGATTACCGCTTGAAAGTGTTAGTTTTACTTTTTTCCAATCGATTCCTGTGTTTTGCACTACTTTTGCTTTGTACATTAAGTTGATTGGCGAGTTGATGTTATCAGCACGTAAATCATAAAAGGGTGACCACGAAGCGTTGTTGGTAAGGTAATTGATGTCCAAATTTACAGAACTAGCAACATCAGTCATAACTTGTAAAACCAATTTCCCTTGTGATGTTTTTTCTTGTTTTTGAGTATTCAATTCTAACTTAGAATTCAGTTTTGATAGTTTGTCTTTTAACTTGTTCTCTTTTTCAATAAGAATATCAACCAAATTGCTCAATTCATTTCTTTTCGCTCGATAATAATCTACTAGTTTGATTAATTCGGTGACATTCAAACCCGAATTTTGTCCCGCTACGTTTTGATTTTTATCTAATAAATCAATGGTTTTGGAATAAGAAACTTTTTCATTGGCAATTTTCCCCATTTCTTTTTCGATGAGCATAATGCTATCACGAACTCTTTTTATCATCGGATTACTTTCATCAATTTCATATTCCGAAATAAAATTTCGTGTAAACTGAACCGATAAAACCGTAACATAAGCTGGAGCACCAATTTGAATGGTGTTTTCATTTACATAATCAGCAACGTTTTTGATGACAATTTCGCTAATTCCCGAAGGAATTGTAGCCGAAGCCGTGTGGTTTAATTCTGCAGAATTACTATAAATAGTGGCGCTTTTAATTTTGGCCGAAGTAAAAATTGGTTTTTGTGCAAATGTGATTGCTGACACCAGAACGATTAATAGTGAAAATATTTTTTTCATTTGATATAGTTTTTAGTTAATTCTTTTTAAATAATAATTTGTTTTTCTAAACCAACTCGATTGATTTCCGTTAGGATAACTGTGAATGTATTGTAAAGTAATATGATTATTTTTTAGAAAAATAATTGTGAATTTTCCATTTAATGGAGCTCCTCTGTTTATATAAGATAATTCAGACGGGAGTTGATTAAGTAGAATTTCTTTTTGACCAATTGTTTGAAAGAAGTCTTTTAAATCTTTACCAGTAAAGATGTTGTTTCGTTTTCCGATGTACAAATTATTTATTTTATAGGGATTATTTGGCATTGATTCTTGCCATCCTGTTTCGTGCAAATATAAAAGCTCCCATTTTGAGTCAGAGGATATGGAATCAATTTTTGAAGGAATCGAAATTTCTTTAATGATTTTTGTGTGTTTGGAAATAGAATCATTTATAGAAACCTGATTGAGTTTTCTTTCAAACAAGAATCGCTCTTTAGTTTCTTCTTGTGAAAATGATACTATTGAGGTTAACAAAAGGAATGTTAAAATTATTTTTTTCATCTCTATAAACTTTGGTGTTTCTAGTATAGAGTGAAATAAAATTGAAAAGGTTGGGAAGTAATTGAAATTAAATTCCTAGAATAATCTTAGCAATCGTAAAATAGGTCAAAATCCCTAAGATATCATTACTTGTAGTAATAAACGGACCAGTTGCTAATGCAGGGTCAACTCCATATTTATTTAAGATAATTGGGATAAAAGTTCCAATTAATGACGCCATAATAATTACCGAAAGTAAAGCAATTGAAACGGTATAACCTACATGAATTTCGTAACCTAATAAGAAATAACTACCAGCTAATAAGATTACAGAAAGAATGACTCCGTTCAATAAACTCAACGAAAGTTCTTTTAATAATCGTTCTACAACCGGACCAATAATAGTGTTATTTGCCAAACCTTGCACAATAATCGCAGAAGATTGTACTCCAACATTTCCAGCCATAGCTGCGATAAGTGGTGTAAAGAAAAATAATTCAGGATGTAATTCCATTACTGGTTCGAAAATCCCTAAAACGTGTACGGAAATAAATCCACCAAATAAAGCTAAAACCAACCAAGGCAAACGTGCTTTTGTTAGTTCTAAAATACTATCATCGGCCTCTACGTCTTGCGAGATACCCGCTGCTAACTGGTAATCTTTGTCGGCTTCTTCTTTGATGACATCAATAATATCGTCAATGGTAATTCTTCCTACTAATCTTCCTAATTCATCTACAACCGGAATGGCTTCCAAGTCATATTTTTGCATGATTCGGGCAACTTCTACATCTTTTGTATCTACTTTTACGTAATCTACTTTTTTGATGTAAACATCGCTAATAGGTGTTTTTGTTGAGGTAGTTAATAAATCTTTTAATGATAAACGACCTTTTAATCGTTCTTCATCATCAACTACATATATTGAATGTACTCTTGAAACATTTTCAGCTTGTGCGCGCATTTCTTTTACGCAAGTTAAAACGTTCCAGTTTTCGTTGACTTTTACCAACTCTTTTCCCATCAAACCACCAGCAGAATCTTCATCGTAACGTAATAAATCTACAATGTCTTTGGCGTGTTCAACGTCTTCTAATTCCGAAATTACTTGTTCTTTTTTGTGTTGTGGTAATTCGGCAATAATATCGGCAGCATCGTCTGTACTTAATTCGTCAAGCTCTTCTGCAATTTCTTTTGGAGAAAGATTGCGTAAGATTTTTTCACGAACTTCTTCATCTAATTCTAGAAGAATTTCAGCTGTTTTTTCAGAATCTAAGGTGTTAAAAATATAAGCAGCGCCATAATCATCGAGTTCTTCCATGATTTCGGCAATATCAGCAAAGTGAATATCTTCAAGAAGCAAAAGTAATTCTTGCGACTTGTTTTCACTTATAAGTTGTTCTATTTCAGATAGAAATTCTCTGCTGATTTTAAACTCCATCGGCTGCTATTTTTTGGGTAATATCTATAAATTGTTCCACCGTCAATTGTTCTGGACGGAGGTCAAAGATAGTGTCTAATTTTAAATTATCAGAAAAATTGAACGATTTTAAGCTGTTTCTCAAGGTTTTTCTTCTTTGTTGAAAAGCGGTTTTTACTACTCGGAAGAATAATTTTTCATCACATGGTAATGAATAATCTGCTTTTCTTCTTAATCGTAACACACCTGAATCTACTTTTGGTGGTGGATTAAAAACATCTGGCGGAACTGTAAATAAATATTCCGCTTCATAAAAAGCTTGTGCTAAAACCGATAAAATTCCATAGGTTTTGCTGCCTTTTTTCTCACAAATTCTTTCTGCTACTTCTTTTTGAAACATCCCAGCAAATTCCGGAATTTGATCGCGCATTTCTAAGGTTTTGAATACAATTTGTGTCGAAATATTGTACGGAAAATTTCCAATGATAGCAAAAGGTTCGCCATTGAAAACTTCGTTTAAATTGTATTTTAAAAAGTCTTTTGAAATGATATGATTTTCCAATTTTGGATAGTGAACGCCCAAATATTCCACCGATTCTTTATCGATTTCAATTACAAAGGTTTCGGTTGGTTTGTCTAATAAATATTTGGTTAAAACACCCATTCCTGGACCAATTTCCAAAATTTTAGAATAGCCTTCTAACGAAAGAGTATCGGCAATGTCTTTTGCGATGCTTTCGTCTTTTAGGAAATGTTGTCCTAAGTGTTTTTTTGCGGTTACTTTTTCCATTTTAATTCGTTTCTCCGTAGAATTCTTCCATCACTTCTAACTCCGTTCTAAAAGCTAACATTTTGTCCGCAAAAAGTTGTAAGCCTTCTTGGCGTAACCTTGGTGCGTGATTTTTATAATAATCTTCTAATTTTGCTCTGGAATCTGTAAAATATTGAACAGCATAAGTTGTTCCTCCCATTTCTTCTTCAACCAAAACGCGAACCATTTTAGCATTGGTAAATAAACCTGTTGCTAAAACATCGTTAATATGTTTGTTTTGCATCCACTTTAACCAAGCGGAATGAATGCTTTCGTCTACGTTTATGGTTACGTTGTATATAATCATTATTCTCGTTTAATCGTTTAAATAATTCTTTTCTCTTGTTTCTTTCTTCTTTTCTCTAAATCGTCGAATCACCTCGCAACGTTCTATATTGTTTTCTACTTTCGGTGTAATACAAGCTATCGGGATGTTCTAACACTACTTTTTCATATAATGCTTTTGCTTTTTCGTTGTCTAAAAGATGTTTTCTATAAATTTCTGCCGAAAAGAATAAAGCTTCATCCTTATAAATTCCATCTTTATGGTTGTCTAAAATATTTTGATAATAAGTTAAGGCTTTGTTGAAATCGTCTTTTTCTTCGTAAATTTTCCCCACTTTAAACAATGTTCCTTCTTCGATGCTTTCGCCTTTGTGTTTTTGTAAAATGGCTAAAAAGAGTTGGAGTGATTCTTCTTTTTTATTCTGATACAATTTCAAATCCGCTGTTGAATAGGCTTGAAGTGCTACTCGTAAACTGTCTTCGGCAGAATTATCTTGAATCAGCAAAAACATTTCAATCGCATCATTTGCAATTAACAAACTTGGCGATTGTTTTAAAACTTTTACTTGTTGCAACGTCCAATCGAAATCTTTTTTATAGAAGTTGGCTTTGGCTAATTTTAGACTGGCTTCGTGAGCCAAAACATCATTTTTCAAATTGTCTTCCACTTGTGCGTAATACAAAATAGCTTGATTGAATTTTTCATCATACACCATAATATCGGCCAATTCCATTTTAACTTCTGATTGTTCTCTAACATTTAAAGGAAGTTTCAAAGTGCTTTGTAATACCTCAATTCCTAATTTCGATTGATTTAAATAAAACGTTTTAAAGTGAGCCGAAAGAATTTGCAAGTCTAACGAATACGGACTAATACCATATTTTTTCAATAACTCTTGAAGTTTTAAATCGATAGTAGGATAGTCTTTTGAAGGCGCTGATTCCATTTCCATGGAAATTAGAAAATGATGGGCTTTCATTTGTAATTCTAAATCCTGAGTATTTTCTAAAACAAATTCTAAAATCAGTTTGGCGTCTTCAAATTGTTTTTCTTCCATTGCCATTCTTCCCAAAGTAACAATGTTGTAAAAGCTTTCCGGATTTCTCTTGTAAACGGCTTTCTCTTGAATAAATGCTTTTCCGTATTCTTTCTGCTGTACAAAAAACCAACTCAAAAATTGGTTCCAATATACATCTTGCGATTTTTGTGTTCTAAGCAATAAGTTTTTTCGAATGGATGCCGCAAAAGAACCATCAGAATCGTCCATTAAGTAACGGGTTAACTGATTTTGAACCATTGGAGTTCCATCAGGCGTATTGAAGCCGTAATCTAATAGTTTATTTAACATAACTTCCAAATTACCTAATTGTCCTTGAATCATGGCGGTTTGGTAATCAAAGTTTAGATTTGGGTTTTTCTTTTGCGCGGTTTCATACGCTTTTAACGCCCAAGGCAACAATACTTTTTTCTCAAAAGAATTGGCGACTTGGTAGGCATAATTTGGCTCTTTTTCAACTTCTTGTATGGCTAATTCGTAATTTTTATCCGCCTTTTCGGTGTTTTTTTGAAGTTGATAATTGTAACCTAATTCAATATACAACAAAGGTTGGTTGTATTTGTCTTTTCGTTTGGTAATGGTGTTTTCTGCCTTTTCATATTGTTGCAATTGTTGGTAGCAATCAATTACTCTTTGAAAAAAGAAATAATTCGAAGGTTGTTTGGTCGAAATTTCCTCAAATAAAGTCAGTGCTTTTTGAAATTCGCCTTTTTCAAAATAGTCCATAGCCAATTCCTCATTCTGTGCCGAAACCCAAAACGAGGACAAAAACAAGATGAAAAAAGCTATTTTTTGCAACATAAATAAAACAAATAATGTACTAAAGTAACACTTTTTAGCGTCAAATTAGTACATTATTTTATAAAGATTAACGTTTAGTTAATGATATCAAATCCAGTATATTTTCTTAAAACTTCAGGAACTACGATGCCTTCTGGTGTTTGGTAGTTCTCTAAAATTCCAGCTAATACTCTTGGTAAAGCTAATGAACTTCCGTTCAACGTGTGTGCCAATTGATTTTTACCTTCTTTGTCTTTGAAACGTAATTTTAAACGATTTGCTTGGAAGGTTTCAAAATTAGAAACCGAACTAATTTCTAACCAACGCTCTTGTGCTGTTGAATATACTTCAAAATCATACGTCAAGGCAGAAGCAAAACTCATATCGCCACCACATAATCTTAAGATTCTGTAAGGTAATTTTAATTCTTGTAAAATTCCTTTTACGTGTTCTACCATGCCATCTAACGCTTCGTAAGATTTATCAGGATGTTCAATGCGAACGATTTCTACTTTGTCAAATTGGTGTAAACGATTTAATCCACGAACGTGAGCGCCATACGAACCTGCTTCACGACGGAAACATGGCGTGTATCCTGTACAAAGAACTGGTAAATCATTTTCGTTTAATAAAACATCTCTGAAGATATTCGTTACTGGAACTTCTGCTGTAGGAATTAAATATAAGTCATCCACACCTACATGGTACATTTGACCTTCTTTGTCTGGTAATTGTCCTGTTCCAAAACCTGAAGCTTCGTTTACTAAATGTGGAACTTGGTATTCTTGATAACCTGCATCCGTATTTTTATCTAAGAAATAAGTGATTAAAGCACGTTGTAATTTAGCACCTTTCCCTTTGTAAACTGGAAAACCTGCTCCTGTGATTTTAACACCTAATTCAAAATCAATTAAATCGTATTTTTTTGCTAATTCCCAGTGAGGTAAAGCGCCTTCGTGTAATTTTGGAATATCGCCTTCTTGAAAAACGTTTAGATTTTCTTCAGGAGTTTTTCCTTCCGGAACGATGTCGGCTGGTAAATTAGGTAATTTGTATAATTCCTCTTGTAATTTAGCGGCATACGTATTCAAAACTTCGGTTAATTCTTTGTCTTTTTCACGAAGTTGAACTGATTTTTCTTTTAAGATTTCAGCTTTTGCTTTTTCGCCACTTTTCATTAAATCACCAATATCTTTGGATAGCTTATTCGACTCGGATTTAATAGTATCTAATTCCACTTGAGTTGCTCTTCTTTTTTCGTCTAATGCGATAACTTCTTCAATCGCATTTTTAGCATCTAAGTTTTTCTTAGCTAATCGTTTTACTACTTCGTCTTTGTTTTCTCTAATGTACGCTATCTGTAACATAATATATAGGATTTTAAGGATGCAAATTTAAGAAATTGGATTCAGATAATACATAAAAAACAATTTCACTTATGCGTTTTTGTAAATTAATGAAATTCTTATGAAAAGCTTTATTAAAATAAAGATATTATTGTATATTCGCTTGATTTTTATGTAAATTGATAATTTTAAGCTTAATTCTATTAGGTTTTAATAAAGTTAAATTACTTAAAAGTTGCTCCCAAAATCTTATAACCTACACAAAATGAAAAAAATTACCTTAAGTTTCTTAATCTTATTTGGTTTTATTGGTTTTGCCCAAACTGATAATGCTGAATTTGATAGAATGATAGAAGCGGAAATGAAATCCGCCTCTTCGTTGCAAAATCTCAGAGTAAATCCCAATACTCAAAATTATGATGTAACGTATCACGAATTACGTTTTACAGTAAACCCAAACAATACAACACCTTACATTAGTGGTGTTGTTAAAACTACCTTTACCGCTTTGTCTAATATGGATGTTGTAACTTTTGATATGGCAACAGCTTTAGTTGTAAGTTCGGTAACAATGAATAGTTCAAATCTTACTTTCAACCAAAGTAATTATGAATTAAATATTAATTTACCATCTACATTAACAACCGGAAATAGTGCAACAGTTGAAATTACCTATGCGGGTTCACCACCTCAAGCAGAAGGAGGTTTTACTCGAAGTACACATAGTGGAACGCCTGTTATTTTTACACTTTCAGAGCCATTCGGAGCAAGAGATTGGTGGCCTTGTAAACAAGATTTGAATGATAAAATTGCAACTTTTGATATGTATATTACTTGTCCTGATACTTACATAGGAGTTTCAAACGGATTGTTGCAAAGCTCTGTAACTTCTGGAGGAAATACAACGCGTCATTTTAAACATAATTATCCAATTCCAGCTTATTTAATTTCATTAAATGTTACAAATTATACAACTTATAATATTCAGGCAGGTTTAGGGACAGTTGAGAGTCCATTTTTTCCAATAAATAACTATCTCTACCCTGAAAGTAATACAGTAACAAATAGAAATGCGATTGATGTGACTGTTCCAATTATGAATGTTTTTGAAGAAAAATTCGGACCTTATCCTTACAGAAATGAACAATATGGTCATGTACAGTTTGGATGGGGAGGCGGAATGGAGCACGCAACTATGTCGTCAATGAACAGTTGGGGCAGAAGTTTAATTGCTCATGAATTAGGACATCAATGGTTTGGAAATAAAGTTACATGCGGTTCATGGAAGGATATTTGGTTAAATGAAGGTTTAACAGAATACACAGCAGGAATTATGGTAGAAGAATTGGATGGTGATGCCTCTTTTGTGTCTTGGAAAAACGGAAAAATATCAAATATTACATCACAAGCAGGAGGTGCTTTATATCTAACAGATGCCGAGGCTTTAAATGTGAATAGAATTTTTAGTAGCCGTTTATCGTATAATAAAGGTTCAATGGTGACTCATATGTTACGTTGGGTTATGGGCGATGCTAATTTTTTCCAAGCGTTAAAAAATTATTTAAATGATACCAATTTAGCTTATGCCTATGCGCAAACAAATGATTTAAAAGGACATTTAGAAGCAGTTCACGGAAGTAGCTTAGATGAGTTTTTTAATGATTGGGTTTACATGCAAGGTTATCCAACCTATACAATAAATGTGCAAACATTAGGTTCAGGACAAGCAAGAATTACGGTAAATCAAACTCAATCGCATTCTAGTGTTTCTTTTTTTGAAATGCCTTTAGAAATTAGATTAACTGGGGCAGGAGGTGTTACACACGATGTGGTGGTTAACAATACGTCAAACGGGCAGCAATTTGTGGTGGCTGTTCCGTTTTTGGTAACAGGAGTTGTTTTTGATCCTAACAAACATATTATTTCAAGTAGTAATACAACAACATTATCAAATAATAGTTTTGAGTTAGAAGAAACAATTTCAGTTTACCCAAATCCTGCAAATGACGAATTACATATTATGATGCCAACAACTACACAATTAGAAAAAGTTGAAATTTATAATACTTTAGGACAATTGTTAGCAACACATCAAACAGCAGATTTCAGAATTGACAATTTAAGTTCTGGAATGCATGTGATGAAAATCACGACTTCGGAAGGTGCAATTCATAAAAATTTTATAAAAAAATAGTTCCAAAATAAAATAATGATGAAAAGTAAGGTGAAAACCTTACTTTTGTCGTTTAAATAAATGCGTAAAAATGATTCAAGTAGCACAAATATTATTCATATTATCAGTTTTAGTAATCCTTCACGAATTTGGTCACTACATAACGGCTAAAATGTTCAAAGTACGAGTAGAGAAATTTTACTTGTTTATGGATGCTGGTTTTTCTTTAGTGAAAAAGAAAATAGGTGAAACAGAATGGGGAATCGGATGGTTGCCATTAGGAGGTTATGTAAAACTTTCAGGAATGATTGATGAAAGTATGGATACTGAGCAAATGAATGAAGAACCACAACCATGGGAATTTCGTTCAAAACCAGCTTGGCAACGTTTGATAATTATGTTGGGTGGAATTATCGTGAATATAATCTTAGCTTGGTTGATTTTTACAATAATGTATGCAACTGTTGGTCAAAAATATATTTCAACAGCAAAAATTCAAGAAAATGGATTGGCTTTTGGAGAAGTAGGTCAGAAAGCAGGATTTAAAAATGGAGATAAGATTTTAGCTGTTGACGGAAAACACCAACCAAGTTTTAACCGAATGACATTAGATGTTTTATTAGGTGATAACGTACAAGTAGAGCGTGATGGTTCTATTGTGGATGTGGTTTTAACCGACGAAATGAAGGGTGAAATCATTAGCAAAGAAGGAAAAGAATTTGTTGGTCCTCGTTTTTCAAATACCGTAGTAGATTCTGTAGTTCCTAAATCGGCAGCTGATTTAGCAGGTTTAAAAAAAGGAGATAGAATCAAAGCTTTAAACGGAACTGCTTTTAGGTATTATGATGAGTTCAAGGAAAGAATTTCTAAACATAAAAATGACAGCATTTCTTTATCTGTTTTAAGAGGAACTCAAATGGTTGAATTGAAAGCTAAAGTTGATAAAGAAGGAAAATTAGGATTTATTAATAAAGCTTTAGATAAGTTAGATTACGAAGTAAATAATAAATTGTCATTCGGTCAAGCGGTTCCCGCGGCAGTAAAAGAATCTTGGTCTTTATTAGTTTATAATGTAAAACAGTTCAAATTAATCTTACGTCCAAAAACAGAAGCTTACAAACACGTTCAAAGTCCAATCGGAATTGCTCGTCGTTTACCAGATACTTGGAATTGGGAATTCATTTGGAATTTCACGGCTTTATTCTCAATCGGATTAGCCTTTATGAACTTGTTGCCAATCCCAGGATTAGATGGTGGACACGCTTTATTTACAATAGTTGAAATGATTACCGGAAGAAAATTATCAGACAAAGTAGCAGGGTATGTTCAAACCTTTGGAATGATTATCTTGTTGACCTTAATGGCTTTAACTTTCGGAAAAGATATTTATCAATTGGTAGTAGATAAACTTTTGTAATTTTTTCAATAAAATAATTTGCGATAACAAAAAATCAGTTTATATTTGCACTCGCTTAAAAGATATACAACTTCCTCCTTAGCTCAGTTGGTTAGAGCATCTGACTGTTAATCAGAGGGTCCTTGGTTCGAGCCCAAGAGGGGGAGCAAACTTTTAAGCACAATATAAACCTTTGAGGTGATTCCTCCTTAGCTCAGTTGGTTAGAGCATCTGACTGTTAATCAGAGGGTCCTTGGTTCGAGCCCAAGAGGGGGAGCAAAAATCCTAATCAGAAATGGTTAGGATTTTTTTATTTTTGTAAAATGAATAACACGGTTTACATTCTCTACTCAAAAAAATTGGATAAACATTACATTGGTTTTACTGAAAATCTTATTCAAAGATTAGAATTTCATTTAAATGATACTCAATCAAGAAAATTCACTTTTAAAGCAGATGATTGGGAATTGATTTTCACTATTGAATGTGAAACTAAACATCAAGGCTTATCGATTGAGAAGCATATAAAATCAATGAAGAGCAGAATTTATATTCAAAATTTGCTTAAATACCCCGAGATGAAATTTAAATTGCTAGAAAAATATAGATGAGCATCTGACTATTAATCAGAGTCCCGATAACTATCGGGATTGGTTCGAGCCCATTGCTTGTCCCGATTGCTATCGGGAAGGGGGAGCAAAAAGAGCAATACTAAAGTGTTGCTCTTTTTTTATATTATCAAAATGAAATCGAATCTTTTCCATAATATTATTAAAATATTATCGCTTAACCTTTAGAAAATAATAGATAGTAGTAATTTAATACTTTCTTATTTTTTAATTCACTTCCTTATAACTTTTGAAATTCAATTTTGTGCAACATTAATCAACACAAAAATGAATAAAAATTACACAGTAAAAAGGAAAAGCAACATCTTGTCGCTTTTTTTGGTATTGTTTGTTTCTACTACTTACGCACAAACATTAGTACATTATTGGAACTTTAATAATAGTTCATCAATTGCGACAATTACAGCGCCAAGTCAAACACTTGGAGGTGCAACGTTAAATGCCATTCCTGGTGGAATTAGCGTAATTGATTTCGCTAATGGAACAGGGCAAAATTTTAATGTTTTAAATATTAACGCAAGAAACAGTGATCCTTCAGGAACACATTTACGTTTTAATGATCCTATAGGTGGCGCTTTAGAATTTACATTACCAACTACGGGTTATGAAAATTGTATCGTAAAATTTGCTACTCGTCGTTCAGGTTCTGGAGCAGGAACGCAAGTATGGTCGTATTCCATTGATGGAACAAATTATCTTCCTTTTACTAATGTGATTCCAAATAACGGAGATCCAGCATTAGCAACTTTAGATTTTTCAGGAATCGACGTTACCGATAATAATCCAAATTTTAAATTGAAAGTGGAATTTCAACAAGGTTCAGGTGGAACTGTTGGGAATAATAGATTTGATAACTTTACTTTAGAAGGAACTGTTTTTGGTGGACCAGATATTATTGCACCAATTGTTACTTTATTGCCTGTTAACAATGCTACTAATGTTGCTACAAATGTAGTTCCAACAATTTCTTTTAACGAAGCCATTAGATTAGCAGATAATAGTGTAATCGACAATAATAATGTTGACGCTTTGGTTGAATTACGTTTGAATAATGCAGCTGGAGCAATCGTTCCATTTGATGCTACAATTTCAGGTAATGTAATTTCTATAACGCCACTTGCCAATTTAACAGTTAATCAAACGTATTATGTTGCTCTATTAGCAAATACAGTTGAAGATTTAAATGATAACGGAATTACAACTACACAATCTGGAATTTTCACAACAGCAAATCCTAGTATTTCTTTTGCTTCAAATTTCATTACAGTAAACGAAAATCAAGGAACGTTATCATTGGTATTAAATGTTGCAAACCCAGCAACTAGTTTGGTAGATTTAGTAGTAAAATCGGCACCATTTAGTACCGCAGATAATGCTGATTTTACAATAGCATCGCAAACTATTTTCATAACAGAATCAACACCAGCAACTCAAACTATTAATATTCCAATTATTGATGACAGTTTAGAAGAACAGCATTCAGAATATTTCGTGTTAAGTTTAGAAAGTGCATCTGGAATTTCAATTTCGGGAACTCCAACCAATACTATTTATATCGTTGATAATGATAGTCAGGCTCCAATTCCAAATAACCAAATCGAATTGAATTACATAGGAAGTTTTGATCCTTCAGGAGCTAATACTAGTACTTGCGAAATCGTAGTACATGATGCTGCATCGCAACGTTTGTTTACTACGAGTGCAGTAGCAGGATATTTAGATATTATCGATTTTTCAAATCCAACCAATCTTTCAGTAATCAACTCTGTAAATATTAACCCTTACGGTGGAGTTACAAGTGTTGCAGTTAAAAACGGAATTGTTG